>NZ_BLAY01000046.1 GCF_020521235.1 Microseira wollei NIES-4236 | reverse complement strand
GTCCCTCGTTAATTAACTGAACATACCAGCGCTGCTTACCATTGAGTTCTCGAGCCAGTGCGGTCTTGGGGTTCCCCCAAGTGGAGCATCTGGCGTGCCACAGAAGGCGAACGTATTTTACCGGATGGTTTAAGCCATGTTGAATGACAGGGTTTTGAGCATCAATATCAGGGGTAAGGGTTAATTTACCCCAAACTAACTTGTGGTTTTTCCACCTAATTCCTTGCTTGTTGGTTTTGCCTTCTACGCTTCTAAATCTGGAAGGTACTTTATAGCGAACCTTTTTGGCTCGCCCAAACATGACTTTTTCGCTGGCTTTAAAAGCGCGAGTGGCTAAAACTTGTTGGGTATTTGAGTCAAGCAGTTGAGCTATCCATTTTGAGCGATTACTAACGATTGTTGCATATGCCTGCATGTCGTAATCAGAATATCTGTATGCTCTTCTTGCATCGTTGAATTCGTCACTTCTTTTTTTAAGAGTTTCTCTATGTATTTGTTTGGCTTGCTGGAAGGCTTCTGAGTTTCTCACGAGATTCATTCTGGCGATTGCTTCGTTCAGGCAAGCATTGTATAGTTGTCTCGCTGCTTGAAAACGAGATAGTAGTTCTTTATGTTGCTTGCTATCTACAATCAATGGAATTTCTGTGATGAATGATAAAGTCTTGCTTTTAGCCAATTACTATCACCTCTTGTTGCTGTAAGTCAAATTATAATCTACTCCTTTTAACCTGAGTGTTAATATTAATTAAATTCACCTAATATTGACGGCAGATAAATCTGCTCGCATCGCGTTTCCGCCCCGATTTAAAAATGCGGGGCTACCACGCTCCCGGTATTTTTAGGTGTGTTCCAAGATATCTTCATCGATGGTCTTCATCCGTTCGCTGTCGAGTGGGCCAGTATCCTCGCACTCCTGATTGCCCCAGTCATCACCAAACCGAGGATCGTCTTCAGGGTCGAGCGGTATGGGTGTATCTGTTGCGTTACACTCTAGGACTCCACGGGGACCATATTTTTTGTAAAATTCACCCTCGCGTCCGCCGGGATAGTCCACATTGTCCGGCTCTTCTTCTGCATTCAAGTGATAGAGGTTGCCAAAGAACTGATCGAACCCATGTACCGTCGGCAGAAACTTATTGAGATCCCCTAAGTGGTTTTTACCAAACTGCCCCGTCACATAGCCCACAGACTTCAACATTTCTGCTAAAGTCGGGTCATCTTTCTGTAGGCCAAAGGATGCCCCCGGGTAACCGACCTTAAGCAAGCCAGTACGGAGACCACTTTGCCCAGTGATAAAAGCTGCCCGACCTGCGGTACAGCTTTGTTCAGCATAGTAGTCCGTGAACAGCATTCCTTCTTTGGCAATCCGATCGATGTTGGGCGTGTCATAACCCACAATGCCCTTTTCATAGGCACTGACATTTGTCCAACCAATGTCATCTCCCATGATCACCAGGATGTTGGGACGATGAGGATTACTCTGGGCCAAAGCCGCGTCTGTCGGAAGCCAAGGCAGGATTCCTGACAGGACAAGCAATAGGGACATCGCCATAGCGATCCCTATTTTCATAACTCGTCTCATGAAAATAAACTCCTTAAATTTTCACACAGATGCGCAAACTAAGAGCGCCGTGATGTTTTCCTGATGAGATAATTTCATCCGAGGCCAAATTTACCACGATTATGCCAATATTGAGCTAACACAAATTATTTTTAACAAAACTTACAATATTATTTCCAGTTAAGATCTGTTTAATTCCCTTCATATGGTTGACAGCAAAATCAAGGGATGATAATAGAAATTATTTTTTTATGGCTATTTATTCAATCAAGTTGTTAGTTAACTCAAGTAGGGGCGGGTTTTACCTGCCATTCTGTGTCACCACGAGATATTTCGTTAAACCCGCCCTTACTCCGAACCAAGAAATATTTCATTAAAGCGCCCCTACTACCAATTACCAATTACCAATTACCAATTACCAAGAAAACCCAAATGGATATCATCTGTATATCCTTCATCTGTCCAGCATTCAACTGGCTCAGTCAAGTATTGTAAAACTTTACTAACAGGACTTATATCATCTCCGAGGGATCGGCCATAATTGCAATCTTGTAAAATCAATGGTTTCAGGCATTTTTATTAGGGGTGAAAAGCCGGACATGATATTACGCACCCGGGGCCAAAAACCCTCTGCGTCAATCTCGCGAGTCTACACCCACGATTTTTCGGATCGCCGTTGTTTTTTTGCGTAAGTCCTGTCAAAGAAAAATTGGCTTCAGTTGTGGCATTGGGCGAGTTGTACTGGCACAATACCATGACGCAAAGCTAACAGTAATCCCGCCGTTTCCATGTAGCTATTGACAAGATATATCTTTCTGCCCTGAGTCCGATCAATTTGTACAGGACTTACGCAAAAAAACTTTGGTGATAGGAAAAATCGTGGGTTTAGAGTCGCGAGATTGACGCAGTGGGTTTTTGGCCCCGCCTGCGTAAGTCCTGTTGTAGTCTTTCTGGGGTGATATTATACTTCTTGGTATTATCTTTGACTAAGATTACCGGAATACCTTGGTTTCGTTTTTGTTGGGCACATCCGCAGTTTGTTTTAGGGGGTTGCGATCGCTGCCAATTTTTGCTATACTTATCTCATAATGGGAAGATTTCAAAAAATATAAAAAGTAAAAATATTCCATTATGAGAATAGAATCATAATACCACAAAAATAGAACCTCAAATCAACCCTTCCTATTTTTTGAGGAGAAATTAAACAAAAATAGCTAAGTTTTAACGGTTATTTTGGGATAAGCAATCCTCTTGTGATGGAACTGTTGCCAAACTTGGACAAAAATTTCAGCGATCAGGGGCATTTCTTCGCGTCTTAAACCGGAATCGACGAGTTGACGATCGTGCCAACGAGCTTTGAGAATTTTATTCACCATGAGTAAAGCGTCGTCATAAGATGCATCTTTGAGACTGCGCAGCGCCGCCTCGCAAGAATCTGCCAACATGACGATACCAGTTTCGCGGGACTGGGGAATCGGGCCATCGTAGCGGAAATCATTTTCCGGGATGGGTTCGCTGGATTCTTGCTGCGCTTTGTGATGAAAATAGGCAATCAGCATCGTGCCTTGGTGTTCGGGGATAAACGCACAGATTGCCTTGGGGAGTCGGTATTTGCGCGCCATCGCCAATTTTTCGGTGACGTGCTTTTTAATACAGCAGATTGCCAGCGAGTGAGGTATAGGCTTTTGGCACAGCTGTGCGGTGTACCTCATGGGGCTGCAATCCGCTATAATTTCGGCACTCTTCCTTGGATCGTTAATTGCGTCGTGCTTGTTGGGGTGGCGCATTTGATTCTCAATAAATCCTTGGGGGTCGTGCAACTTGCCGATATCGTGATACAAAGTCCCCGTGCGAACCAGTTCGACGTTGCATCCCAAAGCTTTCGCCGCAGCTGCGGCGAGAGTGGCGACAAACAGGGTGTGCTGGAAAGTTCCCGGCGCTGCTTCTGCCAAACGCTTGAGCAAAGGTCGATTTGGGTTAGCCAATTCGGATCAGCGGATCGAGGTTACCAAGTCGAACAGGTGTTCCAAATAAGGCGAAAGACCCAGCGCTACCACACTCCAAGCCAAACCCGTGATATCGTGTCCGGTTGCATCGGTTGCGTTTGGAGAGCTGGGGGAGCAAAGGGGATGGGGGAGCTGGGGGAGAAAAAACGCTTTTTCGCACAATCAACTATACACAACTGATACCTAAGGACATGATATGAGACTGTATAACGCGGCTTTGGGGATGATATCATGTCCGGTTGAACACTTATAATTAGGGCTGACGCTCTGACGGGGCGACGCGGCGACGGTTCGAAGTTTTTATTGCACATTAAGCCGACATGATATGAAAGCATACCAGAACAAACCGGAAGCGCCGCCCAGGGTTAAATTAAGCAGCAGGTAGACTGTGCCTTCAGCTTAGCCGACGGCGACGCCCAAGAGGGCGAGTTTTTCGCGCGATCGCATCCGGTGTTCTCTCGGACATGGGGATGAAGTTTTAAGACTGATTCGATGATGAATTTGGTGTGGCGCCAGACTGATGAAAATCAGGTTGATCGAACAAAGGAATTGTATCCGGTAACTCATCTTCTAGCAGACGCAGACGGGGATACAAGTAGGCAATGAAGGTGACAACAATGCTAAATATACCCATGATGACAAACATCAAACCAATACCCCGACCATGTCCAACACCAATAATTTGTCCAATATTGGCTGCTCCCAAGCCATCAGCAGCCATCAATGGTTCAAAAACTCGGTCGGCTAGTGGTCCGGCGATCAAATAAGAAAGCGGCAGAAAACCCTGAGTAACCGCAATGCGGAATGCAAAGACCTTTCCTTGTACTTCTGGAGCAACTTTCTTTTGGTAAATTACTTGGATTGCACCATTAACGATGGGGAGTATAAAAAATATAAAGAAATCAGAGATAGTAAACAAAATCGGGTGAGGACGCAAGCCAGCTAACAGATAGAATAAACCGAAAAAAAACATCGAGGTAAATATGATATTCATCTGGCGCTGTGGTCCCCCCCATAAGCTCATAATGAAACTGCTGACTAACATTCCAGAGCTAGCAATGGAAGATATTGTACCTAGAGCTTGTGTAGAAGCAAAGGAAAGTACTAGAGGTGTGGTGAGAGCTTCAACACCGCCAATGAGAAAGTTGCTGAGCGCAACAAAAGCCACTAACCCAATCAGTCCAGGGCGCTCGATAAAATAATGCCATCCAAAGGTGACTTCTTGCCAGAATGAAGATAAGAACCCAACTGCTTCTCCTTTAGCTTCTCTGGTCTGAACTTCAGGGAACTTAACCACTAGCAAACAAACCAGAGCAAAGCACAAAGTTGCCAAATCAATCACCACAACTCCCGGAATTTGGACAGTTACCAGCAGTGCAGCTGCCAGTGCAGGTGAGAGGATTTCCGCAATAGCTAACCTAATCTGCGTCATTGAACTGGCACGACCAAGTTGTTCTTTAGGCACTAATAATGTAGTAGCTGAAGAATAGGCGAGCGCCTGAAATGCACTGAAGCTAGAGCTAAGAGCGCTAATTAGGCACAGACTCCAAACTTCTAGGTTGCCATTGATAAATAACCAGGCAATGGTTAAGGTACACAGACCAGCGCAGAAGTCACTAATAATCATAATCCAGCGCCGACTCCAGCGATCGACAAACACTCCAGCAATGGGAGAGATAATAATCGCAGGTAAGGTCGTTGATAGAATCAGGAGAGTGAACTGGGTGGTTGAGTTGGTATGCTGATAAACCCAAATACTGAGAGCAAAACTGGTCATGCGAGAGCCAACCAGAGATAACACTTGACCAATCCAGATCAAGATAAAAACGCTCATGCTTTGAGTTATCTCTCCTTCCTTACTGGAGAAATACTTACTCCACTTAGATAAATACGATCCAAATCCGGGCTGTTCTTTCAACTCTGGTGGTTTGTTTTCTAACATAGCAATAGTAATTTTTGGTTAATTAATCCTCAGATACCCGACTTCTTTAAGAAGTCGGGTATCTAATGTCTCCATCCTCAGAATTTTGTTTGCCACCCCTGCCTACATACACGCTCAAATCCTTATTTTTACGTTGGAGATCAGTGCCCACCCTAGGTTCTTAGAACCTTTTCAAATTCAGAAATCTGGCTGGTTGGATGTTGGACGAGCTTCTCTAGAATTTCCTGATAATAACTAAACAGAAACTCAATGGTTTCATCTGTAAATAAATCTGTGCTGTACAAGACTTTAATTTCAATGGTGGGATTATTTACAGAAGGTGAAGAAATATAAAGCTCTAAAGGAATTTCCTGATCCCATAAACTGCGCTCCCGCTTAATTGTGACAAATTCTACATCTAACATCCAGTCCGGCAAATTTTGTGGAGGTACCATAGTAACGCAAGCCGAGATGTTAAGTGGTTGTTTACTTGTAATAGCATCCATGACTGTTTGACAAGCAATCTCTTTATTGTTAATTGCTTCTGTCAGGGTTTCTTTGACCTGCTCTAAAAGAGAAAGCTTTGTTTGCTCAGATGAGAGATGCGATCGCAAAATGACGTCGTTGATAAAGCAACCGAGCATTTTTTCAGTTTCGACTGAACTACGATTACCAACTGTTGCGATCGCTAAAATATCGTTTTTACCACTGTAATTAAACAAAAGTATCTTCAGAGCAGTCAGAATGATGATAAAGATAGTAACTCTTTGAGAACGGCTGAGGGCTTCGATTGATACCACCAGACTCGCTGGCAGAACCACAGAATAAACAGATGCACTTGTGCTGTTACTCACCTGTGGCTGAGTGTTAGAAACCACATTAGATATTTGTGAGGTATTGGTTAATTTTTCCAGCCAATAAGCAAGTTGCTGTTCTATTACCTTTTCATTAAAGTATTTCCGTTGCCAGAGAGTAAAATCTGCGTACTGAACAGGTAATTCCGGTAAGGGTGAAGGTAAATCATTGACAAAAGCTTCATAGAGTATTCGTAACTCCTCCAACAACAGGTCAAATGACCACCCATCTGTAATGATATGGTGCATATTGATTATCAACCAATGCTCCTGTTGAGCTAATCGCAGCAAGGTTGTCTTGATCAGAGGGACTGAAGCTAGATCGAAATGGTGCTGATATTGCAGCGCAGCAAGTTTTTCGGCTTCAGATATTCGCTCTGTTTGAGGGAAGTTTTGTAAGTCTATAATCTCCAACGGTATAGTTAGGGATGGGGAAATGATTTGTACTGGTTGACCTTCTACCACAGTAAAAGATGTCCGTAATATTTCATGACGGCGAATAATTTCATTGAAGCTAGACTCCAACGCACTTGCAGAGAGAGAACCAGAGAAACGTAAAACAAAAAAGCTGTTGTAGGCGCAACTTTCAGGAGCTAATTGCTGTTCATACCATATATCCTCTTGTGCAAAAGACAGTGGTATATATGTGTCTCGTACTTGAGGAACAAGAGGTGGTAAAGTGTCAAATGTCATACCACTTGTACTCTGCTCCTGTAACTCCAGCTGATGAGCAGTTATTACTTGACTAAGTTCAGCTATAGTAGGTGCTGTAAATAGAGAACGCAGAGGAAGTTCGATCGCAAAACTTTCTCGAATCCGAGAGATGACAGATGTTACCAACAGAGAATGTCCTCCCAATTCAAAGAAGTTATCATAGATGCCTAGCTTCTTTTGATGCAACACTGTACACCAGATTTCAGCTAGTTTTTCTTCTTGCCAAGTACGAGGTGCGACAAAAGCTGCTTCTAGTTGTGAATTTGCGATCTCTGGCTTTGGCAAAACCCGACGATCAACTTTACCATTAGGAGTCAAGGGTAAGGTTTTGAGCATCACAAAAGCAGCTGGAATCATATATTCCGGCAAATGTTCTTTGAGAAACTGACGCAATTCGCTACTCGTAAGCGTCAAAGTTTCATTAACAATATAAGCCGTGAGATACTTATTCCCTGGATTGTCTTCGCGGACAATTACTACTACCTGCTGAACTTGGGGATGTTGACTCAGAAGCGTTTCAATTTCTCCTACTTCAATCCGAAAACCGCGAATTTTAACTTGGTGATCGATGCGTCCCAGAAATTCAATGTTTCCATCGGGTAAAAAGCGTCCCAAATCTCCTGTTTTATAAAGGCGTTCTCCTGGGATAAAGGGATTATGAATAAACTTTTCTGCCGTCAATTGTGGTCGATTGACATACCCCCGTGCTAAACTGGGTCCGGTAATGCAAATTTCGCCAGTAACACCAATGGGGACTCTATTTAAATATGAATCTAGGAGATAAACTTTTCTGTCTCCTATGGGTCTACCGATGGGAATTGACCTAACATTTTCGCCCAGGGTTCGAGGAATGGGATAACAGCAGCTAAATACTGTGCATTCTGAAGGACCGTAACCATTAATAATCTCTGTTGATGGTAAGATATCCAGAGCGCGACGAACATGAGCTAAGGAAATTGCTTCCCCACCAATTAGCAATTGTTTAACACCAGATAATCCTTCTGGATTATAATCAATAATGGTATTAAATAAGGCAGAAGTCAGCCATAAGATACTAACACCATGTTGCTGAATTATCTGGATTAAATCATCAGGTGTGGGGATGGTTCCTGGGTAAAGAACACAGCGACCACCATGAAGAAGTGCTGGCCAAAGTTCTAGGGTTAAAGCATCCCAAGAAATAGATGAATATTGCAGAAGAGTTTGTTTTGAGTCTAGCCGCAGGTAATTGACCCCAAACATAAAACCAATCATACTTCGATGGGGAATTTCTGTTCCCTTTGGTTTTCCTGTGGAGCCAGATGTATATATTATATAGGCTAAATGTTCAGGGCTGACTTCACTACTAGGGTTTTCTTGACTTTCTTGCGAAATAATTTCCCAATCTAAATCAATATCAACCAATTTTGAGGTTAAATGTGCTGGAAATTTATGTTCCCACTGCTGTTGAGTTAAGATTATTGGTGCCTGAACATCCTCCAACATAAAAGCTAGCCGCTCTGGAGGATATATTGGATCTAGTGGTAAATATGCTCCCCCTGCTTTGAGAATTCCTAACAGTCCTACCACCATCTCTAAAGAGCGTTCCATGCAGATACCTACTGGTACATCTGGTTTTACACCCAGTTTTTGTAGGTAATGTGCCAACTGATTAGCACGGCGGTTTAGTTCCGAGTAAGAGAGTTGTTGGTCTTTGTAAATTAGTGCTGTAGCATGGTTTTGTTGTAAAACCTGTGTTTCAAAAATCTTATGGATACACTGGTAGCTTTGCAAAGTTCTCTGCATAATACTTGCCTCTTCTTATTTATACTGCTGCTGTAAAAAAATGAGTTCTGCGAGTGTAAATCTTGCCGTTTTTAAAAGAGTATGTATCGGCAAATAACACATCAAGTTGGCTACCGTCTTTACCAACACCAATAAACCGACCCCAACAAGCAGCGCAATTTTTGTCAGTGGCAATGTTTTCGATATGATGTTTACCTGAAAGGATTATCCTTTCTTGTCGATAAAACACAAGTAATCGTTCTATACCAACGAAAGGCTGATAACCAGGACGTTCATAAACGATGTCAGGGTGAAACATATCCGGTAGTGCTTGCCAATCAGATGAATCTATAACAGCAAATAAATCAGTAATCAGTGTGCTGTAGTTTGGGGTGAGTAATTCGTTAGTGTTAAGCATGGCTCCATTCCTCTATTTGAAGTAGTTCATTGGCAGAAATAAGTTGTAAATTACTTATTTCTTTTTGGGTATTGTTTACGATATCTTCCAGTAATATCTGGAAATTTATCATCATCCGTGCAATAGTTTCAGCATCAAACAAGTTGGCATTATATTCAAATGCCCCCTTGAGTTCTGCATCTATTTCTTGCATCGACAGAGTTAAATCAAAAGTCGCACCTGCTGTCGGTCTATCTAATTCAATCGGCGTTACATTCAAACCTGGCAGTTTTGGTTTTTCCACTGGGGAATTTTGCAATACAAACATCACCTGGAACAGCGGACTATAGCTGAGGTGACGTTGTGGTTGGAGAACTTCAACTAATTGATCGAAAGGTACATCTTGGTGAGCGTAAGCATCAAGCGCAACCCGCCGTACCTGAGTTAGTAGTTCTTTAAATGTGGGGTTGTTCTCTAAGCGGGTGCGTAAAACCAAACTGTTGACAAAAAACCCAATTAATGATTCAAGGGCTGGACGGTTGCGGTTAGTAATGGGAGAGCCAATAATAATATCTTCCTGACCAGTGTAGCGATAAAGCAACGTCACAAAAGCCGCCTGAAGAGTCATAAATAGGGAAGTACCTGACTTCTGACTCAGGGTTTTCAGTTTGTTAGTCAGGTCATCACCCAACTTAAACCTCTGGATACTACCCCGAAATGTTTGGATAGCAGAACGTGGGTGATCGGTTGGTAATTCTATTACAGGTGGAGCATCTGCTAACTGTTGTTTCCAATAGTTTAGCTGGGTATTGATAATATCATTTTGCAGCCATTGACGTTGCCAGTAAGCGTAATCTACATACTGAATCGGCAACTCTGGTAAGGGAGAAGCTGCATATAAACTAGACAATTCTTTGAGGAAAATTCCCACTGACCAAGCATCAGAGATAATATGGTGCATTGTCACCAGCAACACATGGGAATCTGACTCCAGGCGAATGATTTTGACTCTTAATAAAGGTGCTGTTCTTAAATCAAAAGTTTGTGTATATTCGGCGGTAATTAATCTTTGTAATTCAGCCTGTCGCTCAACTTCTGGCAAGTCTTGTAAATCTAACACTGGTAAACTAAATGGTACAGTTTCAGCAATAAATTGCACTGGTTTTCCATCTACCATCCCAAAGGAAGTACGCAGGGTTTCGTGACGTTGAATAATTGACTCTATTGCTTGTTGGAGTGCGGTTAAATTCAGCCGACCAACTAAACGCAATGCTCTGGCAATATTGTATGCAGCATTTGCCCCTTCCATTTGGTCGAGAATCCAAAATCGCTGCTGAATCAAAGATAAAGGTAATTCAACAGAACGATCGATTGACTCTAATATTGGCAAGGTTTGATTTTGCTGGTTTTGATGGGAGGAATTTTCAATCCTTTCGCTTAAACTGGCTACAGTTGGCGATTCAAATAAAACGCTGACCGCTAATTCCACAGCTAAAGCTTCGCGCAATCTAGATATAACTAAACTAGCAAGCAGCGAATGTCCTCCCAATTCTAAAAAGTTGTCATGGATGCCAACTTTTTCTAATCCTAAAACTTCTGCCCAGATGTTAGCGATAAGTTGCTCTTTTGGGTTACGGGGTGCAACAAAGTTACGACTCTCAGTCGATATATTTGGTGCAGGTAAGCTGTTGCGGTCTAATTTACCGTTGGGTAATACTGGCAGTTTTTCCATCAGCACAAAGGCATTAGGAACCATGTAATCTGGTAGTTTATGCTCTAGAAAGCTGCGGATTTCTCCCCAATCCAAGGCTTGATTGTTAGGGACTATATAGGCTACAAGGCGCTGATCTCCGGGGAGATCTTCTCTCAGGGTAACTACACCTTCACGAACAGATGGATGCAGTTTCAATACAGCTTCAATTTCTTCCAGTTCAACGCGCATCCCTCGGATATTTACCTGAAAGTCGATGCGACCAAGAATTTCCAAATTACCATCACTGGAGTAGCGAGCTACATCACCTGTTTTGAAAAGTCTTTGTTGTGGATTAAAAGGATTATCAATAAATTTTTCCGCATTCGCTTCAGTCCGGTTCAGATAACCACGAGCTAAGGTAGAACCTGCAATATGTAATTCACCAGACTCACCAATTTTTACTGGTTCCAGTTGGGAATTGAGTACATAAACCTGCTGAATGTCTTTGAGAGGATTACCAACTGGCACATATCCTTCTTCCAAGTTGCAGTCTTCTGGAATGGGATAAAAACCATTTCCAATGCTTTCTGTTTGACCTAAAATATTAAAAAATAGTGGTGGGGTAGAAAACAGATTGCGTAATTTTTTGATTAATTGATAGGGTAGTAATTCCCCACCAAATACTATTAATCGGAGTTGGGATTCGCTGAGAGCTTTTGTATATTTTTGCTCTAAACTTTCTAAAGCCATCAGTCCATAACGCCACACCGAAGGTACACCATCAGAGATAGTAACCCCCTGGTTTTGGATTAATTCAAATAAACTGAGGGGAGTTCTAGTTTGTTCGCGGGTAGCAATAATACTTGTAGCACCTTGGGATAAAGGTAATAATAATTGTCTGACTGACGCGGTAAACGAAAAAGATGCTGTCTGGAGATAAATATCGTTGCTATTGACTGGGATTATTTTAGCTACAGCCTCAAGATAATTACAAACACTGGCATGAGGCATTTGCACTCCTTTTGGCTTACCAGTAGAGCCAGAAGTATATATTAAGTAAGCAAGATTTTCCGGTTTCACATCACATATTGGATTCTCTTGACTTTGTTGTTCAATTTTCTGCCAATCTGCATCCAAACAAATCACTGAAGCGGTAATAATAGGTAGTATTTCTAGCCATTGGGTTTTAGTTAAAAGCACTTTTAAGTTAGAATCCTCTAACATAAATGCTAGTCGTTCTTGGGGATAAGCAGCGTCTAAAGGAACGTAAGCACCACCCGCTTTCAGGATACCGAGAATTCCTATGACTACTTCAATAGAACGCTCTACACATAGACCTACCAATACCTCTTTCCCTACCCCCATTGCTTGCAAATAATGTGCCAGTTGATTAGCTTTGGCGTTCAATTCTCGGTAGGTGAATCGCTGGTTTTCAAATACTATTGCTGCTGCATCAGGTGTTTTTTCTACCTGCTCTGCAAATACCTGATGAATACACTGCGTTTGAGAATACCAACTTTCTGTTGTTAGATTTAAATATTGACTAAATCCGGTAGTTTGATAGTTGGAATCTAAGGCTGCTTGGCTCATGTTAACTCTTTCTAAAATGATGGCAACAACGATTTACTTTGGCTGTAATCAAGCACTATGAAATTGGTAAACTAGAGATGTTTTCAATTGAATCTCAGAGGTCAAAAAATCAAATTGATTTAAATTTGGATTTCCATCAGACTGAGGTTTGGCTGATTCGCTGCCAAATTGATCTAAATGGTTGGAACAAGATATTGGGGACATTATTAAACAAATTTGATTCTCCATCTGCTCAACCAAAATTCAGTTTTTCATAACTGGTTGGCATGTATAAGCAGCCAAACATCCAGTCCCAAAATCCGAAAATATAACCAAAGTTTTTATCATAATGTTTCGCGTCTACACTATGATGAATTTGGTGTGGCGCCAGACTGATGAAAATATGGCTAATCCATTGGGGATAAGCTAACCAGATATGAGAATGACGCAAGTTATACCAGGCTAAATAAAAGATAAAACGCTCAAAGCTAACTCCATAAATTAATATTGGCAATAGTAACCGTCGGCGCGTTTCACCAATCTAACGCGCTTAATTGATTTGAGTGGGTATGTATGAATGTCCCATTTGCCCAATATTTTTAATTCACCAATGCCTTTCTTGTCGGTAATAGTAACCCTCCGCTTAGTTTTATGCAACAACCATCCACTGGTCTTGTATTCGACTGAACCGTTGTCTTTTTGTCAGCGTGGGAATCCTTTCTTGCCCGGTTGATTGTTTTTGCAATAATTTTGGTAAAATCGAGAAATTGCTGCCCATCCTCCCTCGGCAGATGCTTGCACTGCCATTGAGTTCAACTCTTTGACAAAGGGAAATTCTTCGCGCAGTTTGGTTGAGTACTTGTTCAAAGCAAACCCATTGACTTTTGCGTCTTTGGGTGCGTCCATCCAGTACCGCAGGCATTTATTTCGCACGAATTGCACCGTGCGAATTGCTTCATCAATCGCTTTGTACTGGTATGACTTAGCTTTGACTTTGTACTCAATAACTAGCAATTTCTTCCTCCACTTCTGTGCCTATTTTACTGCGAACATCGTCATTGTTGTAGTAAGATTGTGCAAATTTTAATATACCCTTGAAGAAGAATTCGCGAGACTAAAGTCTCGCGCGAAAACCCCGTGTCTTTAGACCGGGGTTTTCGCGAACTATCCTATAAATTTATCTAATCATTCGTAGGTTGGATTGACCATAGTGTTAACCAACCCTTTGGGATCTAACAAGTTGGGTTTCGGACTAGGGTGCGTTACGCTGTCGAAGAGAGCACCCTCCGCCCAACCTACAACCTTTATAGCGGTTTGCAGCCCTATGAGTTACGGCTTGTTTGTGTAGCGGCACCCTTAAGGGTGCCGCTACACAAACAAGGTAAAAGGCTATACCTCACTAGAAAAGCAATCCGCTCTATCTGCAAGATTTCACAACGATCGCTCAATTGTTGCGCTCGCTTTAACTATGGGATAACCTAATCGCTCATCCCTTATCGCTCAATCGCCAAAAAGGCTATATCACCAATTAGCCATTAGCAATTAGCCATTACCAATTTGTTTTTTTTATCAAAAAATGCGATTTTTTTGTTTTAGGGGGTTTCGATCGCTGCCAATTTTTGCTATACTCTTCTCAGAATGGGAATATGTCAAAAAATATAAAAAGTAAAAATATTCCATTATTAGAATAGACTCATAATACCAAAAAATAGACGCTCAAATCAACCCTTCCTATTTTTTGAGGAGAAATAAAACTAAAATAGCTAAGTTTTAACGCCTATTTTGGGATAAGCAATACGCTTGTGATGGAACTGTTGCCAAACTTGGACAAAAATTTCAGCAATCAGGGGCATTTCGTCTCGCCTTAAACCGGAATCCAAGAGTTGATTATCTTGCCAACGGGCTTTGAGAATTTTATTTACCATGACTAAAGCCTCATCATAAGTGGCATCTTTGAGACTTCGCAGCGCCGCCTCGCAAGAATCTGCCAGCATGACGATACCAGTTTCGCGGGACTGGGGAATGGGGCCATCGTAGCGGAAATCATTTTCCGGGATGGGTTCGCTGGATTCTTGCTGCGCTTTGTGATGAAAATAGGCAATCAGCATAGTGCCTTGGTGTTCGGGGATAAACGCACAGATTGCCTTGGGGAGTCGGTATTTGCGCGCCATCGCCAATCCTTCGGTGACGTGCTTTTTAATAATTTCGGCACTCTTCCAAGGATCGTTAATTTCGTCGTGCTTGTTGGGGTGGCCGATTTGATTTTCAATAAATCCTTGGGGGTCGTGCAACTTGCCGACATCGTGATACAAAGTCCCGGTGCGAACCAACTCGACGTTGCATCCCAACACTTTCGCCGCCGCTTCAGCGAGAGTTGCCACCAGCAGGGTATGCTGGAAAGTTCCTGGTGCTTCTTCTGCCAAACGCTTGAGCAAAGGTCGATTCGGGTTAGCCAGTTCGGATAAGCGGATTGAGGTTACCAAGTCGAACAGGTGTTCCAAATAAGGCGAAAGACCTAGCGCTACTACACTCCAAGCCAAACCCGTGAGACTGTATAACGCGGCTTTGGGGATGAAAGCATACCAGAGCAAACCGGAAGCAGCGCCCAGGGTTAAATTAAGCAGCAGGTAGACTGCGCCTTCAGCTAAGCCGACGGCGACGCCCAAGAGGGCGAGTTCTTCGCGCGATCGCATCCTTCCTGCCATTAAACCACCCAGCAGCCCGCCAACAGCATCGGCAAGCAAATGCTCCCAGCTAATGGGTAGACTAACTGGAAGAAATAAGGCAATCAACCCAACCGTTGTCACCCCCAACGCCGAACCGTAAAAGCTACCCATCAATAAACCAATCGCAGGCAAGCTGGTATAGTGCCAGCCCAAACTTACTATCAGCGGCGTCGAGAGCGTCAACAGCAGCACCATAATATAGTCCCGGCGGCGCATCCCAGGATGAAATCGCCGCTGCACCAGCCAAAACGCGCTCACACCGAGGCAAGTCACTCCAGCAAAGCCAATTAACCCCAGCCAATTCAGCCCCCGACGACTGAGGTTGAAATAATCCAAAAGTAAAAAATCCGGTTGGGTAATTACCTCCCCCGCCCGGACTACGATCTCGCCTCGCCGCACCTGGATAATTTCCGGTGGGACAGCTTGTACCGCTTGTTCTGCCAAAAGTTTCGTTTGTGCGGCATCTTGCTTTAAATTCGGCTGGAGGAGGGATACTAACAACGCCGTTGCGGAGGATTGCAGGCTTTGCGGCACTTGATTTTGCACCTGGATACTCGCGGTTTCCTGCAAGTGGGAAGGCGGTAAACCAGGGGGGATGCCTTGGGTGAGAATTAACTCGGCAGCGTTGCGGATACCCGTTTGGGTTTTTTGCCAGTCTGACTGGGATGCTGCCAAGAAAGCAGCATAGCCGCAGTCGGGGGTATCGAGGGCGTTGCTGAGCATTGCAGACCTAACGTAGACCCCAGTCGCGCGACTGACTCTGGACCCAATTCCCTCGTCTTTACACTCCTGACTGAGAACTGATAGCGCCTTTTGGTAACGCTGTCGAGCCTGGGTAATTTGATCGATCAGTGCGGATAAATTGGCGGAATATGCAGTGCGTTGATAAGCTTGCAGTTCGGTAATGGCGCGTTGTAGTTCCGCTGAAGGGGAGGAAGGCGCAACGGCGGGAGTGGAAAATAGCTCATCGGTTGTCCTATGTGCGTCTAGGTTTGCTAGCACGGTTCGCCATTGCCATTCTGGAGTTTCGAGCAAATAAAGTTGGGTAGAAATCGATAGGGTTGAGGTATTGGTAAAGGGAAACGGAGCCAGCAGTTGCCTGAGCGAGTTAATTTTATCGATACTTTGTTGAAGTTGCTGGTAAATTTTGCCATCCACTTCCCGATCCACCATCAACGCGGGTGCTAAATTCCTGCGGACTGCTTTTCGTTTGGCTTCGGTGGTTTTAGTATCTTCGACCGTAGCGTCCTCTGGTGCCCAAATTGTTTGCGGGGCAACTGTTCCAACCACTAATTTAGGTTGGTTGTAGAAGCGATAACCTAGAACGCTGGTGAGAGACGCTACGGCGACAACAAACACAACCTTGGGAGAGTTACGGGATCGCGCACAGGTGCTACTGTGGCGCTTTGGTTGCCTTTGAGAGCAATTGGCACTACGTAGCAGCGCCGAAAATTTCTTTTGCAGCAAATTGATCGCGGGTTCCGATACAACCGAAGCGCCATCGATGGTTTTCTTCAAAGCGCAAGCGCTGGCAGAGCGCCGCCAGTTGTTGAGATGTTGCGTCATCGAATGGAGCATTTTCATATATTTGCGACAGTAAACACCCTGAACTCTCTGTGGAACTGACACACAGGGGGCTTTTGGCATTATTAGTACAAAAGCCCTTAGAAAACTATACTCTGCCTGCTCTAAAATCCAATACTGCTTTTGCATTTTGCATCAACGGGCATAGTGCAAGTGTGGAAAAATCCACAGGACTGACGCAAAGAAACCCGGTTTTTAGGAAAAATGCCGAGTTGGGAAGTTAAAGATCTGCGAAAAAAGCGGGTTTCTGCCCCCGCGTGCGTAAGTCCCGAGGGATTGTTTAGCACAAGTTACAAGCTGTAATCTAGGGGAGAAAACCCCCCACCCGCTTCAAAGGTAAAAGCCTAGAACCTCGGTCATAATCCGATACCCAATCCTTGACCGATGCTCTAGGCGATTTTAAGTGGGGGTTGTTGAATTCAAACAATTAGAATTGGTTGGTTTCTGGTGCGGGAGCGCCAATAGAACCTGGTTGATTGAGGAAGCGGTTTTTCTCGGCGTCGTTTTGATAGATACAGTCAACTAGGGGTTTATCTCCCAAGTCACCCGTGTAGCCAAAAGTGTTCATCCGGTTCTTACACTGGCGCACATCATCCCCGCTCACCGCTTTTCTTTGTTCTAGAATTGACCAGTTATTGGTACGCAGCACGCACCCAGGTTGCATACGCGGCTGCGTCACGTAGACATTGAAGGGGTTTAGCGTCACAAACACGCGGGTATCGGTGACAATGGCACTGGCTCCATATTGCACGCACAAGTCTGCGTTTGGCGCACTGCGGTCGATGAATTCCCGCGACGCCACGTTTGTCGGGGTCAATGTCGCCGTTGAACTGAAGGCGATACCAATTCCCACCCCTAAAATAAACACGCCTGCAAGAACTGCCAAAATCGTAGAATTAAAGAACCCAGAGGATGTAGATTTGCGTCTCATAATGTTGCTCGGTATGTGGGAAACTCAGCGTCTTTAGACCTGAGAGGCTTGCCGACACCAGGGACTTTAGTCCCCACAAAAGGGGCTGGTTTTTAAGCGCTGATAAAGCCAAGAACCAGCAAACTTGTTCCTTGTCCCTTCGCCCAACACAGCTAAGATGTCCTTTCTCAAAGCGCCTGTACCAATCAGACTTACAGTGAATCCAAACTAGGGAAGTATTTGGAAGTGTGTACCAAGCCGTGTCTCAATGGGCTAGTCGCTGCTTACGTCGTCCGAATTGGTTCGGACAAGCCCCGTCTATGAGAGAGCGGGGTCAGTGACATTTGTCTGTCCTTTCGCCCCATTTTAGCAGGGAGTCGGTTGCAGTAAAGACATTGGGCGCAATGTCTCTACTGTTCCCAGTATGCCTTTAAAATAATTCAACTGTTTTTCCTAGATACAACATGCATTGGTTTCTCAATTTGCTGATAACTGGGGCGCTTTTGAAGGCTATGTTGCTGAGTCCCCATCCAGCTTTAGCGCAACAGTGGCGTCCGGTTCGGGGTGGCATACTTTTTGGCATTAGCGGGATGGCTTTGGTGCAGCAGCAAAACCATGAGATGGAATTCCTGATCGTTCACGATAATAAAGGGAAAGATGAAGGTCGTCTAGCGGTTATTACTATCAAGGGTGAAGCACAACCAGAATACGTTGCTTTAACTTGGCCTAGTAACGTCGAATTGCCTAGGGATTTAGAAGCGATCGCATCCGTTCCCGGTACGCTAAACGCTTTCATGGCCTTAAGCAGTTCTGGCAAAGTTTATCATATCCGGTTCAACAATAACAAGACTATCTCGGTTCTCCAGGTCTTTACTTTACCGGGAATTACGCCAACAACTAATTTAGAAGGATTTACCTTACAAGCAATCGAGGGAAATTTAGTAGCTATTTGGGCGCACCGAGGTGGAGGAGAAGAAGCTGCTACAATTTATTGGGGCAAGTTCAACTTGAATACTTATCAAATTACTCAAACAAGTTCAGCTAATTTAAAAGTTCCCCTCCCGACTGGCAGTAATCTGCGCCACATTTCAGATTTAAAAGTAGATAAAGCGGGTATTCTTTTTATTGCCTCAGCCAGCGATACTGGAAATGATGGGCCATTTGAGTCTGCTGTTTACACTGCTGGTGCTTTTGCAGTGGGAGGAAATGCCATCTATTTCCGTCTAAATCCCGATTTTGTTCCCCTTTATCATGACAATTATCGCAAAATTGAAGCGATTGAACTCGTCCCCGGTGCTGCTGGCGGCGTCATCTTCGGAACCGATGATGAAAATCTGGGGTCATCTGTAAAGTTTGCTAATTGCTAATTGCTAATTGCTAATTCAGGACTTATGGAAAGAAACAAAGGTGAGCCGAAAAATCCTTGGTAAAGGAAACGAGAGAGCGAGGTCGAAACCGGGTTGCTTGCCCTCGTGCGTCAGGACTGTAATTGCTAATTGCTAATTGTTTTTAGCAATTAGCAATTAGCAATTAGCATTCTATCTTTTGTCAAGGACTAGCAGACTTTCGCTATGTGGTGTATGTGGGTAAAAATTATATGCTCGCATCCATCTAATTTTGTATTTCTCTTGCAGCGCTGCATAGTTGGCTGCCTGTGTTTTTGGGTTGCATGAAAGATAGACAATATGCTTGGGAGATTCTGCGATAATTTTCTTAATCACTTTATCGTGCAAACCCACGCGGGGGGGGTCTAAAATTAGGATTTGATTGGAGGCGATCGCACTCACGCTCTCTTCCGCTAAACTCTCTATAAATTCAAAATTACCCACCCTATTTTGTGCCGCATTCCTAATAGCGCGTTCCTGGGAACCCGGAGTCAATTCCACCGCCAAAACCTTTGGCACCAAAGGTGCTACCAATAACCCTAAAGTTCCAATCCCAGCATACATTTCTACCACAGGTAAGTTGCTAAAATCCGGCGTAGCTTTAATTTGCTCAACCAAATCTTTAGCCGCTAGTTCAAACACCGGCGGATTAATCTGAAAAAAGTTATCCCAGTTATAGGTTAAATTCACATTATAAATCGACTCTGTTAACTCCAGACAGCCTAATTGATGCCTGATTTCAGTCACAACTGGAGCGGGAGATTTGTGAGTAGAATAGATAATGCTAACCCCCTGTAAAACCTCATCTAAAACAGATGACAACTCTTCAGGGTCAAATTGCAAATTTTCATCTTTAAAAAACAGACAAGCTACAACCTTATTTTGAGCATAACAATAGCGCAAAATCAAGCTTTTTAATTGCCTCGCTTGAATCTTTCGGTCATTTAAGAAATCTAAAAATCTTCTGCCTACTATATTAATAGGCTCAGCCATTAAAACACAACCAGTATGGGGATACTTACTTCTACTATCTCTCCCGAAAAAGGCGAGATTTAATTGCTCTGTATCATCGCTATAGAAAGAGAATTCAGCTTTATTGCGATAATTCCAAGTTTGGTCAGGCAGGCAGATAATATCAAAATCTGGCAAGTCTATTTGTTCTGCTTGATAAAACTTTTTGAGCGAAGATACCTTAATTTGATTCTCCGCCTCAAAATCTAAAATTTGCCACGGCGAACAACATAAAAAATGATCTTCGCGAGGTGCTACGCGCAAGTTTGAAGCTTGTAAAATTTGTGTAGCAACTCCTTGCAATCCTCCTTTTTTTCTTCTAAAAATCTGCGCTTCGACTGTTTCTCCAGGCAAAGCATTTAGTACCTGTACTATCTTATTTCCATGTTGAGCAATGCCGTAACCGCGCTCATCTAAATCTTCGATATTTAAAGTTAGGATAGGAAAGTTTCTTGACATAAATAAGGCTCGCTGTTCAGTTAATAGTTCGCTATTTTTAATTTAATTTACTTTTTTCCCGCCTGAATAATTCGTATTATTGAACCACGAAGACGCGAAGGACGCGAAGGAAGAAGAAAGAAGTAGATAATCTTTTACCGGGAAGGGAGTAATACATGACTTCGAGGTGTTCTGGTTGTTGATATCTTCCTTACTTAAACAGAAGTTTCTCAAAAAGTTCGCTCAGTTTTATATCTGAAAATACTGGTAAGTAGTGGTATTGCTCTAGCGCTTGTCTATTTCTAGGTAAAAAGATACCAAGACCAGAAAAATTTTTATAATCTGTTCCACTTTTTAGCATAGTTCCATTTGGATAAAACTTGTGAATCATTGATTTTTTGGTAAAATCAACAAAATCTTGGCATTTCTGTTTATCTGCACCGGATTGATTAGCGATCGCTTCAAAAAATGCCACCACATCAACAAAGCGATCGCCCATATAATTATAACTCTTTATTTCACCAATTTTAATATTATCTGTATTAGATGAAAAAATATCTTCAATTAGAGGATTAATTTTTGCTGGTAGATCGCGCACAGCAAGATTGTTGGTGACTGTGTAGCTATGGTACATGTCGCTCCGCTCAAATTCCATAATCTTTTCCGCTAGTTGTCCGCCGTTAATCTCTGGGTTGCGACCCAAAAATTCAAACAATGACTGATAATAATAATTAGGCGCTCCCAGCACCAATTGAGAAGAAAGCGTATATTTAGCTGTATCTCTAAAGGTGTAATGTGCTTCAATCGTTCCTTTATTACAGTTTTGAAAGAAAACTAACTCTACACGATTATCTAATTCTTTATTAAAGTTAGCTATAATCTGACTCAGCTTTTGAATATTCATCCATTTAGTTACTGACAACGAGTTAGGTTCGGGGTGTTCATCTGGACTAATTTCATCTAAACGACCCCCATGTCCTAAAAAGACAATCGCCCATTTTTCTGCTTGAAACTGCGATTTTGCCCAGTTAAGATATTCTGCAAATATTTCTTCGCTAGCACTGTTTGCTGTTGCTAGTTTTTCGACGTTAATCTTACCTTTAGCGATAATATGTCTGGAAAGTTGCTTGGCGCCTCTAAAGTCTGATTCTACTACAAGAATATTGTCGCTCTGTACACCTCTGGTCAGCATTTCCAGTATAGGACTGGCAAATCCTGACAAATTATTGTCATAAGGCATCCAGTATAAAACGAGCCATTCATAACTATGTTTTTCCTTCATATTTTTAGGTAAATTTGGCTTTGCCTCAGTAGAGCTTAGCCAATTTTGATTAACCAAGAATGAAGCGCTGCTTAGCGCTCCATATTCCAATAAGTTTCGCCGTTTCATAAAGCTGTTAACTTGCTTTATTGATTTAACCTGCTACACGTTAAACCGGAACAACATCACATCTCCTTCCTGGACTACATATTCTTTCCCTTCACTACGAACTAAGCCTTTTTCCTTAGCAGCAGTCATCGTACCAGATTCGACTAAATCTTTGTAAGAAACCGTTTCTGCACGAATAAAGCCGCGTTCAAAATCTGTATGAATCACACCCGCTGCTTGGGGTGCTTTCATTCCGGCGGTAATTGTCCAGGCGCGGGTTTCTTCGGGACCTGTTGTTAAGTATGTCCGCAAGCCTAACAGTTCGTAGGTGGCGCGTATCAAAGATTTTAATCCGCCTTCTTCGACGCCTAAAGATGCTAAAAATTCTCCTCTTTCTGCTTCGGGTAATTCAACTAATTCCGCCTCGACTTGAGCGGAAACAACGACGACTTGAGCATGTTCCTGTGCTGCAAGTTGTCGCACCTGTTCTACCCATTGATTTCCCGTCGCCAGGTCATCTTCGGATACGTTAGCGGCGTAGATAATCGGTTTGCGGGTGAGCAAGCACAATTGTTCAATTATTGCTGCTTCTTCTTCGGTTAATTCAACTTGGCGTGCTTGTTTTCCTTCATTTAAGGCGGCGCTGATTTTTTCCAAAACATCCAGTTCGATTTGGGCTTCTTTGCTACCGCGTGCTTGTTTGCGGGTACGGTCGATGCGGCGTTCAATTTGTCCTAAATCTGCTAATGCTAGCTCTAAATTGATTATGTCTATATCCCGCAGCGGGTCTACCGAACCGGCGACGTGGATGATATCGTCGTTCTCGAAACAGCGCACGACGTGGACAATTGCATCAACTTCGCGGATGTGGGATAAAAATTTATTTCCCAGTCCCTCGCCTTGACTTGCGCCTTTGACCAAACCGGCAATATCGACAAATTCAATCCGCGTCGGCACAATTTGCTTAGATTTGGAGATTTCCGCTAGCACGTTTAACCGCTCGTCGGGAACCGCTACGACGCCTACATTAGGTTCGATGGTGCAAAAAGGAAAGTTGGCTGCTTCGGCTTTAGCGTTGGCAACTAAGGCGTTAAACAAGGTAGATTTACCAACGTTGGGTAGTCCGACTATTCCGGCTCTGAGCATTTGAGTGTGAAGGTTAAAAGGTGAGAAACTGGGTTGATTTTAAACCAGATCTATTTTAGTTGACATCTCCCCTGCTTGAAAGAGAGGGGATTCTCAGCTGATGTTGCAAAGCGGTCAGCAAGAAGCGCTCCGCAACGCTTACGGTATGATTTTCAGGACTTACGCCCAGAAACCCGGTTTCTCCGAAAAATCCTTGGGAAAGGGAACCAGAGATCGACTCAGAAACCGGGTTTCTGGCAACGCCCTTGCGTAAGTCCTGATTTTGTGAGAGAGCCAAACAAGTCATACCGTTTTGGCAGCCGTCTTTGTAGGTTAATGCTTGACGGGGAAAGGTTACAGATGCAAGTTTGCCACGCTTTCTGTATTTGGGTAAAGAAGGTTTATCGACTGAGTTTTTGTACTAACGCAAGTTGCTAGTTACATCAAGCGGTACTGGTAATGGCTAATCGCTAATGGCTAATGGGTAGTTGTCAAGAAGGCAAAAGCCTGTTAACCCAATTAGCAATTAGCAATTAGCAAGCTTGCAATTAGCAATTACCGCTGTCACAAGTTATAACTAGCAACTTGGGTTACTATAAATCGACCAATCTGTTATAGCTGGAAATTGATTCCCCAACAAACTTAAGTGTCTGCTGTGCGGACTGTGCAGCCATCGCTTTGTAATCAGGATTATCCTGGAGAACTTTGTCAATTTCTCCATAGGTCGTCCGGCATCTATATGTTTTCCAGCTATGGCTCAATCAGTCGCCACACCAATAGGTAGCGAAGGCGTTTTCACTTGGCTCTAAGAAAGCATAGTGCTTTTGACGGGTGTAATAAAGCGCGCAGTTGAGCGAGCTGTTTGCTTGTTCGCACTTGTAAACGCAGAACGCTTGCTGCTCATCGGCAAACTTAGCTTTTATTGCCATCGTCCTATACAAGTTGCTATCACCTCCCCGGTGTATTTTAGATAGGTGCGGGAATCGTTTGGGGAATCGGTGCCGGAACTGTCTGAGGAATGGGTGCTGGTACGGTTTCCGGTACTGGTTCTGGTATTGGTTCTGGGACTGGACTTGGTACTGGCCCAGGAATGGGTGCTGGTACGGGTTCCGGTACTGGTGGTTGGGGGATGGGTTCTGGATGGGGAATTTGTGGTTCTGGGATGCCGATCATGAGACTTGTTATTTTATCGTTTAACTCTATAAAAGTAGGGAAAAACTGATAAAATAACATCCCTCCCATTAGCTACGTCTTGGGACGTTCCCTATATTACTCGCTTTTGGGAGAAGAATAGTTAATTGAACCGCTCCAGAAGAAGAAAAAGAGTAGGGAATGAGTGCAAGTAAAAGTTGCCGGGATTTTCAAGTAGAAACACCTTTGTTAGATGCTCTACGACTATGTGCGAATCAGCCGCACGCTGCTTTTTATACGCCTGGTCACAAGCGGGGGGTGGGTATTGCTCCTAGTTTGGCAGAATTGCTGGGAACGGCTGTATTTCGAGCGGATTTGACTGAATTAGCCCAATTGGATGCTTTATTTGCCCCAGATGGGGTGATTCGGTCAGCGCAGGAACTGGCGGCGGCGGCGTTTGGTGCAGAACAAACTTGGTTTTTGGTCAATGGTTCTACTTCGGGAATAATTGCGGCGATTTTGGCTACTTGCGGAACGGGGGATAAGATTATTTTGCCGCGAAATGTGCATTCTTCTGCGATCGCTGCTCTCATCCTCTCCGGTGCTATCCCGATTTTCGTCCTTCCAGAATACGACCCGATTCTAGATATCGCCCACTCTATAACACCCGCTGCGGTAGCCGATGCTTTAAACCAGCATCCGGATGCGAAGGCGGTGATGATGGTGTATCCAACTTATTATGGGGTGTGTGGAGATGTGCGCGCGATCGCTCTGGTCGCCCATCAATATAATATCCCCCTACTCGTAGACGAAGCCCACGGCTCCCATTTCGCCTTTCATCCCGAATTACCGACCTCGGCGCTATCAGCAGGTGCAGATTTAACCGTACAATCTATCCACAAAACTTTGGCTGGCATGACCCAAGCGTCTATGTTACACGTCCAAGGTCACCGCATCGATAGAAATCGCCTCAGCAAAGCTTTACAGTTAGTCCAATCTACCAGTCCCAGCTATATTCTTTTAGCTTCCCTCGATGCGGCGCGCCAACAAATGGCATTGCACGGAGAAGCTTTGATGGCTAAAACTTTACATTTAGCTGATGTAGCCAGACACCAAATTCAGCAAATTCCTGGATTGTCCGTTCTATCCTCCGTACAAATACCGAGATGTTCTACTTTAGATCGAACGCGACTAACCGTGACGGTATCCGGTTTGGGTTTAACCGGGTTTGAAGTTGATGATATTTTCCATCAATATCTCGGCGTTACGGCTGAGTTCCCATCCCTGCAACATCTAACTTTTATTATTAGTCTGGGCAATACAGAAGCAGATATAGACCAACTGGTGCAAGCTTTCACCACCCTCGCCACAGAATATCGACGCCCCCCTTGCCCACCCGTCGTCGTGCCCCTCTGCACCTGGGCCCCCCTAATCTCCCCCCGCGAAGCGTTTTTTGCTCCAACGGAAATTTTACCGATAGAACAGGCGAAATCTCGCATCTGTGCCGAACTCATCTGTCCTTATCCACCGGGTATTCCCGTTTTGCTACCCGGTGAAGCGATCGCAAAATCCGCCCTCGACTACCTACAGCAGATTCAAACTATGGGTGGAGTCATTAGCGGTTGTGCCGATGCTACGCTAAAAACCCTTAAAGTCTTGACACTGTGAGTGCAATCGGCACAGAAACCGGGTTTCTCGGCAAAATTGTGGCAAAAGAACCAGAAATCCCCGCCAGAAACCCGGTTGCTAAAATCCTCGTGGGTAAGTCCTGGATTTGTCTCTGTAAAGATTTTGTAAACTTTCCTTGTCTACCGACTTCCTAGTTTCCTATAACTTTTATTTATCTACCTGCTGATTTACGTAATTCTACTGTCTCAAGTTATTTAAGAAAGGTAACAGTATTTTAATTTATATTAAAAAATTGAACCTATATTGCAATAGCAAGGCAAAATAACTCGTTAAAGATATAGGAAAATTAAACATTTAGTCTAAAAGCACAGGCGTGGGATGTCGCCATTTGAGTTTGAAGGAGCGATCGCACGAGTGCCAGCCTTTATTTAATCAGCTTTGCGGCGTTTTTATCAAAAATTAAACCGCTAAATATTTAAAATACTAATACTTTACAAAAATTAAAGATATAAAGATTTAATCAAGATAGGGCTTTCTGGAAAAAAGATTTCAATAATTCATTAGAATGGTTCAAAGATCATCGGCTGGGATTCAAGAAGATTACAAAAGTAATATAAGAGGAGAAACCCATGGACGCCTTAACTTTATCTAAGCTTGCAGTCAAACATACTCAGAATGCTGTCGCCGAATCGCTTTACATAAATTACAATTATGACATGACCAAGCCGGTGACTTTTTACGGGATTGTCAACGAGCGCTGCAATGTTAAATGCCGTCAATGCGAGTATTGGCGACTCAAAGAATACAAAGATGAAATGACCATCGAAGAATGGCAGAATGCGTTATTGAGGGTTAAAGAATTTGTCGGCGATTTTTCTATAAACTTTAGCGGTGGCGAACCATACATTAAAAAAGGTTTTGTTGACTTGCTGGCGTTTAGTCATCAAAATGGCATAAACTGCGGCGTCACAACCAATGGTTACTGCATGACGAAAGAAAATGCAGCCAAAACTGTAGCAGCGCATCCGTTTAACGTGAACATGTCCCTGGATGGTCACAATGCAGAACTCCACGATTATTTGCGCGGACAACCGGGATTATTTGACAGGCTTTCTAACGGTGTTCGGTATCTGCGCGAGGAGCAAGAAAAACAAGGCGTGCAGTTTCCGATTAATATAAAACCGACGATTAACAAACTAAATTTCCGCGTGCTGCCAGATATAGTCAAATGGGCGGAACACCTGGGAGCGACAACTGTTAATTTCCAGCCAGTAAATCGTTGGACCCAAGAAACTTACGAAGAATTGTGGATAGAAGACGAAGATATGGCGGAATTTGAACAGATGATGGAGCGGTTAATTGAAATGAAGAAAAACGGCGCTCCCATTATGAACAGCGATGAAGTCCTCAGGCTGATGATTCCTCACTTCCGCGAAGAACAAGCACCCCCCGAATCTCGTCCTTGTCGCGTGGGTTTGCGTAATTTCTGGATTGACACGCGGGGAGATGTGAAATTATGCGACGAATATCCCGTAGTTGGTAATATCAAAGAGCAGAGCGCCCGTGAAATTTGGTACGGTGAAAAAGCTCAGGAAATCCGCCGCCAAACCGTGGGTTGTGGTAAACTCTGCCTGATTACCTGCGTGTCGCAAAAAACGCTTTTAGACAAGGTGGCAATGGGGTTGAAACTGCTGCGAAACTAACGCTCTTAGGAATTACGCAAACAAACCCGGTTTTGAGGAAAAATCCAGGGTTGACAGCCAGAAATATGCGAAAAAACCGGGTTTCTGGCCTCGCGTAGTAGAGGTAAAAAAAACTGACGGGACGGCAATCCCGTCAGTTTTTTTACCTGTTGCAAAAGACTTTTTTCGATTAATTTTTGGGCAGGCGGGACGCCTACCCCACAAGAAAAAAAGCCTCTTGTGGGATGGGCATCCTGCCCGTCAAAATAATTTTTGCAAGAAGTTTATTGTATTGACCCTGATAAATAAAGATTGAAACAAGTTAGATGAAAACCTCCAAGGCAGATGGGATTTTAACTTGGCAAGCAGAGCCAATAAATTAAACGGTCATTCTGGTAAGGTGGTGGAATGCTGATATTGATAATCAAAAGCTTTAGCGTAGTTACCCATCGCATAACAAGCAATTCTCAGGCTTCCCAGTGACTGTTGTTCGACTCGCTTGTCTTGGAGTTGGCGCGCGATCGCTAAGCGTTGTTCGTAGCACTCTATCGCTGTGGTAAAATTACCAATCGATTCGCAAGCAACGCCTAAACTCCCTAAAGTTTGCTCTTCAATTCGGCAGTCATTCAGACGTTTGGCGATCGCTAACCGCTGTTGGTAATATTCAATCGCTTCGGTGTAATTGCCCAAAGCATAGCAAGCACTTCCCAAATTTCGCAGCACTTGTCCTTCTCCGCGCCCGTCTTCCATTTGACGCGCGATCTCCAAGCACTGTTGGTAGTAGTTAATTGCTTGGGGATAGTCTTCCAACGCATAAAACGCATTTCCCAAGTTTCTCAGCACCTGTGCTTCCCCTTCCCGGTCTTGCAACTCCCGCATTAGGGCTAGACTTTGCAGTTGGTACTCGATCGCCGAGTTTAAATTACCCAAAGCTTTGTACGCGAGTCCCATGTTATTGAGTGCTGCAACTTCGCCGCGCCGGTCTTTAATTTCTCTGGCAACGATCAAACTCTGCTGCTGATACTCCAGCGCTTTGGCGTAGTCTTCCACGTGACGGTAAGCGTTTCCCAGATGTCCTAAGGTCTGTCCTTCCCTGCGGCGGTCTGGAAGCTGGTGCGCGATCGCTAAGCACTGTTGGAAATACTCAATCGCTTTTATGTAATCTCCCGCAGTATAGTAAACATTACCCAGATTTCCCAGCGCCTTGCTTTCTCCGCGAAGATGTTCCAGTTCTCGGTAGATTTTAAGTGCCTCCTGCAAATACTGCAATGCTTCCTTAAACTGCAACGACGAACCATACTTGACCCCTTCCTCGATTAATTGATTTGCCAAACTGAGGCGGGAATTACTTTCCGTTTTATCCAAGATTTGGCTTTGCATGTATGCATCGAGTGACTGCGCCATCGTCCCTCGCTCGCGTTCCCGCAGCGCCTCCGCAGGACTATCGCGATTTTCGCGCATTTGCTCCCCATTTCCTCGGTAAATCCGATTCTTCATAGCTTATATCTCCTGAAAAATTTTTTTCTGCTCTTATGGGTTTTATTTGTGACATAAGAGGGTTACGGGCATAATTTCCTGGAAAATTATGTCAAGAACTTGTTTTATTGTTCCCAAACCTGCGAGTAATTTCACAATTGTGAAAAAATTAATCCAAAGTTTGCCAAACTCCTTTCAGGGTATTTACCATGCAGAGACTGTTGGAACCGGAAGCTGGCGATTAAATTGGGACCAACCAATGCCCTGCTGCTAGACGCCGGTACCGGCACGGCGCGGATTCCAGTTTTATGCTCGGGACTTACGCAAACACCAAAGTTTCTAGGAAAAATTGTGGCTTTAGAACTAGAGATATGCCTCCCTTCCGCACTCGCGTTCGCAGCAAGAAACCCGGTTTCTCAGATCGTCGTGCGTAAGTCCTGACTCTGCCAGATGCGTCCGGCGTGGCAGGTGAAAGTAAGAATCTATCAATCTTCAGAGGGGCATGGGACGGCGGAACGCTCTTGGCATCGGCTATGAAGAAAAACCTTCGAACCCCGATTTGCTACGTTATATTAAAACACATTATAAAAATATTATGTTTTTTTAATTTATTTTAAATTTAAATTAAAAGATGTTTCATAAATGTGCAAGCTAATCGAAAGTTTTTATAGAATTTTTTGTAAGTGATGGTGAATGAGTAACTAAATTCACTGCAATCAAAGAGCTTGAACGCACTAGCAGAAGCGGAGAGAAAAATTTAATCCACAATTGTGATAAAATTATCCGATTTTAGCTGGCTGTTTAATTTCCTTTTTTCGGCGTAGTTTTGGCAGAGAGCGCTTTTCCTATGAACACTATTACTCAACGTCGTGCCGAACTAGATGTCGCAAAATATTGGGATGGGTTTTGCGATTGGATAACGAGTACGGAGAACCGGATTTATATTGGCTGGTTTGGCGTACTGGCGATTCCTACTCTGTGTGCTGCTGCAATTTGTTTTGCGATCGCATTTATCGCCGCCCCATCCGTAGATCTCGATGGCGTGCGGGAACCAGTCATCGGTTCTATTATGGGCGGTAACAACATCATCACGGCTGCTGTCGTACCGACCTCTGCGGCAATTGGCTTGCATTTTTATCCGATTTGGGCTGCTGGTTCTCTCGATGAATGGCTTTACAACGGCGGCCCCTATCAATTAATTGTGCTGCATTTCCTGATTGGAATTTGGTGCTACCTGGGGCAAATGTGGGAACTCAGCTACCGCTTAGGGATGCGCCCCTGGATTGCTGTGGCTTTCAGTGCGCCAGTTGGCGCCGCGACATCAGTATTGCTAGTTTATCCCATCGGTCAAGGTAGCTTTTCTGATGCGTTGCCTTTAGGAATTACCGGCACGTTTAACTTCATGTTAGCCGTCCAAGCCGGTCACAATATTCTGATGCATCCTTTCCACCTCTTAGGCATTATCGGTGTGTTTGGCGGTGCATTCATGAGCGCATCTTATGGTGCATTGACAACTGCGAGCCTAATTCGGCAAACAACAGAAATTGAATCGGCGACGGCGGGTTACAAGTTTGGTCAACTCGAAGAAACCTACAATTATCTTGCTGGGTTTTCTGGCTACTTAGGACGGCTGTTTATTCCATCGTTAGCCAGCCGCAATAGCCGTGCTGTACACTTTTTGATGGCAGCTTTACCAACGATAGGTATTTGGTTCGCTACAGCGGGGATTTGTTTGGTCGCGTTGAACCTCAACGGTTTCAATTTCAACCACTCGATCCTAGATAGCCAAGGGCGACCGATTCCGACTAATGCGGATATTGTCAACCGCGCTACGATCGGCATTCAAGTGATGCATGAAGTCAACGTTCACCATTTCCCACCGCTTTTGAGCGCAGGTGAAACAGTTCCAATCATTGGGTAGTCAGCTACCTTTGAGAAACCCGGTTTCTTTAAGAAACCGGGTTTCTTGCTGGGATCTCTCGTTGCCAAACTGACGATTTTTCATAGAAACCCGGTTTCTTTGCGTAAGTCCTGTTAAAGAAACCGGGTTTCTGTTTGTTTTGAGCAAAAAATAGCGATAAAATCCTGAGAGCTGCCACGTTGCTCGGTAAAATATAGGATGTCCCAAGCACAGTGAAATCCGCCCGCAGATAGATGTCCGCGCTAGCACGTTCCTGTAATCGGGAGGCTATATTTTAAACAAACTTTAATATGGAAAACCGTAGCACGTTTTTTTGGTATCCCAGGTTTGTAACAACGGCGATTTCTGTGACAGGGTTGTTAGGCATTTCCCTGCTGTTACCCTCACGCCTAGCCGATCCTAAACTGCCAAATCTTCCGCAGCAAGCAGAGAAGGAAGCCGTCACTGCGCCGATCTTTGCTCCCCCCCTACAGTTTCAACGGAAAATTGTCACACAGGTGCAATTGGGTGGGAAACAAAAAGCGATCGCGCTCACATTCGATGACGGACCCTGGCCTGACACCACGTTTCAGGTATTAAACATTCTCAGGCAAAACAACATCAAAGCAACGTTTTTTTGGATCGGTAGAAACCTGAAACAGTATCCAGACATTGGGCGGCAAGTAGTCGCCGAAGGCCATGCAATTGGCAACCATACCTGGCATCATTGGTATTTTCACATGAATTCAGCAACTGCTGCTGCGGAAATAGAAAATACGTCGAAGCTGATTTATCAAACTACAGGCGTACAAACATTTCTTTTCCGTCCGCCTGGTGGCTTTATGCATAATGGGCTAGTCGCTTATGCCCGCAGTAAAAATTATGGTATTATGATGTGGAATTCCGAGCCAGGAGAATTTCGACCCCGCAATACTGCCGCTGCGTATGTGAAAAATGTGCTGAAGCAAGCAACGCCAGGAGGAATTGTCCTACTGCATGACGTTCATCCGAAAACCGTGCTAGCTTTACCGCAAATTATTGCCGGACTCAGACAGCGCGGCTATCGGTTTGTAACGGTGCCGCAACTGTTGGAAATGCAGGCGAAAGTACCAAAGTCGAAGCCAAAAGTTGAGCAGGTGAGCAAGTGAGCCATGTAGAGGTGGGTTTTACCCATAATTTTTGCTAAAATAGAGTATTTAACTCAAGTTGCTAGCGCTCTCTCTGGGAGCGGCTAATGGCTAATGTCAGTAAAAATCCTATATTAGCAATTAGCAATTAGCAATTAGCAACGCCCTTGTTTATAACTAGCAACTGGCGTTATTTAACTAAACCCGCCCCTGTATGCGATCTCATCCTCTGGGAAAATAGCTGGAGATCGCACAGTAGGGACACGGCGCAGAATAAATTTTGATTTTTACCCAAAGTTTCTAGAATGCCGTGTCCCTACAGGTGCGAAATTTATGCAGGACTTACGCAAGAGGTGATGAGAAATCGGGTTTCTTTGCCAGGACTTACGCAGGTCGAGGCGAGAAACCGGGTTTCTTTGTCGATCTCTCCACAGCAAATCCACGATTTTTCAGAGAAACTTTGGTGTTTGCCTAAGTCCTGTTGCACAAAGTGAAACCCAACCTAGAGGGGATGAAAAATGCGTTCGCACCCCACCCTCTAAAATTCAAGCACCGCCGCGCAGTTTTTCCAAAACGCTGCGATCTTCGAGTGTAGAGGTATCCCCCGCAACTTCTTGACCTGATGCTAGATTTCGCAGCAGTCGCCGCATGATTTTACCAGATCGCGTTTTGGGTAAGGCTTCGCAAAATTGGATCGTTGCGGGACGCGCTAAAGCACCAATTTCATTCGCAACGTGTTGCTTGAGTTCTTTCGCCAGTTGGTCGCTAGGGGAATACCCTTCTTCTAAAGTCACGAAACCAACGATTTCTTCCCCTTTAATATCGCTAGGTTTTCCCACAACAGCAGCTTCCGCTACCGCCGGGTGAGACACTAACGCCGATTCGACTTCCATCGTGCCTAAGCGATGTCCGGCAACGTTGATCACATCATCCACTCTTCCCATAACCCAGAAGTATCCTTGTTTATCTTTTCTAGCTCCATCCCCAGTAAAGTAGAGGTATTGACCGTTTTTGGGCGGAATATGCTCCCAATAGGTGGTACGGTAGCGGTCGGGATTGCGGTAAACTGTGCGAATCATGCTAGGCCAAGGATTTTTGATCGCCAAATATCCGCCTTGATTTTCACCCACGGGATTGCCATCCAAATCTACCACCTCCGCCTCAATTCCGGGGAAGGGCAGGGTTGTTGCACCAGGTTTCATCGGAGTTGCACCCGGTAGCGGCGAAAGCATCGCGCCGCCGGTTTCAGTTTGCCACCAAGTATCTACAATCGGACAGCGTTCTCCTCCTATTACTCGGTAATACCACATCCAAGCGGCTGGGTTAATCGGTTCCCCCACGCTTCCCAATAATCGCAGGGAAGATAAATCCCGCGCCAAAGGCAAAGCTTCTCCCATTTTCATGAAGGTGCGAATTGCAGTGGGAGCGGTATAAAAGATGGTAACGCCGTATTTTTGGATGACATCCCACATGCAACCGGGATTGGAATCGCGGGGTGCGCCTTCGTACATTACGGTGGTAGCGCCGTTGGAGAGGGGGCCGTAAACCAGGTAACTGTGACCTGTAATCCAACCTACGTCGGCGGTACACCACAAGATATCCGTATCTTTGAGATCGAAAATCCACTTGGTGGTGATGTGGGTGTAGAGGTTGTAACCGCCGGTGGTGTGGACGACACCTTTTGGTTTTCCGGTAGTGCCAGAAGTATAAAGGATAAACAGGGGGTCTTCGCTGTCCATCGGTTCAGCTGGACAGTCATCCGCAGCTTCTTTCCGCAATTCGTGCCACCAGTAGTCCCGATCTGGTTGCATATTAATCGGATGTCCGGTGCGCCTCACGACGATGACTTTTTCGACGCTGGGGACGCCGTCATCGGCAAGTGCTTTATCTACTTGGTCTTTGATGTGGACAACGGCATCTTTGCGCCAACCGCCATCAGCGGTAATAATAACTTTGGCTTCTGCGTCGAGGAGTCGGTCTTTTAATGCTTCGGCACTAAAACCGCCAAATACAACGGTGTGGGGGGCGCCGATTCTGGTACAGGCTAGCATTGCGATCGCAACTTCTGGAATCATGGGCATGTAGATGCCTACGCGATCGCCTTTTTGCACTCCCATTGTTTTGAGGGTGTTTGCCATTTTGCACACGAGTCGGTGCAATTCCCCGTAGGTAATTTTTAAGCCATCACCCGGTTCTCCTTCCCAGATTAAGGCGATTTTGTCGCGGCGATCGCTGGTTAAATGGCGGTCTAAACAGTTGTAGGAAATGTTTAACTTGCCTCCTACAAACCACTTGGCAAAGGGGGGTTGCCAATCGAGTACTTTATCCCATTTTTGGAACCAGTGCAATTCTTGTTCTGCTAATTCTGCCCAAAATGTTTCGGGGTCAGTTTTTGCTTTATCGTATAGGTGTTGATATTCTTGCAGGCTTTTGATATGCGCTGTTTGGGAGAATTCAGCGGGTGGCTGGAATAGCCGTTCTTCTTGTAGGATGGATTCTATTGTGGCTTGCGACATAGTTGTTTACACCCTTTTGAAAGTGAGACTATAATTCGGCTGCGGATGGCAATAAGATTGTGCTTTATCCGCTGCGACAAGCTTTTTTTTTAATGAACCGCCAAGACGCCATAGACAAGGGTAGCGGCTTCTCGAAGAGTAGGACGCCAAGAAGAAGAGAGATAATATTGGGGGTTTACCAGAGCGTTTGGAAGAATCTTCACCCATTCCTTTTTTGGTGACCCATATCTCGACTCCCTTGGATCTTTCTAACGAGCTATAGAATAAAGGTCATTGAGTAACCACGACCGATTGATCCTGGCAGCGCTGACTGAATCGGCGGAAAAAATAAATCTTTGACTATATCATAAGGTGGCGGGGCGCACTGGAGACAGCCGCTACACATAATTAAACAATTGCGTGGCGTCGGCGAGCGCTAATTGCTAATTGCTAATTGGGGAGGTATTTTTTCTCCCATTCCCCTCGTTCCCACGGATCTGCCTGGGAACGCCATTACCCATTCCCAAATGCCATTTTCAGTTCGTAAATTTCTTCTGCCATTCGTCTTTGAATTGCAAATCCCATTTTTTCAAATAGATGCAGCATGGGCTGATTTTCTACTAATACTTCTGCTGTAAAGCCAAGCAGTCCCTGTTTTTTGGCTAGATAGGTTAAGTAAGTAAGTAGTTCAGTTCCGACCCCTTGGTTTTGATAATTGTCTCTGACTACAAAAGCGACTTCTGCTGCGTGGGTTTCTTCGTCTATGGCATATTGTCCGATGCCGATTATTTCTTGTTTTTGTTCTGCCGATCGCACGGCGAGTATCACCATTTCTTTGGTAAAATCAATTATGGCAAATTCCTGCAATCTTTTGTGGGGCATATCCGGACGCATCGAAATAAAGCGGCGATGTATGCTCTCGTCTGATAAAGCATAAAAGAATTCTTTTAATAACGGTTCGTCGCTGATTTTTACAGGTCGCATTAATATTTCTATTCCCGATTCTGTGGTTTTATAATTTTCTAATTCTTCTGGATATTCTCCGGCTTTTCCTGGTATAAATGCTTGGTCTTTATAAATTATATTCTGCGCTTTTGCTTCTTCTATTAGCCAATTTCTGAAGGTTGGATGGGCAATAGAGATTAATTCCATTGCCCGTTCTCGGATATTTTTTCCGTGTAAATATGCGATGCCGTATTCTGTGACAACGTAATGAATATCGCCGCGATTGAGTGTAATTCCTGCACCTTCTTTCAGAAACGGTACGATTCTAGAAATTGTTTCATTTTCGGCGGTAGATTGAATGGTTAAAATTGTTTTGCCATTGCAAGACAAAACTGCCCCTCGCATAAAGTCAGCTTGTCCCCCAATGCCGCTATAAAATATCTTGCCGATAGATTCCGCTGTCGCCTGTCCGGTTAAGTCTATTTCTAAGGCACTATTAATCGCTACCATGTTATCGTGTTGGGCGATAACCAGAGGATTATTTGTGTAGTCGATTGTTTTAAATTCTACAGTTGGGTTATCGTGGATGTATTCGTATGTTTCTTTTTTCCCCATGCAGAATGCGGCGATTGTTTTTCCCCGATTTATGTTTTTATTTTTGTTGGCGATCGCACCTTTTTTGATTAAGTCTACGATGCCATCTGATAGCAGTTCTGTGTGGACGCCCAGGTTCTTTTTATGAGCCATATTTGCTAAAATAGCATTGGGAATGCTGCCGTATCCAACCTGAATCGTATCTCCATCTTGAATCAGACGGGCGACGTACTTGCCGATTTTTTCGGCTATTTCTGAATCTGCTTCTGATTCGTATTCTAAGAGAGGTTCATCGTAGGGAATAATAAAATCTACATCTTCGATGTGAATAAATCCATCTCCATGCACGCGGGGCATGTAAGAATTAATTTGAGCGATAACTAATCCAGCTTTTTCTGTAGCGGCTTTGACAATATCAACGCTAACGCCCAAACTCATATAACCGCGATTGTCTGGCGGTGAAGTTTGGATCAAGGCTACATCAATTGGCACCAGACCGCGATAGAATAAATTGGGAAGCGCTGATAAGAATATGGGCGTATAATCGGCAAGTCCTTGATTAACTGCGTCTCTGGTATTCTTGCCAACAAAGAAAGAGTTATGGCGAAAATTGCGCTTGAATTTTTCATCGGCGTAGGGCGCGACGCCCAGAGTCCAGACGTGCAAAACTTCCGCATCTACTAACTCTTTGGGATGAGATTTGACATAATCGATTAAAGCGCGAACGAGATATTGAGGTTCGCCGCATCCCGTACCGATAAAAATGCGATCGCCTCGATGAATCCGACTAAATATTTTCTCTTCTGAAGCAAACTTTTTCGGATATGTCTGCTTCAGTTCATCCAGTTTTCCCCTCCCAGTATCTGTCATATTCAACCTCCACCGCGGGGCCAAAAACAAAGGTGATGCGTCAATCTCGCGACTCTAAACCCAGGATTTTTGGGAGAAACCGGGTTTTTTTGCGTAAGTCCTGAATTGGTAATAGGTAGAATTATTACCCATTAGCAATTAGCCATTAGCCATTAGCCATTACAAATCAATCTCGACTTTGACTAAATCGTTGGTAGTGCGATCGCGTCTAAATCCAACTTTTTCGCAAACGCGCTGCATGGCTGTATTTTCAGCTAGAATATCGCCCCGGACTTTGGCGAGTTTCTCATCGCGACCAACTTGCAATAGCTGTCGCAGCAACTCCGTACCCAATCCGCGACGCTGGTATGGATCGGCGACCAGCAGGGAGAATTCCGCTTCGTTGACGCCGTGCAATTTGCTCAAACGTCCAGCTGCGAGAATCTCGCGATCGCCTGTTTGGGGGTTTTTATATTCTGCCACGAGTGCCATTTCCCGGTCGTAGTCGATGAAGCAGATGCGCGTTAACCTTTCGTGGGCGATGCGCCGACTCAGCTTCATTAAATTGAAGAAGCGGAAATAAACGCTTTGTTCGGATAGGATTTTGTGGAATTGAACGATCAGCGGTTCGTCTTCGGGACGGATGGGACGGATCATCACTGGAGTCCCGTCTGTCATCGTCCAGGACGAAACATATTGCGTCGGATAGGGACGAATCGCGGGTTTGGGGAGTTCGTCTTCTCTTGTATCCGGTGGATGGAGGACGATGCGCGCATCGAGGGCAATTAGTCGATTCGATGAAGCCAGCAGGGGATTGATGTCAATTTCCTTAATCCAGCGCTGTTCTACCACCAATTGGCTAAATCGTACCAGAATCTGTTCCAGGGCGGCGAGAGCGACGGGTTTGCGTCCGCGCACCCCTTGCAGCGCTTTGTAGATTTTGGTATTTTCCATCATCCGCCGCGCCAGGGTGGTGTTGAGGGGTGGAAGAGCGATCGCGCTATCTTTATACACCTCTACCAATTGTCCCCCAGAACCGAACAGCAATACCGGACCAAACTGAGGATCGATGCTGCTACCGATAATTAATTCGTAACTGCCATCAGGATCGTACATCGGCTGCACGCTAACGCCCAAGAAATGCTCCAACCCCACTTTCTCGCTCACCGATGTTTTAATCTTTTGATAAGCCCAGCGGACTGCTTCTGGGTCGGTGAGGTTCAACTGTACGCCACCGACGTCGGTTTTGTGGGTAATCGTTTTGGAGAGGAGTTTGAGGACGACTGGGTAACCGAGGGAATTGGCGATCGCAACTGCTGTGTCTTCGCTATCAGCTTCCGCTGTTTTGGCAATCGGAATCCTATATGCTGCTAAAATTTCCTTCGATTCCACTTCGGTGAGAATGGTTCGACCGGACTGGCGTACCCCTTCCAGCATCTGCGCCACCATTGCGCGGTCAAGTGCGCCTTCCCCATCTGGAGGCATCATCGGCGTTTCGTAGATACCGCGCAGGTTGTAGCTGTACTTCCACATTAAGTTAAACAGGCGCGCGGCGGAATCTGGATAGCGATAGGTGGAAACGCTGGCGCGGTTTAAAATTGTTTCCCCTGTGGTGACTTCATCTCCTCCCATCCAACTAGCCAAAACTGGTTTGTCGGCACTTTGCGCGTGGTGTTTCAATTGTTCGGCGATTTCGGTAGGATTGGTCATTGCTTGGGGAGTCAGAATCACCAACAAGCCATCGCTATTGGGATCTTTAACTGCTACTTCCAAAGCTTTAGTGTAGCGTTGCGGGTCGGCATCGCCGAGAATATCGATCGGGTTACCGTGACTCCAGTGGGTGGGTAAGAATTGGTTGAGGGCGGCGATCGTTTCCGGTGCTAATTCTGCCAGTTCTCCTCCTGATGCAATTAAGGCATCCGTTGCCAGTACTCCCGGTCCCCCAGCGTTGGTGATAATACTCAATCGTGGGCCTTTTGGCAGTCGGGGTTGTTTGGAGAGAACTTCTGCCATATTAAACAGTTCGGAGATGCGGTTAACCCGCAATACCCCGCAGCGACGAAATGCCGCATCGAGTACTTCGTCTTTACCTGCCAAACTGCCGGTGTGGGAGGCGGATGCTTTGGCGGCGGCTTCAGTTTGTCCGGCTTTAATTACAATAATCGGCTTCGTCAGCGCCACTTCTCTGGCGGCGGAGAGAAATGACTGGGCATTTCCCACCGATTCCATATATATAACGATGCTTTGGGTGTTGGGGTCATCGCCGAGATAATAAATTAAATCGCCCCAATCCACATCAAGCATCGAACCAATAGAAATGAAGGCACTAAAACCGACGTTTTCAGCCAAACTCCAGTCGAGGACTGCGGTGCAAAGCGCGCCGCTTTGGCTGATGAAACCTACATTACCGGGTCGCGCGATCGTGCTGGCAAAGGTAGCATTTAATCCCGTGCGCGGATTCATCACCCCCAAGCAATTGGGACCGATAATTCGCATTTTGCCCCGCGCTTTTTCCAGGATTTGCCGCTCTAATTCTATACCGGCGGCGCCGATTTCCTTAAATCCGGCAGAAATAACGATCGCGCCTTTCACTCCAGCCTCTACGCAGTCGCTGACGATCTCTGGTACAGTCGCTGCTGGGGTGACAATCACCGCCAAATCAACTCGTTCTGGGATGGCTTTGATGTTGGGGTATGCTTGAATGCCCAAAACGCTGTGTCGCTTGGGATTGACGGGATAAACGGTTCCCCCGAAAGGATTGCTAATCAAGTTCCACAGGATAGTCCGCCCCACGCTACCGGGTTTGTCCGTTGCACCGATAACGGCGACAGTTTCTGGCGTGAAAATTGAACTGAGGGGTTGGCTTTCGGCACGCAGAATGTCATAAGCCGGATCGGTGGTGGGTTTGATCGATTTTACGGTTACCATTTTGACGATTTCTCCAATCGATGCTAGGACTCTCTGTTTTGAGGAAATGGCTTAAAAGCCGATATATCCTATCAGTTTTGAGCCGTCTGAACTTTAATAACTTCTTAACAACTTCCTCTGCCTAAGTTTCGCGTTTCTCTACTTAATTACACCTTAGCGGAACTGGCGCGTGACTGTCAGTTAGCTAGATCACTTTTAAATCAGAAAGCGATCGCATCACCACACCAGTGGGATGCGATCGCCTGATTCGTAGTGGCGCTGTCTTCCCCCAGTCGCCCTCAAAAAAAGTAGAGGCCGGTTTTACCAGATTGCTCGTGGTTGGCGCAGAATCCTTAGTTAAACTCGCCCCTACTCTAATGCAAAATTAGTCAAGTTTTTTGACAATTCTGATAATTATTGTGCTTTCTGCCTTCAGTTTTGCCGGACTAGATCGCATCTGGCATCACTTTCGTAGGCTGTTGTAAAAGTGGGAACGCCTAGCTGGCAACCCTTCCATCCTGCTTGCACCGATACGTTAAGCATTTCGCAAGCACCGCCGCGCCGTCCAATCGGTTTGTAATGCTGACAGTACCGACAGGCTGAAACAGGAGGATTGAAAGCTGTCATAATCAATTTTCCTTTAATTTGCTCTTTTCCAGGCCAGATGGGTATCTTGTCAAAGTATGCATGAATTTTTTTACAACTGTCTGCAATTTTTAAGATTTGCAATTAAAACATTGCATTTTTTCACAAAAGTTCATTAAGTTAGCATGGCTCAGTTATAAGGTAAAGAAATGTATCAAAGGCTACTCTATTAAGTTTAAGGTAACTCAAAACCACGAGGACGCTTTGGTAAACTTCTAAAACCTTTCTTAAACTCTCCTGTTTTGCCCAGGGGTTTGGAATGCCCTCGTACATTCATACAGCGTGCTTGCGTCCGGTCTAAAGCCCGCTGGTGAGAGCCTTAATATGCTAAGTGCAAGAGAACTGAGAAAGAGCAGTTTGAAGATCGGCTCTGGGACTGGGGACTGGGGTAACGAAGAACAGTTTATCCAATCCCCCATACGCAATGCTCTGTTGAGGCGATCGCATTTGAAAAGGAGGGTTTAATTGTGTCCCCATTAAAAATTGGTATCAATGGATTTGGTCGCATCGGACGCTTGGTGATGCGAAGCGCCATTAAAAATCCGCAGATCGAGTTTGTCGGCATCAACGACCTCGTGCCGCCGGATAACCTCGCGTATTTGTTCAAATACGACTCAACCCACGGCACTTACGACGGCACAGTGGAAGCGAAAGAAGACGGTATTGTAATTGACGGACGCTTTATCCCCTGTTTTTCCCTGAGAAATCCGGCAGAATTGCCCTGGGGGAATCTGGGAACCGATTACGTAGTCGAATCTACAGGGTTATTTACCAACCAGGACGGCGCTGCCAATCACTTAAAGGCAGGTGCTAAACGGGTGGTAATTTCCGCACCAACGAAAGATCCGGATAAAGTTCCTACCCTGCTGGTAGGCGTCAATCATCAAACATTTGACCCAGCCAAGGATACAATCGTCTCCAACGCCAGCTGCACAACCAACTGTCTAGCACCTGTCGCCAAAGTGATCGATGATAACTTTGGGCTGACGGAAGGTTTGATGACCACAGTTCATGCCATGACCGCCACCCAGCCAACGGTAGACGGTCCCAGTAAAAAAGACTGGCGCGGCGGAAGAGGTGCGGCGCAAAATATCATTCCCTCGTCTACAGGGGCGGCTAAAGCAGTGGCGTTGGTTCTGCCACAATTAAAAGGCAAGCTGACGGGTATGGCTTTCCGAGTTCCTACCCCCGATGTCTCGGTGGTCGATCTAACGTTTAAGACGGAAAAAGCAACCAGCTATAAAGATATCTGCGCTGCAATGAAAGCCGCTAGTGAAGGCGAACTGAAAGGCATTTTGGGTTACACCGAACAAGAAGTAGTTTCGATGGATTTTCGCGGCGATGCCCATTCCAGCATCTTCGATGCGGGTGCGGGAATTGAATTAAATTCCAACTTCTTTAAAGTTGTCTCTTGGTATGACAACGAGTGGGGTTATTCTTGTCGAGTGATTGATTTAATGCTGTACATGGCGCAAAAAGAAGGTATTTTGAGCTAATAGCAGATGCTCAACTCGTAAACTCGTTCCAAGGCTCCCGCCTTGGAACGCAAGAATGGAGGCTCATGCCTCCTTTGCTCACAAAATAAAATGGATTATTTTGGCGTTATATCATGTCCGGTGGCATCGGTAGCCTAAGCCGGGGCGGGTTTATTTAACCCTAGCGCTGGTAGCAAATATGTTTCGTAAAACCCGCCCCTACTATACACAACCTTATGTCTCGTAAAACCCGCCCCTACTATACACAACCTTTGCTAAAGGACACGATATTATAACCGATTACAGTCCCATGAGGTACACCTTCGTTTGTGTAGGGGCAGCGTTAACGCTGCCCCTACACAAACGAAGCCTTAAGGCTGTACCTCACTCGCTTGCAATCTGCTGTGAATGTTGTTCAAATAGAGGGGAAAAATCGCTTGGCTGACCGTCATAGTTCAACATACATTCATCAATAAAAACCCATTTTTGAGCGCTGCGAGTCCATAAATTTCCCACAGGTTTCAACCAACTGGTATCATCAAGAGTACCGGGTTTGACGTTGGTAATTTTTGGGTTACGTGCTGGGTTGTGAAACAATCTCGTCCCGCAGTCTCCACAGAAAAAACAAATCACTTCGCGATCGCTATCCCCTTTCCGACTCCATTGTTTTGGTTCTCCCCGCAGGATCTTAATTGCCTCGCGCGGGACTGGCATTGACATCCCAAACGCGCTAGATGACTGCTTTTGGCACTCTTGACAATGGCAGACATAAAGTGTCAGAGGTTCAGCGTGTATTTCGTACCGTATCCGCCCGCATTGACATCCGCCATAATACGGATAATTCATACAATAGATTATACAATGTATCGATTAATTTTACATGAGTCGAGAGCGATCGCACACCCCGCCCCCTTCATTAATAAACACCCAGTTAGCAATTAGCAATTAGCAATTAGCAATTATCCCGCAGACCTTTTTCGCGTAACAGTTCGTTTGCCCAAACCATATCTTGTTCTGATAGAGGCGGGACGGGTTCTTGATGATAATCGATGCGATAATCGTAGCCTGCGCGATCGTAAATACCTGTAAGCAACTCTGGTAAATTAACAATAGGTTCTACATCTTCCTCGCGCAAAGGAAGCAGAAATACAGGTAAAGAGTCGCGCAGATTGAAAGGATAAAGTTCGGCAAAGGGGCGGCGATCGCTGCGACTGACTAAAACACGATAATCGCTTTGAATGGGATTGTTAAGTATTGGCATAGATTGCCATCCTCGCAGCAAATCTATTTCAATCAAATGGGTTAAACTGCCTAAAATACTCTGGCGTTTTTTGAGGTAAGTGATTCGTCCTTCTCCATTGCGTTTGTTAACTGGGGAGAGGATTTCAATCGCCGTCACAACTTGTCTAGTTGCCATTTCTCGCACTTCCAGGTAAGCCTGTTTAATTTTTTCAGGCATTGGGACTTTGACAGTAGTAGGAACAGTTGTAGTTAAAGTAGCAACCGAACTGGTGGGAACATTGGGGTTATTAGGTTGGCGTTTAATCGCGACATCGGGAATGCCAACTAATAGCGAGTCGCCGTTATTGTCGTTGGTATCGTTAATTTCATAGATGCGTTTTTCAATCGCGATCTCATATTTAGGGCGAATTTGAGGAACTAGGGATTCCGCAATCAGGGAAATTAACCAATGGTGAGTTTCCTGCCAAAAATCGGGGTGTTCTAAGTAGGGGTCCATTCCGGGAAAGGGTGAGGGCATAGGGCAGTCTCCAGATGTATTGATTTTTCAATCATTTTAGCACTGGGTTTTTTTGACTAATTGATATCGCGTGCGGTAGCAATGGTATTGTATAATTTTTGATGTTGTAGGGGCGGGTTTTACCAACCAATCTATGGAACCACGAGATATTTCGTTAAACCCGCCCCGGCTGAAGCTACCGATGCAACCCGACATGATATGAGAGCGATCGCGCGCCTATAAATTAGCAAATAGCTACCAAGTATTTGAGGTAAGATAGTATTAAACATTCAGCAGAGGTAGAGAAATGCAACTAGAAGATTATTTTGAATTTTTAGATCCAGATGACATCCGGATCAAAGGACATCGCATCGGCATTGACGATGTGATTGATTATTACCTGCAAGGATATTCGCCAGAACAGATTCTGGAAGAGTTGCCTACCTTGAATTTGGAAAAGGTTCACGCAACGATTACCTATTATTTGCACAATCGTGCCGAGATGGATGCTTATATGTTGCGGTTGGCGAGGTGGCGGGAACAACGCTATCAAGAATGGTTAGCTAATCTGCCACCTTTTGCACAACGTTTGAGAGCAATAAAAGCGCAACGAGAACAGGAGTTGCTAAATCGGTCGTGAAAATACGTTTTTTAATAGATGAAAACTTATCGCCTAAGCTGCAATCTGCGGTTTTACGCCTCAACCCAGGGATAGATATTCTGCGTGTGGGCGAGTCAGATACACCACCGCTAGGAACATTAGATCCAGAACTGTTGCAGTATCTAGAATTATCGCAAAGATTGTTGGTGACAGATAACCGCAGAAGTATTCCTGGGCATTTGGAAGACCATTGGGCAACAGGTGGACATAGTTGGGGAGTGATTTGGTTGCGTCCAAGTGGGACAATACGCAGTTGGGCAGAAACTCTTTTTCTGATTTGGGAGACTACCGAGGCTGAAGAATGGATTGATAAGATAGATTGGATTCCATATTAGGGGATTGCTGGGATGCGATCGCGTCAATTAGGATATGCGATCGCGATCTTTATACAAGAATAACTAACCGTTTCTCAAATACTTGCTCAGAAATTCCAATTGATTTTGCATCTCTTCGGCGGTTTTAGTAGCGATCAATCCTAAAATGGCGCGTAATTGTTCGCCGATTGAATAATCTTGTGACAACAAGGCTATTCCTGCATGGGTTTTACCTTCAGCGATAAATTCTGTATGTAGCTGACAGAAGTCAGCAATGTTGTGACTGTATAGCACTCGGTTTTGGGATGTTGCTAAATTCAGTTGTTCTTCATCAAGTTGCCCTTCTGTCTCAGTTTCTAGAACGGTAATGACATCAACATTCCTGGCTCGCAATGCGCGGATTAAATCTTTATCCATTGAATCTTCATCGATGTATAGACGAATGGCACTCATGTTTGGTTGTTAGTATTTTGTTCGTAGAACAGTTCCAGGCGTTTCGCTTCAGCAGCTTGGGCAGCTAAGTCAGCTTCAATCTCTTCTTTGTTTGCATGGTAATATGCCAGTGCAGCATAAACCTCGGCAAGGTTTAAATGTCCAATGCGGTCAGAGATTTCCTCTGCATTGAGTCCTCGTTTATACCACAATACGATGCGTCGAACGGTAACGCCTTTGCCTGTAATATGAGGACAACCCCCGTGCAAGCCAGGTGTACGAGTAATCAATGTACTGATATCAATTTCAGTCGCTGGCATGGCGATCGCTTTCCTCCTATTCGCTTGTCTTTTATATCTCTATACTTTGAGGATAGCTTAGCCCTAGAAATTTAGATAGGCTTGCGATCGCATGTCAGATGGGGATGCGATCGCGTTTCGGGTGCGTGCGATCGCGCTGCATTAGGAATCCCCTGAATCTAAGTCCTCTGTTCCTTGGTTTTCTGAAGCTGAGGGAAGCGAGACTCGAATGTTAATGTCAATTGTTACTGTATCTTGATTATTTTGAACCACACCTATATTAACTATCTTTACTAATGGCTCTATCTGCAAAGAATTATTTGATTTAGATTTAGTAGACGACTTAGTTTTATATCCTGCTTCTTCTAGTGAGTTATTAATATTTCTCCAGTTACTTACTTTAGTTTCATTCGGTATATCTACCATTCTTTTAAAGTACTGATATAAAGTTTTGCACACATAAACCTCAACACCCTTGGGACTCTGAATCAGCTTGCGAGCCATTTCAGCCGGACTGTAACCGCACAGTAACCCGCGTAGATAAAGCTTTTCCCGCTCCGTCAGTCCCTTTCTAGCGCGAGGAGACACTTGCCGCTTGGCTTCTGCCAGATCTTGGTATAGCCTTTCCAAATCCCAGTTATGTGCAGCCTCTGCAAACATCTCGTCGTTAGCCATTGCAGGATGTCTGGATAAATTGATAACGTAATACTAACTAAAATTATAGTGCCAGTTAGGTGTTTACTAAGTATAGCTAGTTTAGTATGGTAATAACCAACACGGTTGAGCTTGATGAGAAGTAAGGCTAATGGGTGCTTCTCAGGGTGTAATCAGAGTCACGGGCATCAAACCAACGTAAATATTTGCAACAATCTCCGACTTTTCGCATCAAAGTTGGGGCTTAAGCCAGATCAAAGGTAGAAATTCGCGAGACATTGCATAGCGGCGGGATGAGCAGTATGCGATCGTTCCGCGAGCGAGCAACATCCACCTTTCTGGCGTGCGTTTCTACTAGGAAATCTACCAATATAGTTCGCTCTAATTAACTGATGCGCTCGCTGGAGTAACGAGCAATGGTCTGGGATCTTTTATTGCAAGCTGCTGCCGGATTCATTCTTGGTGCAGCGGTGGGTTATGGGGTTGCTGCGATTATTGATGCTCTTTCAAGAGCCTTTGCTGAGTTATGGAAAAACCTTGTTGCTGCCACTAGAGCAATTTGGGGATATGTAACAGAAGCTACTGAATATTGTTTGGCGAGTATAGCTCAAATATTAGACAACAACTGGTCTGAGATTGAGTATTACTTGCGTCAAGAAATTGGATATCGTCGAGAGTGGTTGGTAGCTGTTTTTAGGGATGGTTTAGAAGTATTTGTTGTCTTTGTAGATCCGAGTTTATCACAAGGTCGTTCTGTCCCCTTCAAAATCGGAGAACTACCACCAGGAAATGAAGCTCAGTTGCCTAGCGTCCAAAATCCGATAGTCACTGAGCTAAAACTGTGAACTAGAGCCAGACTAAATGATTTAAAGAGGAAAGAAGATGGGCTTTTTTACATGGTTAGGTAGCCAGTTAGATAGATTAGCAAGCGAGGTTTTTAACTGGTTGCGTGATGTAACAACCTGGTTAGCAGAAAAGCTAACAGCTTTTTTGAAAGCCCTATTTACTGGCTTACAAAAACTTTGGGAAACTGCAATTGCCAGTGTTTTAACAGCAGCCTTTGGATTTGCATCTATTTTGTATGTTATCTTCTACGCTGGCTCAGTGCTAGGCGAGACGATAATGGAAATTTGGGATCCTAGATATGTTAACAGCAAGCCCTCACAAGTTTTCAAGTTGAAGCAAGCACCTCAAAACACACCACTGCCTAAACGGTCAGAAGCTCAAACATTGCTGATTGAAGATTGGAACTAGAAGATTAGAAAAACAGAGGTTAAAGTATGCTAAATAAAAATAATGCCGAAAGAGTTTTTCTGGAAATAGGCTTTCGTTCTCCTGAACGTGAGGGCAGTTTAAGAAGCATCGAACTGTTGGGATTACCAGGTCAAAAACTAAAGAATAATGAATGTGTTGTCAGCGAAAAAGTTCAACAATTCTTTGATGATTTAATTGTCAGGAAAATATTCCGTCAGAGTCGCCGTATACCCGACTGTAATTTTGAATACATCAAGATCTGGCTATACGACACAGAGATCGGCGACGCTGAAAGGGGGTATGCTGTTCCAAAGATTGATAAAGGCGATTTAAAAATTAGCTCAAATGTTCTTTCTTCTAAGTTAGAAAGAATCTATGTGCTTGATAACGAGTTAACAGGTCGAGAATACGACCGATGGAAGGAAATGGCTGAGAAACTATTTAGTCCGCTATTCAGGGATTTCATTGCACCACCAGAACTGCCAGATATCTTGGCTGATAACCCCTTTGCCAAGTTTGTATAAAAAATGACTGATAGCGTAGATGATTATGGCAAAATGAAACGAAATCTGTTTTTTAATGCCTTAATTATCCAGATTGATTGAAATCCATAAAATGGGTCAAAATTGAACTTTTATTTGACTACAAGAGGTTATTGCTATGCCACGAAGCGAGCCACCGCGAAACAGAAACTTAGATGCTTGGTATCCTGATGATAAAAGGGAAACACCTCAGCGTGAAAAAGGTAAAGGCTTGGATTTTATGCCTCGCCTTTTTGGGGGTGATAAACCTTCTAAAAACTCTTTAGATATCTGGGAAAAATTAGCTGCGATCTGGCCTAGCAAGATCGCACCTATTCTCATCGAACAATTTGGACTAGAAACCACTTTATATGCGATCTTGTACGCTGGAAAAGACCCAGATGAAATCATTATGGAAATTTGGGATCCCCAGCATGTTGAAAGTAAACCGTCACAAGTCTTTAAATTTAAGGGGGACAATAAGGATTTCCCTGAAACCAGGTCGCAAGCTGAAGTCATGTCTTTGACCAATTGGGATTAATCATTGTTGAGTTGATGTTGATAATCTAGGTAACAAATCATGCCGCGAGTTGATAAATTAGCAGCTTTTCGGGAAGCTGCTGGAGAAAACCCCACCTCTAACAATGGCAAAGATGATGCGGAGTATAGTTTGATAGACAATGAAGTAAATCGCCCAGCCAACCAAGAACAGAATGGCAACAAAGCTTCAGAATCATCCATAGATTTTAGCCCATACCTCAGAGAAGCTAAATACACTATAGATGATGTGGTGATACCGCATAAAACTAGAAATATGGTTGATTTAATGTTGGCTGAAATTCAGTATCAAGATTTAATATTCAATGAGTGGGGAATGAGTGAGAAGCACAAGCTAGATAAAGCTTTATCCATCAACTTTTCTGGGCCTCCTGGTACAGGTAAAACTATTACGGCTGAGGCGCTAGCTCATGCGCTGAACAAGAAAATCTTAGTTGTACCCTACCAACAACTTGAGTCTAAGTATGTTGGCGATACTCCAAAAAATATTGCTAAAGCTTTTGAGTTTGCTAGCAAACAGAATGCAGTTTTATTCTTCGATGAAGCAGATTCTTTCTTAGGAAAGCGTCTTGAAAGCGTTACCCAGTCAACTGACACAGCAGTTAACTTAACCCGTAGTGTGATGCTCGTGCAACTTTCTTCATACGAAGGAATTGTAATTTTTGCGACTAACTTAATCCGTAACTATGACCCTGCTTTTATAAGTAGAATTCGATGGAAAGTTGAGTTTGAGTTACCGGATGAAGCAGCGCGAGTCAAAATTTGGCAAGCTCAAATTCCCAGTAAGCTTCCCCTAGATCGGTCAGTAAACTTTGAGGAACTGGCGAAACAGTTTGACCAAATTTCTGGAAGGGACATCAAAAATGCTGTTTTTCAAGCTGTAGTTGCTGCTGCCAGAGAAGATAAACCCAAAGAAGAAAAGCGGGTTACTCAGTCTCACTTGATTGAGGCAATGACTGAAATCATTGAGGCAAACAAGGCGTCTAAAAAGTCAGAGTATACACTTACTCCCGTAGAAGGTAATGTTCAGTTACCACCGCCACCTCCTAATTTAGAAAACAAAAATTAAGCTATTCACATACACTTACTCTGGTCACAGGTGCGATCGCTCTCAATTCCACCAATCCTAAAAGACTTCGCCCTCACTCTAGCTACAGGTGCGATCGCTCTCAATACCACCAATTCCAAAAGACTTCGCACTCACTCTCCCCACAAATGCGATCGCATCCCCTCCCATCCACCAATCCCAAAAGATCTCGCTCACCATCTCCCCACAGGCGCGATCGCATCCCCTCCCATCCACCAATCCCAATAGCGATCGCCTGGTCGTATTGCTGGTGGTACTGCTGTTGCGGGGTGGATTTGCTGCTGTTTTAACGAGTAAATTTTGCTTAAGGTAAGTTAAGATTAATAGAGTAGGTAATTTCTACTCCACTCGTTTGTAGTTGAGCATTTAGCCCTAAACCTTTTAAATTTAATATTTAAAGCTCAACTACAAGCTTGTACCATAGATTGCAGCAAATCAACCGAAGTAATTAACCATGAAATTAACAGCAACAGAACAAGGCTTATTAATCCCTAAAGAACTCTTAGGAGAAAACCAAGAGTTTGAGATTATTCAAGAAGAGGGAAAAATTATTATTATCAGCATCAAGAAAACATCTTCTATTTGGGATTTAGGTTCAAATCCTGTGGAATGTGATGTAAAAGATGGCGCAATTAACCACGATTATTATCTGTATAACCCATGAAAAAAATCTACTTTTTGGATACAAGCTATATTCTATCTCTAGAAATTCAAAATGACTCTGCCCATCAACGGGTATTACAAAATTGGGCTACTTTAGCAATCTCCAACGTTTTTTTAGTAACAACAACATACGTTTTTGATGAAGTTGTCACTTTTTTTAATAGTCGAAACCTTCATTATAAAGCAGTTGAAGTTGGGAATCGCTTATTGGAAAGCCCAGATATAGAATTAATCCAAATCGATCAAACTTTATTTGATCGGGGATGGCAATATTTTCAAAAGCATAAAGATAAATCTTACTCTCTCACTGATTGTTTATCATTTATCGTTATGCAAGAACGAGAGATTGTTACAGCTTTAACCTTAGATAATCATTTTAGTCAAGCTGGATTTCAAACTTTACCATAATAATTTAATTACAAAAACATCGCCCTCACTCTTGCTACAGATGCGTTCGCGCAGCGTGCCGGAGGCATATCGCGACAGCGATGGGTAGCATTATCGCTCTCTCATCCATCAATCCCACAAGCGATCGCCTGTTTCCCACACCATTAAACAAACAGACTCGCATCAACGCCAAAAAAACCTGCCAATGCGATCGCTTCCTCCTGACTAATCTTCCGTTTCCCTGAAACTATCTCGCTAACAACATCACTTTCGCCCAAAATTTCCTCTAAATCCTTCGATTCAACGCTCTGCTGTTCCATCAAAAACAATAACATTGAATGGGGATTTGAAACGTTCCCTGGTTGATAGAACTCTTGCTCAAACTTTTCAATTAAAGTGACCAGTAACTCATAAAGCTCATTTTCCTCTGGCGTTCGGTTAGAAAGGTGCATCAACTCCTCAACAATCGCCAAAGCCTTTTCATTCTCCGCTTCAGTTCTAATCTCTACCATCTCAAATAGATTCATAGCGATCGCACTACTTCTTCAAACTCGCGCAACGCCACACTAGAGCCAATTTCCCAGCCGCGATCGCAATATTGAGGAATTAAAGTTTTGAGATCGTAACTGGGAAACCACCGACTCCTTTGAGACTCTCGATACTGCTGTGAATCGAACTGATAGATCGATAATTGACTTTGACGGTAAATCCAGAGTTCCAAAGGCGAAATTGCTTGATAATCTTCTGGTTTAGTGGCGCAAGTCAGGTCAATTTCAATAACTAAATCTGGGGGAGGATCTGTTTCTAAATCGATGCGTTCTTTCCCTAAAATACTGCCGCGATTGTCAATATAAAAACAGTAATCTGGTTCGATTCCCTGTTGGTTAATCCGTTTCAGCGTAATTGGGGTAAATGCATCCCAATCTTTCCCTTGATGTCGCAGCAAAGCTTTGACAAAATCTGCTAGCGAATCTGCATCTTTACCATGTCTGGGTAATGGTGAAATAATTCTAATTTCTTGGGTTTTACCGTCGTAGCGAATTCTCAATCCAGCTTTATCTTCTCGACGCGCTAGCAATGCCTCATAATCTTCCCAAGTCCTGAATCGCAGAATCAGTTCGTCCCCCGCCGCCAGGGAAATTGTATCTTCAGTAATTGTGGGTAATGTCATATTTCAATCCCCCGATCGGGAGCGCGTGTTGCTAATCTTAGCAAAATTACACCTAACACCAGAGCGTTCGCGTAGCGTCTCCGTCAGGAGAATCGCGCAACTGCGTGACAAAGGCGTATCCCACTATAAACAGTAGTTTGTATTCTATTATACCAAAAAACTGCAACTCAAAGGCGATCCCAAAGAAATTGTAAATTTGATTACAATATGAACAAAATTACCCATTCCCCTGTTGGCGTCGCTAGACTGAGGCTATAGGAAGGGTAGTAGGTAAATATATGGTGATGGCAGCGCAAGAGAAATCTCCTGGGTCATCTAGAGAGCGATCGCTCGTTTTATGGTTCGATGAAGTCGGGATCGACGATATTCCCTTGGTGGGGGGTAAGAATGCTTCGTTGGGAGAAATGATTCAACAGCTGACTGGGAAAGGAGTTAGCGTCCCAATGGGGTTTGCAACTACAGCCTATGCGTATCGTTATTTTATCGAGACGGCTGGAATAGAAAACAAGCTGCGGCGGTTATTTGCAGACTTGGATGTGGAAGATGTGAACAACTTGCGGGAGAGGGGGAAACAGGCGAGAGCGTTGTTATTGCACACACCGTTTCCGGGGGAATTGCGGAATGCGATCGCCAAAGCCTACGAACAATTGTGCAGTCAATACGGCACCGATGTAAACGTCGCCGTCCGTTCTTCCGCCACCGCCGAAGACTTACCCGACGCCAGCTTCGCCGGACAACAGGAAACCTACCTCAATGTGCAAAGCGTCCAAAGCGTATTAGAATCTTGCCATAAATGCTTTGCTTCATTATTTACAGATCGGGCAATTTCTTATCGTCATACGAAAGGTTTCGATCACTTTGCAGTTGCGCTTTCCGTCGGCGTGCAAAAAATGGTACGTTCTGACTTAGCTGCTTCCGGGGTAATGTTTTCTATCGATACCGAAACTGGCTTTAAAAATGCCGCATTAATTACCGCTGCCTACGGTTTAGGAGAAAATATAGTGCAAGGGGCAGTTAATCCAGATGAATATCTGGTATTTAAGCCCACTTTAAAACAAGGATTTCGCCCAATTGTAGAAAAACGGCTGGGTACGAAAGAATTCAAACTCATTTGCGACGATGGTGGCTGCAAAATTACCAAACAAGAACGAGTCACCTTAAGCGAACAGCAACAATATGCCCTCACCGATGAGGAAATTCTACAACTAGCACGTTGGGCTTGCATTATTGAAGACCACTACAGCGAAGTGCGGGGAACTTACACCCCGATGGATATCGAATGGGCGAAAGATGGAGAAACGGGGGAATTATTTATCGTCCAAGCGCGTCCGGAAACAGTACAATCCCAAAAACGGAACAATATTTTACGCAGCTATCACCTGGAAGAAAAAGGCATAGTTTTAGCAAAAGGTCGCAGCGTTGGGGAAGCAATTGGTCAAGGGAAAGTCCACGTTATTTTAGATCCGCATAAAATTGACCAGTTCAGAAATGGGGAAGTATTGGTTACCAATAAAACCGACCCAGACTGGGAACCAATTATGAAAAAGGCGAGTGCAATTGTCACTAACGCTGGCGGACGTACCTGTCACGCGGCAATTATTGCCCGCGAGTTGGGAATTCCCGCAATAGTAGGATGCGGCAATGCAACGGATGTTTTGAAAACAAGTCAAATAGTAACTGTTTCCTGTGCGGAAGGGGAAGAAGGACGAGTTTATGCAGGGTTATTGCCTTTTGAAGTCAAAGAAGTGACCTTAGAAAATCTGCCCCGCACCCGCACCAAAATTATGATGAATGTGGGTAACCCAGAGGAAGCATTTAGTTTGGCAGCAATTCCTAATGATGGGGTTGGATTAGCACGGTTAGAATTTATCATCGCTAACCATATCAAAGTGCATCCGCTGGCATTGATTAAATTTGACGAATTAAAAGATGCAGACGTCAAAGCTCAAATCGCCGAAATGACTGCCCGCTACAAAAACAAATCCGAGTTTTTTGTAGATAAGCTAGCACAAGGTATGGGTAAAATTGCTGCGGCGTTTTATCCCAATCCTGTAGTAGTGCGGATGAGCGATTTTAAGAGCAATGAATACGCCAATCTTTTGGGCGGTAAACAGTTTGAACCGGAAGAAGAAAATCCGATGCTGAGTTGGCGGGGTGCTTCTCGCTATTACGATTGGCGATATCGGGATGCGTTTGCTTTGGAATGCCAAGCTTTGAAGCGAGTCCGGGATGAAATGGGTTTGACTAATGTTATCCCGATGATTCCTTTTTGCCGCACGCCAGAAGAAGGGAAAAAAGTGTTAGCTGAAATGGCGAAACATGGGTTATCTCGTTCCCAGGCTGAGCCTGGGAACGAGATAACGCAGGCTCAGCCTGGGAACGAGGGCTTACAAGTTTATGTAATGTGCGAGTTGCCGAGTAATGTAATTTTGGCGGATGAATTTAGCGAGGTGTTTGATGGTTTTTCGATTGGTTCTAACGATCTGACTCAATTAACGTTAGGATTGGATCGGGATTCGGCTTTAGTGGCGCATATTTTTGACGAACGTAACGCAGCGGTGAAGCGGATGGTGAAGATGGCGATCGCATCTGCCAAACGCAACAATCGCAAAATCGGCATCTGCGGTCAAGCACCCAGTGACTATCCCGAATTCGCCCGCTTCTTGGTTGAATTGGGAATAGATTCCATCAGCTTAAATCCGGATTCGGTGTTGAAAACGCTGCTAGATGTCGCCCAAGTAGAAGGCATCAGCTAAGATTACAGCGGCTTGCAGCCGCGTGAGGTACAGCGCTTTCGCTTCGTTTGTCAAGCGCGCACCATGCGCGGGTGCGCGCTTGACAAACGAAGGTGTACCTCACTCAGCACGCAATCCGCTATAATGGTGCGTTACAGAAATTGTTAACGCACCCTAAGCAATCAGAGCAATTACCAATTACCAATTACCATAAATCTTCGTGTCACTCAAATGAGTTTCACTCGAACGTGCGACTGGGCGATTTGCGTTGTGTTGTTCAGAATGAGATCGAGAGTAATTGCTAAATATTATCGTCTATTAATGGAGAAAGACAATGATTAATCCGATCGGCGCACTAGCTTGGGCTTGGCTGATAATTATAGGCGGATTAATGATTACCCCTGGCGGTATAGACTGCATTGTCTGTGGCCCGGTAATCAGTAGAGTAATTGGCGTAATTTCCATCCTGATCGGTGTCTCAGGATTTGTTGTCAGTCTGCGTCAAAGGTCTGTTGGTAGTTAAAAACAGCACAGTTAAATTTGCGATCGCTTAGAAATCTCATCCCCAACCCTTCTCCTTTGAAAGGAGAGGGGCTTTTTACCTACTGCAAGCGGGAGAGTGCGATCGCCTCAACTAAACTTAACAATTCTTTGCATCCCCATCTGCAATCAAGCCGAAAACAACTATGGGGAATTCCCAGGTTTCTTGGTAGAGTTGGGAATAGATTCGATCGGTTTAAATCCCGATTCGGTATTGAAGAGGCTGCTAAATCTTGTTCAAGTTGAAGGTGATAGCCACGCTTGAGTCAGCTTGAGAGCAATTCGCGATCGCCAGCCCGTTATAATTGAAAAAACTTTCCGGACATAGGTCGATGTCTTGTGTATCAACATTATCTACCTAACCCAAAATATCTTTCATACAGGGCTGAAATATTGCTCGCGGAACTTAAGCATGGAGATGGTAGAGAAGATGGTGGAGGAGAAATGCATCTAGTTTTACCAGATCAAGGAAGAATAAACAATGTTAAAGACCATCAAATCTTTCTTCAATCCTCTGCGGATAAAAATCCCATTTTTGTTAGACATCATCATCGTTTCCGACCCGGAACAGATTAAAAAAATCGAGACTTCCGGGGATGTAGACCGCTTACATGCATACGATACAGCCTCTTTACCAGGATGGGTGAAGTTTTATTTTCGGTCTACGAAGTTCCATGACGATAAGCGCGACTTGTGGTTTTGCCCGTTTGAATCCACTGCCAATCCTACTTATCAGCCAAGACGCGCTTATCTTGAGGAAAAAGTTGCCACAAGTTATAGCCAAGAAGATGTTAAAACCATCGCCGAATTGTTGAAAAATAATGCGGCGGACGAGGTGCTTGCCCATGCAATGGTGCAAGTAGTTAACCGGAGATTCTTCGGGGAAGAGATTCCCCTGCATATTACCAAAACAGCCAATAATACAGTCCAGAAAATTACCGAGGCTATCTTGCCTTGGAAATATATACGCGGCATCAAAGCGCAGCAGGAAATCATGAGTTACTGCGAACACCACCTAGCCAAAGATGTCCATATTCTCGATGTTGGACATCTTTGGCTAGGTGGTTCAAACGACGGCAGGGGGGTTAAGAAAGTTAAAAGATAACCTCGATAAACCTGTGGAAGAAATCTTTACAGAACATCCCCTAACGCCCCAAGCACCTCGGATCGCGATCAAATCATCAACTTTTGATGGTATGCTCTCATCTCCCACAACTCCAGGCAAGACAGTAGTGCTAATGCAAATCGGCAAAGCTGCTGCCAAAACTCACGACATATTCTTTACTTTTGGGGCGGGAAGTTCAGAACGAGCTTGTGTTTTCAAAGATTTCTTTCTCGCCTTTATGAAGGATTTGCAGAAAGAGTTACAGCGGATTGCCGCCGTATGAGGTACACCTTCGTTTGTGTAGCGGCACCCTTAAGGGTGCCGCTACACAAACGAAGTCTTAAGACTTTTTCTCACTCAGCAAGCAATAGGCTGTAAAGGCATCACAATCTCAATTACAGAGTTAGAAATTAGAAGTACCCTCAAGGGTACTGTCACCTCACCTTCTCCCGCTATACCTTTTGAGTTAGTGGGAGCTAGTTGAAGATCAATCGCTCTTTTGTAATTCAGGAATATTGCTATGTTTGGAATTCCTTGGCATAAGCTACCTACCCCTATTGCCCTGTTTAAACTGCTTCAGTTCCGCAATGCTTTGCGGGAAAATAACCTTCACGATACATCACAAATACCCAATAAAGATGAATTACCTAAACCTGTTCCAAGTCCTAGCGATCGCCATTTGGTGGTTCGTACTGCTGATGGAAGTTACAATGACCTCGACCATCCGGAAATGGGGATGGCGGGTACTCGATTTGGACGCAATGTGCCGCTCTCTGATGCTAAAGTTGATGCAAAAAATCTCCTAAACCCAAATCCTCGCAATGTCAGTCGAGTGTTATTGACGCGAGATAAATTTCATCCAGCAACTATCTTAAATCTCAATGCTGCTTCCTGGATTCAATTCCAAACCCATGACTGGTTCACTCATGGCAATAACCAACCAGATAATAAAGTTGAAATCCCTGTAGAAGAGGATGACCCTTGGCGGCAAGAATATGGCAAGATGGAGGTCAAAAAAACTTTAGCAGACCCAACTCGCCACGATAATAGTAACCCTCCCACTTTTATTAATGAGGTGACCCATTGGTGGGATGCTTCGCAGATTTATGGTAGCAACCAGGAGACTATTAACAAACTCCGCTCCCATGTAGATGGGAAAATGATTATTGATCGGGATGGCTTTTTGCCGATGCACCCAACAGACGGGATTGACGATGTAGGTTTTCCCGGTACTTGGTGGGTGGGTTTAAGCATGTTGCATACTTTGTTCGTCAAAGAACATAATGCTATCTGCGATCGCCTAAAGCAAGAGTACCCTGAATGGAGCGATGACGATCTGTTCGACCATGCTCGATTGATTAACGCTGCTTTGCTAGCTAAAATCCATACCGTAGAATGGACGCCCGCCATCCTGCCCCATCCTGCCACCAAGATTGCCATGAATACCAACTGGTGGGGACTGCTGGGTCAGGATTTCAAAAAGATGCTGGGACGCATCGGTGACAGCGAAATGCTCAGTGGCATCATCGGCTCATCAACAGATCATCATACTGCGCCCTACTACCTGACTGAGGAATTTGTCTCTGTGTATCGGATGCATCCTCTGATTCCAGACGAGTTGGAATTTTATTCGCACCAAGATGGTCGATTCGTGGTGAAGAAAGAGTTTCGCGAAGTGTTTGGTAAGCAAACTCGTGGCTTCATGGAAGAAGTGAAAATGTCCGATTTATTCTACTCGTTTGGGATTGCTCATCCTGGTGCCGTGACGTTGCATAATTATCCGCATTTCCTGCGCCAATTAGTCAAAGATGATGGAGAAATTTTTGATTTGGCTGCGGTTGATATCATTCGCGATCGCGAACGGGGCGTTCCTCGTTACAATCGTTTCCGAGAAATCATGGGTCGAGGGCGGGTAAAATCTTTTGCAGAAATTACCAGCAATCCACAGTGGGCGAAAGAACTGCGCGAAGTCTATAACAACGACATCGACAGTGTAGATTTGATGGTGGGTTTGTTTGCAGAAGATTTGCCAGAAGGCTTTGGTTTTAGCGATACTGCTTTTCGCGTATTTATTCTGATGGCTTCCCGACGACTGAAAAGCGATCGCTTCTTTACCAAGGACTACAGGGCAGAAATTTATACCCAATTAGGTTTAGATTGGATTGACAATAATTCTTTCCTAACGGTCCTTCGCCGTCACCACCCCGAACTTGCACCCGCTTTAGTTGGTGTGGAAAATGGTTTCGCACCCTGGCGTCGCTTGGGAACCCCTGTCAAATAGACTTCTCTAGAAAACAACCTCAAGCGCAGGCAGGATGCCCACCCCACAAGAGTTATTGGACAAGTATAATAGACCTCTCCCATAACTCTTGTGGGATAGGCGTCTCAGATGCCCACCCCACAAGAGTTATTGGACAAGTATAATAGACCTCTCCCATAACTCTTGTGGGATAGGCGTCTCGCCTGCCCACCCCACAAGAGTTTTTGGACAAGTATAATAGACCTCTCCCATAACTCTTGTGGGATAGGCGTCTCAGATGCCCACCCCACAAGAGTTATTGGACAAGTATAATAGACCTCTCCCATAACTCTTGTGGGATAGGCGTCTCGC
>NZ_BLAY01000045.1 GCF_020521235.1 Microseira wollei NIES-4236 | reverse complement strand
GGTAGGGGCAAGGCAGCGAAGTCTTTTGATTTGGTGCAAAGATTGTGAATGCCTTGCCCCTACATATCGTGGGTGTGGCGATGTTTGAGGGTAGGGGCAAGGCAGCGAAGTCTTTTGATTTGGTGCAAAGATTGTGAATGCCTTGCCCCTACATATCGTGGGTGTGGCGATGTTTGAGGGTAGGGGCAAGGCAGCGAAGTCTTTTGATTTGGTGCAGAGATGGTCGTGCCGTGCCCCTATAGATCGTGGGTGTGGCGATGTTTGAGGGTGGGGGCACGGCAGCGAAGTCTTTTGATTTGGTGCAGAGATGGTCGTGCCGTGCCCCTATAGATCGTGGGTGTGGCGATGTTTGAGGGTAGGGGCACGGCAGCGAAGTCTTTTGATCTGGTGCAGAGATGGTCGTGCCGTGCCCCTATAGATCGTGGGTGTGGCGATGTTTGAGGGTAGGGGCAATCATCGCTTTTGGTCTGGTACAGAGATGGTCGTGCCTTGCCCCGAAAGATCGTGGGTGTGGCGATGTTTGAGGGTAGGGGCAATCATCGCTTTTGGTCTGGTACAGAGATGGTCGTGCCTTGCCCCGAAAGATCGTGGGTGTGGCGATGTTTGAGGGTAGGGGCAAGGCGGCGAAGTCTTTTGATTTGGTGCAAAGATTGTGAATGCCTTGCCCCGAAAGATCGTGGGTGTGGCGATGTTTGAGGGTAGGGGCAAGGCAGCGAAGTCTTTTGATTTGGTGCAAAGATTGTGAATGCCTTGCCCCGAAAGATCGTGGGTGTGGTATTCGTTGGCGGCATTCGGGGCAAGGCAGCGAAGTCTTTTGGTCTGGTGCAAAGATTGTGAATGCCTTGCCCCTACAGATCGTGGGTGTGGCGATGTTTGAGGGTAGGGGCAAGGCAGCGAAGTCTTTTGATCTGGTACAGAGATTGTGAATGCCTTGCCCCGAAAGATCGTGGGTGTGGCGATGTTTGAGGGTAGGGGCAAGGCAGCGAAGTCTTTTGGTCTGGTGCAAAGATTGTGAATGCCTTGCCCCTACATATCGTGGGTGTGGCGATGTTTGAGGGTAGGGGCAAGGCAGCGAAGTCTTTTGGTCTGGTGCAAAGATTGTCGATGCCTTGCCCCGAAAGATCGTGGGTGTGGCGATGTTTGAGGGTAGGGGCACGGCAGCGAAGTCTTTTGATCTGGTACAGAGATTGTGAATGCCGTGCCCCTACATATCGTGGGTGTGGCGATGTTTGAGGGTAGGGGCAATCATCGCTGATGTGTATAGGTTTTTACAAGCGGTATTGTCCTCTTTATCACCAACTGTTTTTAATTGCACCGATTGTACTTTCGGCGAGTAACAGGCAAACTTAAGAATGGCTGGTTGGCTTGAAGCGTCTGTAATTCTAAGGGTTGTGAGGAATAATGCTTAAGCAACTGAAAAACCCAATTTCTCTAGCTGTGGGTGCAGGAATATCGGTTCTCGTGCTGGGAGCGGGTTTCGCGGTAGTAAGATGGGATGATGTGCAGCGGCTAGCCCCCCAATTAGGGCAGTTGCAGCAGCTAGACTCGAAGTCAGAACCGCAGCAACAAGCACAAGAAGATCCTAAATCCGCCGTTTTGCCCTTGGCGACAGTTTCGCCGCAGCAGAGGGCGTCTCAATTAGAAGCGATCTCTTCTTCCAACACCCCCTCCCAAGATCGCAGTCGCGCCCGCTATCTCCTAGCAAGCGACTTGATCGCCCAAAAGCAAGGCAAAAAGGCGCTGTCTTTATTAGAAGGATTAGAACAAGATTACCCGGTTTTGGCTGCTCACGTGGCTATGAAGCGCGCCCAAGCTTATGAAAGTATCCCAGATAACGCCAAAGCAAAGGCTGCTTGGCAAGAATTATTAGAAAAATATCCGGAAAACCCGCTAGCGGCGGAAGCGCTGTTTGTTTTGGGACGCAAGGATGCGAAACTTTGGGATCAAGCGATCGCTTCTTTCCCCAGTCATCCCCGTACAATCGAAATTGCCCGCGAACGATTAAAGAAAACTCCCAATCAATTATCGCTGTTATTGTTGTTACTCAAACACGACCAAGATAGCCGCGATATCGGTACTGTTTTAAATCAACTCACGATTCAACATGGGGCGCAATTAAAACCGCAAGATTGGGAAGCTATTGCTTTTCTCCTCTGGCAGCGCCGAGAATACGGGCAATCTGGAAAAGCTTATGCTAAAGCACCCGCGACGCCCCGCAACGTTTATCGCGCCGCTAGGGGACAGCAGTTGGGTGGGTTTAAAAATGAAGCGGAAGCGCTTTATCAACAGTTAATCCGCGACTTTCCCACCGCTAAAGATACAGGCTTGGGGTTAATACGTTTATCCCGCATATCTCCACAGCAAGATGCGCTAATTTATCTCGATCGAGTGATTAAAGAATTTCCCGATCAAGCTGGTGCAGCGCTGTTAGATAAAGCCAAAATTCTAGATAAAATCAAAAGTACCAAGTCGGCCTCGCAAGCGCGTCAATTAGCGCTGAAAAAATACGGCAATTCCGATGAAGTCGCCCAATTCCGTTGGGATGCAGCGCGTCAGAGAGCAAAAGCCGGGGATTTTTTAGGTGCTTGGCAATGGGCGCAGCCAATTTCTCGCGAACATCCCGAAAGCGAATTAGCACCCGAAGCAGCTTACTGGGTTGGCAAATGGGCTGCTAAATTGGGGCGTGCCGGAGAAGCCAAAACTGCTTACGAATACGTCATCAGCCGCTATCCGGAATCATACTATGCATGGCGGTCCGCTGGCGAATTAGGTTGGAATGTGGGGACTTTTACCACAGTACGCCAGTTAATTCCCCAAATAGTGCGCCCGCCGGAAAAACCCTTGTTGCCAGCAGGTTCTGAAACTGTGAAAGAACTGTATCAATTGGGACAGAAAAAAGATGCGCGGTCCCTCTGGCAAGCCGAATTTAGCAATTACATTCAACCGACGATCGCCGAACAATTTACCGACGGCGTCCTGCTGTTAGGAGTCGGGCAAAATATCCAAGGAATTACTCAACTTGAAAGTTTGGGATGGTGGCGCGATACGGATGAAGAAAAATCCCAATTAGCCTCACTCAAAAAACAACCCGAATACTGGCAAGCCCTTTATCCATTCCCCTATCTAGAATTGGTGGAAAATTGGTCAAAACAGCGTCAACTTAACCCCTTATTAGTCATCTCCCTCATCCGACAAGAATCGCGATTTGAAACCACCATCCGTTCCTTTGCCAATGCGATTGGGTTAATGCAAGTTTTGCCTTCTACCGCTGCATGGATAGCGCCACAAATTAACCTGAAAAATTATGCACTAGAAAATCCCAACGATAATATCAACCTCGGCACTTGGTATCTCGATCACACCCACGAAACCTACAAAAATAATTCGCTTTTAGCCGTCGCGAGTTATAATGCTGGCCCCGGAAATGTATCGAAGTGGATACAAAAATATGGCTTAAACGATCCCGATGAGTTCGTGGAAGACATTCCTTTTCCAGAAACCCAAGGTTATGTCAAGCACGTGTTTGGAAACTACTGGAACTACCTGCGATTTTACAATCCAGAAATCGCTCAAAAATTAGAACAGTTGCCAACAAAGTAATAAATCATACCCGGTCGGGTAGCCACACTAATTGCTAACGGCTAAGCAATTAGCAATTAGCAATTAGCAATTCAATTCATGTCATTCTGATCGATTAAATTCTCGCAATTATTCCAATCGGTTTTTAACGCAGCAACAGAAGCTTGAAAGTCGGAGTTATAGGGACTATGACAAACCAAAAAAACCCGATAAAGATTAAACCCCAAGTCGATAAATTCTCCCATAGCAGGGACTCTGTTAACTTCAAGCACTTGTTGTTTGGACGGGTTGTTATTGTCTTCTTTGAGGTATAAACAAATCCTGATCATTGTCTTGCGCCTTGATGAATTATGTGTATATGTTTTGGATAGTAGATCACCCTTAATTGCATCAGCAGTGGGTGATTGGTAATGAAAAAATTACCGACTACCCAGCTACGTGCAACAATCTCTGCGAAGTTATCTCAAACGAGTAGCTTCAGTTCGCAGAGAGTAGATTTCGGTGAATTGTTACAAAACTTTAAAAAAAGCGTCTCAGAAACCCGGTTTTTTGGAAAAACCGGGTTTCTGGGTTTTAACGGCAAAAGCTGCGTTGCGACTGGGGGAAGCGATATGCTGACTCAATGCTTCTTTACTATTACGAAGTGGCTTTTTTTTGAGCTTCTATCCAATCTTGAATAATCTCGCGGATTAACTCGGCAGGTATGCGATCGCGCTCAATGCAAATTTGGCGGAAAGCCTCATCGTATTTAGGCTTCAGCCTTACAGAAAAGTGCTTTCTCGCAAACTGCCCTTTTGTAAAGCGCCCACTCTGGGCATCCTTAAAAGGAACCGCCATGCCTAACCCCAAACCCTACCCCCCAAGTATACCAAAAAAACCACAGCAGACTATTGATGCCCACAAGCGCCTATGGCTCAAATAAAAAGTACGGTGGAGAAACCACCGTAGGGCAAACAAAAATACTTCATCTCTATGATAAACATGAAGGCAGTAATACTAGCAGGCCGCGCTCGGGGCTTGATCAAGCTTAATATGACTCTGACAAACCTTGCCAAAAAACTGGCAGCCCTTGCCAAGAAACTGGCAGGGTTTATCCGCCTCAACTGCCGCAGTCTGATCCGGAAGATTGCCCTCGAAATCACGAATGCAACTTAGGTAAATCGCTGAGTAATTTTCTCATCCCCCACCACCACACTGGAGGACTTTTTTTGAGCTTCCAGCCACTCAGTAACAATTTCTCTAAGCAACTCGCCAGGAATGCGATCGCGCTCTCTGCAAAGACGAATGAAATCATCATGATCGGCAGGCTTCAGCCTGAATTGCAACCCTTTGCGTGAAAACTGGCCTTTGCTAAACTTCCCCGACTGGGAATCCTTAATTGGTACTGTCACAAACAGACCTCCTATGTACTCCCACAGTATTATTTATGGAGTAACTAAAAAGTGCGATGGAAAACCACCGCACCGCTGTAAACAAAACAATTCTGCTCTGATTATATACGAACAGTCTGAACAAAGTCACCAAAAACTTGGCAACGCTGACTAAAAAACTGGCAGCGTTTATCCCCATAGTTTGCTTACCCACCCTCGGAAGCAACGGGGGCTTTTTTTTGAGACTCTAACCACTCTTCAATAATATGCCGAGCCAAGACACCAGGGGGAAGACCAAAATCAGCAGCAGCAGCCATAAAAGCCACATCCCCCTCTCTAGTAAGGCGGAAACTACGCATCTTTGAACACAAGGGAGCTGGCACAGGCTCAAATCTGCCGGTCACCAGATTGTTTTTATTGGTAGGAGAAAAACCAGGAGCCATAAAATCGATAACTCTACACCACTAAAATATCACAAAAAATTGGTTTGACAACCCTTGACATCCGTTGTTTACAGAAAGTAAACTAAAAAGCACGGTGAAAAAACACCGCGCCGTCAATAAAAACAAATTGCTCTTATTATAACATGAACAGATCCAACCTGACTAAAAAACTGGCAGCACTCACCAAAAAGCTGGCAGCGTTTATCCGCCTCAACTGCCGCAGCTTGATCGGGAAGATTGCCCTCGAAATCACGAGGCTAGAAGGGGAAATCGAAAAACTGACACCCTCCGCCGCCACCGACACCACCGCACCCCAAGAAAAATACAGGTGGGAGATGAAAGAATGGTACGCTATCTGCTTTAACCTGGAAAATGGCAATCAGTATTCAGTTTCCTATGATGCCTGCTGATGCCCCGACTGGCAAATGCGGCGACGCCACACAGGTGAAAACTGCAAGCACCAAGACATGTACGAAGCGCTGACTGCTGCTAAAAAAACTGTAGAGCTTGACAAAAACGACTGCCCATTGGGAATGTACCTGCGGCGCACCGAGGACTGGATGTGCGTCGAGTAGGAGGTTTGGTGCTAGCAAGAAAAATACAATCCCCGCAGCGGATGGCAAATTGAACAAGACTGCATTGGTCGCATTGTCCAAGGAAAAAACGAAATTTTGGCAAGCACTCTACGTTCAATGCCACGCAGCTTTAGTGCAACCGAAAATGCAATCAACTATTTAATTCGCTACAACGGAATTGACCCCAAAAAAATGGCGGAGGCATATCTGAAAAAACACCTACCGGAACCCGAAAAGCCCAAGCGCAACTGGCTCTCTTTTGAAAACTTAGCGACAGTTTAACAACCACGCCCTTTAGCGCATACCTGAGGGCGCTGAATAAAAATCTAAAATCATCAATTATCAAACGTGAGACTAAAAGTCTCACGGGAAAACCCTGGTCTATTGATGCAGGGTTTTCCCTTGCTGTTCTATAATGCAAAGAATCTCGGATAAACGCAAACCCATGACGCCTCTAGATCTAGTAGAATCCTCAATTGAGGAAGGTTTAGCAGACCCAACAATAGACTATCTCGACGACCTCCCCGATGATGTCGAGATGTCCCTATTCGACCACTTGGAGGAATTGCGGCAGCGGATATTCTACTCTTTAATTGCGTTAGTGGTAGGCGCAGTTGGGTGTTTTCTGTTTGTAAAACCCCTGGTCAAACTGCTAGAAGCGCCCGCACGGGGCATCAAGTTTCTGCAATTAGCACCTGGAGAATTCTTTTTTGTCTCGCTGAAAGTAGCGGGATACAGCGGCTTATTGGTGGCGATTCCGGTTATTTTATACCAAATTATCCAATTTATTCTCCCCGGATTAACGAGGCGGGAACGACGGCTAATTTTACCCGTCGTTGCTGGATCTACCCTTCTGTTTTTAGCTGGGTTGGTATTTGCTTATTTACTGCTAATTCCAGCGGCGGTTAATTTCTTCATGAACTACGGGGAGGATGTTGTAGAGCAGTTATGGTCAATTGACCGATATTTTGAATTTGTTTTGCTACTTTTGTTGAGTACGGGGTTAGCGTTTCAAGTTCCAGTTATTCAAATTTTATTGGGGTTGTTGGGGATTGTATCTGCTAAACAGATGCTTTCTGGTTGGCGATACGTTTTACTAGGGTCAGCGGTTTTAGGAGCAGTTTTGACGCCTTCTACCGATCCGATAACGCAAACGCTTTTAGCAGGCGCAGTCGTTGGTTTATACTTCGGCGGTATCGCTATGGTGGCGCTGTTGGGAAACTCTCAGGGATGGGGTAGGTTAATTGGAGCGATAAGTAGCCCATTTACAAAAGTAAACAAAACGACTGTGACAGATGCGATCGCACAAGCTCCTTCCGACACGGTTACAGAACCTGCCACCATAGAAGTACTTGAAGAAACCCCAACAGTAGACGAGGAAAATACCCAAAATGGTGTTTCAGATTTAGCAGATTTGAGCCAAATAGAAGTAGAAAATCAAACGAGTCAAGTTGAGGATACGGATATCGAAAATCAGACGCAAGTCGATGAACCAGAGAAGGAAACCACTCAATTAGAAGCAACCGAAACAACCACAGAAAATCAACTTACATCCGAAGCATCTCTACCCCCGCCACCAGTAGAGGAACAAGCAGTACCAGAAATGCTGCCGCAGCGCTTTCTTTCTAAAGTGACTGGCGCTTTATTTACACTCCTCGATTTATGGTGCGAAGATAGGGGTGAAGTCGCTATCAAACGGGCAATAAATATCAAACGAACGGGTGGAGATTGGACAGAAGTGCCAGATTTGTGTTACGTATCCTACGAACGTTTACCAGCAGGTTGGATGGAGGATCAAGCTTGCCCAACTGCTCCCGAATTGGTCATCGATATGATTTCACCCAAACAAACATTTGGAGAATTGGTAGACAAAGCAACTGAGTATTTAGAGGCAGGAGTGTTAAGAGTTTGGTTGGTCGATTGTCAAGCTAGAAGTATCACAGTATTTTATTCAGATGCTCGCCCCCGGACTTACAGAGGAGAAATGGAACTTACCGATCCATTGTTTGAAGGATTGGAGTTAATTCCTGAGTTACTTTTTAGGCAAGCTCGTTTGCCTAATGCTGGTTAAATATTGAATCTTGCACCCAAGCGTTGAAATAAATTTCAGCCTGTAGGGGCACGGCATTAAACAATTTTTGCTAGAAATCAAAAGTTATCGACGCCGTGCCCCTACGCGTGTTAACACAGGTTACGAATCAGCTTTTGGGGCACGGCATTAAACAATTTTTGCTAGAAATCAAAAGTTATCGACGCCGTGCCCCTACGCGTGTTAACACAGGTTACGAATCAGCTTTTGGGGCACGGCATTAGACAATTTTTGCTAGAAATCAAAAGTTATCGACGCCGTGCCCCTACAAAGATTTTCAGTCAGTTTTAACTGACTAGCCAGAAATTTATTTCTGGGCTATTTCGGGGCTATTTCTGAGCTGGCTCATTACCGACGACCTTGACGCGCACAAGCGTAATTTGCTGCGTGCCTTGCGGATGAACGAGTACGATTAAGGTTTTCTAACCTGCCGTAGTTATCTTGGTTAATTTCGACAATGATTCTGTTATTTCTGTCAAGGGCTATGACGCGGCGAAAACGGGTAATTTTGGTGCGACAGTCAACGGAACTATAGATCATAAATCCGTAGACTGGGACTCTAGAAGCGGGACCAAAACTATAAAGTTGAAGCGATTGTGGGCGGTTGAAAACAACCTGCTGCCAATAAAAACGCGATCGCGTTCTACCTTGTATCGAAGCAGCATCGATATAAATGGCAGTATCGCTGTCGCTGATTAGTCTCACCCATCGCTGAACCGCATCCGCCGAACTAAAAATGGCTCCGGTTACGATCAAGATAACAATAGCAGTTGCAGGTAACAACTTCAACAGGGTTTTACTTAACGACATTTTGCTTAAATCTCCTCACGCCAAGTCAATTTTAGGGGTCAACAATCAGAATCAGGACTGACGCAAATCACCTTTGTTTCTAGGAAAAATCGTCGATTTTAAACTAGAGATATACCAAGAAACAAAGGTGATGGCCTCGAATGCGATCGCATTGTTTCACCAACCCAGATTAGCCGATGCCAGATGAAAATTTCCTTAAGTTATCTTGCCGCCATCTAGCATCTGCCTTCCGGTTAGTTCGCAATTCTAACACCCTCATCCCCCCAACAGGTAGAGGATTTAACAGATATTTGAACTTTTCCCAATCAGTCACTAATTGATGTTCCACACCATAGGTAGCGCACAATTGAGAGAAATCAATATCTTGGGGAGTGGCGAAAAACTCTTCAAAGGGCGGATCGAACTTGGCAATTGGCAACATTTCAAAAATGCCGCCGCCGTTATTGTTAATTAAAATTATCGTCAGATGCCCGACAAATTTGTTTTTCAATAAAAACCCATTCGTGTCGTGCAACAAAGCTAAATCTCCCGTTAGCATGACGCTACTTTGGTTTTGATGGGCAATTCCTAATGCAGTGGATAAAGTGCCGTCAATTCCATTCGCCCCTCGATTGAAAAATGGTTGCACGGCTGATTTATTGGTTTTCCAAAAAAATTCTACATCTCGCACGGGCATACTATTGGCAATAAAAATCGGCGTACCCGATGGCAATATCTCTGAGAGTAACCAAGGTATTTTACATTCAAATAGATCGTTTTCGGTAGCCATTTTTTGGTCAATTGCCGATCTAACTTTTACTTCAAAATTACACCACAAATCAAGATATGGAACCTCTCGCTTGGACGGCGACGAGGGGAGGACAGAGGTTAATTGTTCGATTGATAGTCGCAGGTGAGTGGTTTTACCGTGGAGGGGGTCGAGGTTGTGGTGACTGGGGTCAATTATCCACTGTTTTGGTTGAGTAATTTGTAACCATTCCCGCAGTTCTTTACTCGTGGGTAAGTCTCCGATTTGAATGACTATTTCTGGCGTCAATTGTTGTGCTAATTGTGGCGAACGTAAAATCATATCGTAGGTGGAAATTAAGTAAGGATTGAGGTCGGCATAGTTTCTTAAAGGTGAGAGTCCTTCCGCTAGAACAGGCCATTTTAAGGTTTGGGAAAGGTAAGCGATCGCTGTTACATATTCCTGGGCTTTTGCAGGTTGTGCAACCCCCGCAATAATTATACCCTTGTCACATTGCAGCCATTCTTGGAGTGGGTAATGGCGTTCCCAGGCAGAGCCAGGGAACGAGGATAATGGCGTTCCCAGGCAGAGCCAGGGAACGAGGGTAATGGGGGTAATGCTAGTAAAGAAGTCTTCTTTTAACTGAGATTGGAAAGTTTGGGCTTCGAATTGGGGAATGGGTGCGAGGGGGTCGCGGAAGGGGATGTTGAGGTGGACGGAACCGGGGGTAGGAATTTGCGATCGCTCCCAAGCATATACTATTATTTGCCGCAGATATCGCAGCATTCCCATTTCCAGAGACGGTACGGCTAATTCTGCTTGCCAGTTGGGATAATTGCCATATAATTTCACTTGGTCAATCGTTTGTCCGGAATGACAATCCCGTAATTCTGGGGGGCGATCTGCGGTTAAAATTAACAAAGGTACTCTACTTTCTCTCGCTTCAATTATTGCTGGATAGAAATTCGCTCCCGCCGTTCCAGATGTACAAACAACGGCTACAGGTAACCCAGATTTTTTCGCAATTCCTAGAGCAAAAAATGCTGCCGAACGCTCGTCTAAAACGGGAATTGCTGCTATTTTTTCATTTTGAGCAAACGCGACAGCAAGCGGCGTTGAACGAGAACCCGGACAAATAACGGCGGTGGTTAATCCCAGTCTTTGGAGAGTTTCGACTAAAATGGAAGCCCAGACTGAGTTAGTATTGCGAAAATCAACTGGCATTGGCGATTGCTATAATTGTCAGCGAAAATAAGTGCTGGTAATTATTATGACGCAAGAACTGATAGATTTAAGACAAAGCATCCTTGAAGGACGCTACGCCGATGCTTTAGCAATCGTCGATCAGCTAGAGGGAATGAGTAAAAATTCTATTTTACGTCAAATCAAATCTTTTTTAACGACGAGCCTATCACCAAAGTAACTTGGCAGCGAACGCGAGTGCGGAAGGGAGGCATATCTTTAGTTTCCCAGCGACGAGTTTTCATACTCACATCTTGCACCATTCTCAACCTGCCTGGAAACCCTTGTTTCTTTACGAAAAATCTAGGCTTTCAAGTTTAGCTATTTGCCAGAAACTAAGGTGTTAGCCCTGGTGCAATATCTGAGCATAGAAACCCGGTTTCTTTGCGTAAATCCCGACGATTTGGCTGATTCATTTAATTAAAAATATAGTTGAACAGCGGCTCACCAATGTTTATCCGTATCGCTGATTAAATTATTAGACAGTTGTGGAGAAAGTTGCTCCTGGAGCTCCCCAGCTCCCCTGCTCCTGGAGCTCCTGGAGCTCTTCCTCTCCCTTTTGCCACAGATCCAGTATCCCGGTACAATAGCTTGGCATTGCAGCGTGGAAAAAAGCTTATAAGATGGCTCAAGCACAAATTGGGATTATCGGCGGTAGCGGACTTTACAAAATGGACGCCCTCAAGGACGTGGAAGAAGTGCGAGTGGACACCCCCTTTGGGTCGCCTTCCGATGCTTTAATCCTGGGAACTTTAGAAGGGACGCGGGTTGCCTTCCTCGCACGTCACGGACGCAACCATACCCTTTTGCCCTCCGAGTTACCATTTCGGGCGAATATTTATGCCATGAAAAGTTTGGGCGTCGAGTATCTAATCTCGGCGTCGGCGGTGGGTTCCCTCAAGGAAGAAGCAAAACCGCTAGATATGGTAGTGCCGGATCAATTTATCGACCGGACGAAAAATCGAATTTCCACCTTTTTCGGCTCAGGAATTGTGGCGCATATTGCCTTTGGCGATCCGGTGTGCAAAAATCTGGCTGGCGTTGTCGCGGATGCGGTTGCCAGTTTAGAATTACCAGACGTAACTTTGCATCGCGGCGGCACTTATGTATGTATGGAAGGCCCCGCATTTTCTACTAAAGCCGAATCGAATTTATATCGCAGTTGGGGTGCAACAATTATCGGCATGACCAATTTACCCGAAGCAAAGTTAGCCAGAGAAGCAGAAATTGCCTATGCAACTTTAGCCTTAGTTACAGATTACGATTGCTGGCATCCAGACCACGACAGCGTAACTGTAGAAATGGTAATTGCCAATTTACAACGCAATGCAGTTAACGCCCAAAAAGCCATCCAAGAAACCGTGGGACGCATCAGCCAAAATCCCCCCGCTTCAGATGCTCATTCGGCGTTGAAGTATGCAATTTTAACGCCCTTGGATAAAGTTTCAGCAGCGACCAAGGAAAAGATGGGTGTGTTGTTGAAAAAGTATTTGTAAAGTTGGGAATTGGGAATTGCTAATGGCTAATTGCTAATTGCCAATTTGATTAAAATCAATCTAAAATCAGCAATTATATCATCTCCGGTAGCAAAGGTTGTGCAAGTGTTTTTGATACTGTAGGTGCGGGTAATACTAACCAGTTATAAGTCCTGATTTCGTTAAACCTGCCCCGCCTGACTACCGATGCTTAAGGATATGATATTACCAATTACCAATTAGCCATTAGCCATTAGCCAGCCATTTTTATGAACTTTACAGATAGTTTGTGGCTCTCGATTGAAGCGATTTATAGCAAAATTTTGGCTCATCCTTTTGTCCAAGGGTTAACCGATGGATCCTTGGATGAATCTGCTTTTCGCTTTTATGCCATCCAAGATGCTTTGTACTTACAAGACTTTGCTAGAGGACTGGCAATTTTAGGTGCAAAAGCAGACAGCGACGATGATTTTTTGATGTTCTGCGACCATGCCAGTAATGCTATTTTAGTCGAACGGAGCATGCACGATAGCTTTTTTAAAGCGTGGCAGTTGACGTCAGAACAGGTATACAATACCCCCCCTGCTCCTAACTGTTTGCTCTATACTTCTTATCTGCTACGGGTGGCGTTAGGACTGCCTTATTATGAAGCGGTGGGTGCGTTTTTACCCTGTTATTGGATTTATTGGCAAGTTGGTAAAGAATTAGTGCAAAAAGGGTCGGTCAATCCTTTATATCAGCAGTGGATTGATACCTATGCCAGCGATGAATTTGAAGCGGTTGTCAAAGCTGTTTTGCCTGTTATGGATAACTTGGCTCTTGGGTTAACACAACCGCAAAAAGAAGCAGTGAAACACCATTTTATCATCACCTCAAAAATGGAATATTTGTTTTGGGATATGGGCTACCATCAGCAAGAGTGGGAGGTTTAATATACAGCCGATTGCAGGCGCATGAGGTACACCTTCGTTTGTATAGCGGCAGCATTAATGCTGCCGCTATACAAACGAAGCCATAAGGCTTTCCCTCATACGAAAAGCAATCCGCTGTCAGAAACCTGGTTTTTTGAAAAACCGGGTTTCTGTGGCGGTTGGAATAACCTTACAAAGATCGCATCGTCACTGGAACGCAGAAACCAGCGCTACAATTTCTCACATTTAAAGAACTGCTACGAGTAGGGTGAATCTCAAATTCATCGGGTTCGTAATTAGGATTGGGAGTTCTAGTTCCTGGGTAAGTGGGTCTGCTACCGCGTAAAATAAAGCCATTAGAAGTAGGCGTTAGCGTCATCCGTTGTTGAGCCGCAATCAGTCGCCCATTCGGAAGACGAACATTCACGACCATTGTGCCAAAATTACCATCCATAGATAGCCTAGCGCGATGAGTAATGCCGTTGGAGCGCCAAAACAACGTCCAATCTCCCTCTAGGGCAATATTGGGATTGGCAATGCGCGGTCTGATTTGTTGCGCTACAGCAGGAACTGAAAACGCTGTAGTACTCATCATTGATAAGGATGTAGCAGCTAAAGCCATTATACCGAATGTTGTTAATTTTTTCAAAGATGATTGCTTAGTTTTCATAAACTTCACCCTAGGAATTCAATCTTCTAATTAATCCTGCCAAACTTCAGCCTGTAAATCCGGATTATTTACTAAAATTTTTTTAGGGAACCTTGGTTTAATATCATGTCCGCGAGAGATCGGTAGTGTATGGATGGCTAATTGCTCGCTTGCTAATTGCTCGCTTTTCAATTGCCAAAAGAGCAGCCATTAGCGATTAGCTATTAGCAGTTACACAACCGTTGCTACTGGACATGATATAAGTTAATCGTCATTAAATTTATTGCCTAAAGTAGGTTGGGTGAGGTACCTCACCCAACCTACAGAATCTCCTATTACCAATTACCCATTACCCATTACCCATTACCAACAACTTCATAAACAAAACTCAGCGTCGCCCAAGCATTGACATCGATCGCCCAACTATCAGAAGAAATACCTAATGTCTCGGTTGTAACTGCGCTCGCTTGGTGCAAGTCTTGCAAAACGGCACGCGCTACTTCTAGGGGATTGAATAAGCGTGCAATTCGCCTTTGATCTCCTCGTGGATGATTCATGCTATCCCAAGCGGCGAGTGTTTGGATAAAAGGCGCACGACTAAAAATCAGGTGGGTTTCTGCTAGTCCAGAGGGTTCAGAAACAATCCATTTGAAGGGATTGGAAATTTGGGGGATGGTAATAGATTCTCCGGGAAGAATTACCAGGTCAAAGCTCTCTTTTTTTTGGGGATATAATGCGATCGCACTCCCCCCACCATCCATTCCCACCAACATCACGTAGACTGGGTGCAAGCTCTCGTTCTCCAGTCGGTACTGAATCTGGCTCCCCCTGGGAATCTTCAGTATACTTGTATCATTATTACCCATCGACAACACCGCGTTACTGGTATTTGTCCTCGATGCGAGGCGGGTAACTTTGTGCATTAACATCTGTTCCCCTTGATCAACCCTTTGCAGCGTCGCCTTTACAGCTAAGCGAGAAGATGCTTCATTTCCACTCAAGCGCAATAACTTCGCCGCTAGTTGGGTTCGCAATTTAAGTGTCAATCGATACACTGCTGTTTTAATCGCTTCCCCTGGTTCCCCTCTGGTATTGGGAATCAGTTGTTTTCCTAAATTGAACAAACCATATTGAGGAATGGGAATCGATGAAACAGCAGTATTTTCAACTCGACCAAATAAACAATCTGCGGGTTGTTCTCCAGCGATAACTGACGAGACTTGAGACAAGTTGGCAAACGCACTGGTGGCATCTACGCGCTCGATTCGCTCTAAACTGGCATCGAGGGCGACTGTTAAACCAATATTGCGGGGTAAAACTCGAATCGATTCTTGTACGAGTTGTCCTGGCTGTAGTTTATCCCCATCAGTAGAAAGAATTCGCGCCTTAGCTTTTAAACCTTCGCGAGAACGCATCTGTAACAAGGTTGTTGGTAAAGTCTTTTCGGTGTCTGAGTTGGGCGGCGAAACTACAGTTAGAAGAGAATTAATCCCGTAGAATTCTAAAATTGTGGCGGGGAGTCCTGCGAGCCACAATAATGCAGTTTTTCCACTATCTTCTACCCCGATGACTGCACCCTCTGCGCCTGGGTTTAGATCGGGCAAAAGGTGATAAGTTTGGGTTTGTTGTTCGCCGCGGGGACAGGTCAAGCTAGGTTGCTGTTGATCGCCTGCAACTTGTTTGACGCTGCTGGAAACTCGACTGATGCTGATCTGAACGGTTGTCGCTTCTGTTACCTGCCAGAGATGTTGGGTTAAGGCGTAGGTAAATAACCCGGCGCTGAAACCGTTCCACTGCACTTCTGTGGCGACGTGGTTGGAGTCAGAAGCGGCTAAAAGTTGTCCGGGTTTATCAGTACCGAGTAATTTTTGAATCCTATTAGTTTTGACTTGGCTAGCGAGTTCGGCTTGAAACGCGAGTTCCTTGGCGTCGAGTTGATTGCCTGGGAGAGTCGGGCGCGATCGCATCCGTAAATTACCCAGTAACGGTGGGATAAATCCCTTGAGGCTGGGGTCAGTGAAACTGGTATCTAAGATGGTGGCGATGCGATCGGTTTGGAGACTTCGCAACAACAACCACAGCGTCTCTTGTGCCAGCACGTTCACCCCAGAAGTATCTTTAGTTGAGAGCAACCCATCAACCCCAATCAAACAATTTTGGATTTTTGGTAATGGGTTATTGGTAATGGGTAATTGGGTTGTATCTGTTGGTGGGATAGGCGTATCTGTTTGTGGGATAGGCGTATCTGTTTGTGGGATAGGCGTTTGTGGGATAGGCGTTTGTGGGATAGGCGTTTGTGGGATAGGCGTCTCGCCTGTCACCACCAGTTGGCTACCATACCCGCTGAAGTGGAAAATTACCCCATCGCCCGGTTTAGCTTGTTTAACCAGATGCTCGATGAAAGCAGTTTCGATATTTTGTCGCGTCGCTTGTCCGTCGGTTAAAACGAGAACATCCGGCGCTTGGAAGCCAAACCGATAAATTAGCAGTTCCCGTTGCAGTTCTACATCGGTGACGCAACCCGCAAGCGCGGGCAATTGGGGATACTGATTAATACCCACCAGTAGCGCCAACTTGCGCGAACTGGTTTGCGCTAACGCTTGGGAGTAGCGGGTAAAGCGCAATAAACCAGCCTCGCTAATACCCATAGCTGCCAGCGCTATACCAGCTCGTTGCAAAAAGGCTCGTCGCTTCATTGGATAAATCTGAGTTCTTTGTGAGCGTTACCCACTAAAATCTAGCAACTAACGACTAAAAGCAAGTTAAACCTCGGTGGGAACTCGCATTGCTCTTGCTAGTTCTGCCGCAACTTCAGGGCGGGAAAACTCTGGGGGCGGTAGTTCTCCCCGTCTGAGCATCTCGCGCACCTTCGTTCCCGACAAGTGTATCCGCTGTTCGGGGGTGCTGGGACTCGTTTTCGTCGTCGCCATCCCCCCGGTAATCTTGCAGTAGAAGGCGTGTTCAAACATCATCGGCACGATGCCCATTTCCCCTGGCTCAAATTCATCAAAAATATATTGAGCGTCATAAGTGCCGTAGTAGTCGCCCACGCCCGCATGGTCGCGTCCCACGATAAAGTGGGTGCAGCCGTAATTTTTGCGGACGATGGCGTGGAAAATCGCCTCCCGCGGGCCAGCATAGCGCATCGCCGAAGGATTGATCGCCAGAATTACCCGGTCTTTGGGGTAGTAGTGTTCCAGAATAATCTCGTAGCAGCGCATCCGCACATCTGCTGGAATATCATCATCCTTCGTCGCGCCCACCAACGGATGCAGGAATAACCCATCCACGGTTTCCATCGCCGCTTTTTGGATATATTCGTGCGCTCTGTGAATAGGATTGCGCGTTTGGAACCCGACAATCGTTTTCCATCCCTTTTCTTTAAACATCCGGCGCGACTCAATCGGGTCGATTTGATATTTGGGAAATTGGGGATGGGGGTCGCGTTCCAGCAGCCAAACTGGTCCGGCTAAATTAATCGACCCTTGGTTATAAACCACTTCCACGCCTGGGTGCTTGATATCGTCGGTGCGGTAGACATTCACCGCTTCGTGAGCTTTGTTGTAACGATATTTTTGGGTTAATTCTAAAACGCCGACAAATCGCCCATTCGGGTCGTCCAAACGTACCCAGCTGCCTTCTTTTAACGGTTCTGCCACTGCTTCCGCTACCGACAGGGTAACCGGAATTGACCAAGGCAGACCATTGATCAGGCGCATATCGGTGACGACTTGCTCGTAGTCTGGTTTTTCCATAAAGCCATGCAGCGGACTAAAACCGCCAATGGCAATCATCACCAAGTCAGAAAACGCCCTCTCGTCGAGTTGGACGCGGGGCAGGAAATTCGCTTGCGCGAGAAATTCTTGCTTTTCTTGCGGGGTAGCAATGCGATTAATTAAGTGACCGCCGTGAGGGAGGATGCCGTCTAGATGCTGACTCAAAGTGATTCCTTCTTCTGCGAATAGCGACTGATTGAACGAGTTAACCGCTGATGTAAGCTGGCAGCGGCCTAATTTAACCAACTTTTTATCTTACCATCAGCCAGGAATGGGTTTCTAATTTTTCCAAGGGGTGGATGTTATTGAGATGCGCGACGAGCAGATTTTGGAAATTCGAGCGATGGCTTAGTTAGGTTTGCACGGAAAATTCTTCTGGGTCTATGCCCCAATTCACCCACCGAATTGCTTCCCTCGCCGATGTCATATCAGGTGGAACGCGCAAGGCGTGAATATGCCCGGTGCTTGGGCAAGTCATTTTTAATAAATAACCCAAGTTGCTAGTTATAACTATCGTGGGTTGCTTGCATTGCTAATCGCCAGCTTGCTAATTGCTGATGGGAATATTTTTCTGGTCTACCAGCCATTAGCTATTAGCCATTAGCCTGTCTTGGGACCTAAAAAGATAACTAGCAACTTGCGTTAAATACATTTGCTCTTCATCAACATCGGCATTTATTTTTAATAAAGTGTATTCTTGCCAATTATCTAATTCAATTGCTTGCAACTCTTGGCAGATGCGCTCGTCACCTATTCCCTGAATTAATACTCGCCTCACTTCAGCGTTCTTTTCTTCTAAAAGCCATTGTGCTTGCCACTGTTTTGGGTGAAGTTTCCCATATTTTTTAGGTAACCATACGCCTTGACCGTGATTGGCATACATGCTGAATCCATCAGCAAATTGAATAGCGAGGTCTGCTTCAGCGTGAAGGCGATGTTCGCTATCAAAAGACAGTTTAATTGGGCGATCGCATACAAGGCAAGTATTTTCATAAGGAAATATCCAGCCACATTCCTTGGCTAGCAACTGAAACTTTTCCCATCTATTTTGGTCGCCATCGCAATTTAAAACGGCAATACAAAAATCAAATAAACTGCCGCGACATGCCCATCCTTCCGGGTCAAAATATTATGACCCAACTTTTTAACCAACATATCATATAGCGTCCACCTTGATACTTGACCGAAAATAACGGGATTTTGGCTGTCGAGTTGGTTTCCCAGTTGACTTACCAAATATCTAACGCAAGTTGCTAGTTATAAACAAGGGCGTTGCTAATAGCTAATTGCCAGCTTGCTAATCTTGGATTTTTACTGACATTAGCCATTAGCCATTAGCCATTAGCCGCTCCCAGAGAGATAACTAGCAACTTGAGTTATCTACCCACTTGACTCATCAATTCGAGTAAAAGTTGACTCATCAGTTGGGTTTCGAGTTGGTTTGCTAGTTGACTGTCCAGTTGGCTTTTGAGTTGATATCATGTCCGCGAGAGATCGGTAGTGTATCGATGGCTAATTGCTAATAGCTAATTGCCAATTGCCTGACAGCAGCCATTAGCGATTAGCTATTAGCAGTTACACAACCGTTGCTTAAGGACGTGATATGACTCCACAATTGGATGTCCAAGTGTCTCCTCAATTGGCTTCCCAGCTTGTTTCCCCGTTCTCTCTTGAGATCGCTGTTATGAACAATAGTTTCTATAGCAGCACTTGGGCTATCAAAAAAAAGGATTCTAGGCTGCTTATAGCCAATCGCAATATACGCTGATTTTATCGCTTCAGCCGCTTTTTCCCTATCAATTGGCTTGCTTGAAAGAGCAATTTGTCTCCACTTTTCCCGATATACTGGAATCAGCGCTTCTTGTTCAGGGATGAGGTTTTCAATTTTGTTCGGCGACATTTTAGCCTCTACTATTATAGCGGATTGCACTCGCATGAGGTACAGCCCTTGTGGCTCTCGTTTGTGTAGCGGCAGCATTAATGCTGCCGCTACACAAACGAAGCGATAACGCTTTCCCTCACGCGGCTGCAAGCCGCTGTAAGGAAATAACTACTACATACAAAGACAAAATTTGTTGCTAATTTTGCCGTTCGATAATTCCGCCACCTAACAAGATATCCCCGTCGTACCAAACAGCAGCTTGTCCGGGAGTAATGCTTAATTGGGGTTCGTCAAACACCAGTTTAACTCTTGTGGGATGGGCATCTTGCCCGTCCCACACTCTTGTGGGATGGGCATCTTGCCCGTCCATCAAAGGAATCACCGTCACGGGTGCAGGCGTCGTGCGATACCGGATTTGGACTTCGGCGCGAATCGGTGTAGTCGGGGGTGCAATCGATACCCAGTTGACGCGAGAGACGGTGCATTCGGGTTGGGTGAGATGCGTGCGATCGCCCACCACTACCCTATTATTCACCGCATCGATCCCAATCACGTACAAAGCTTCCGCCGCCGCAATTCCCAGCCCCCGGCGCTGTCCAATCGTGTAATGATGGACACCATCGTGCTGACCCAATACGCGCCCTTCTCTGTCAACAATATCGCCCTTTTTCGCAGCTAAATACTTATCCAAAAACTCGCGCATTGAACCATTAGCTTCTACCAAGCACAAGTCCATACTTTCCGGTTTATCCGCAGTCTTCAACCCAAATTCTGCCGCAATTTTCCGCGTTTCGGTTTTGTGCATTTCTCCTAGTGTAAATACAGAAGCTGCCAGTAAATCTTGTGTCAAATCGTACAAGAAATACGACTGGTCTTTACTTTGATCCACCGCCCGTAGCAACTGATAGCGACCGAGGTCAGAATTGTAACTAATTCGCGCATAATGACCCGTAGCAATTTTATCGATGCCTAACTGTTCGCGGGCATATTTTACCATCGGGCCGAACTTCACCGTCTTGTTACACTGGGAACAAGGCAGGGGCGTAATGCCGTCGCTGTATCCGGCGACGAGATAGTCTACGATATGGGCTTGAAACACATCGCGGCTATCGACGATGTGATGGGGGATACCCAACTGTTCGCAAATAAACGCAGCATCTACCATACCTTCAGAGCAGCATTGACCTTTCCCCTTCATCAGCCAAAGGGTTAAACCAACAACTTCGTATCCCTGATGATGGAGAATGGCGGCTGCTACTGAACTGTCAACGCCACCAGAAAGGCCAACAACTACTCTGTTCATAGCATTGAAATCGACTCGAACTAAACATCCATAGAACTAACTTTTTCTAAGTTAACACTTTGAGATAAATCTTGGATGGTTGTGGAAGCTTTTGAAAGTGCGAACTCTTGAGAGATGTCTTATAGTACACTGACTGTAAAATTTGCGTCAAACTGGGTAAAATTTGAGGATGAGGAAGGAATGGACATGAGAGGACGTTCGACATATGTGAAGAAACCCGGTTTCTTCAAGAAACCGGGTTTCTGGGGAGGTTTACTGTTAGGGGGTACTATAGCGATCGCTTCCCCCACCACCCTCGCCAAGTCAGTCCCGCCAACGGCGGTCAAACGCGACTACCCAGAAGCGGCGCGAAGGCGAGGCGATATTGACGGCTATCTAGTTTATGTGGATCGTTATAGTCGCAACTTATTAGAAGCGGTTCAACGAGTAGAAAGATCGGCAACGCGGGTACGCTTTAAAGGAAGAGATGTTATTCAATTAGCCATATACAGACGCCGTTCAACCGCAGAAGATCGGCTTCGAGATTTGGAAAGCCGAGGCATTATTGCTGACATTGCTACGGTTGATACGAGGCGTTATGCGCGTCAGTTTTTTGTCTACGTCATTAGCAGCGATCCGCGCATTTTAAGAGAAGTGCGGGAATTAACTGACAGCGCTTTTTTTGTGCGCTACCGGGGAAGAACAGTGATTCGCGCCGGAATATTTGACAGCGAAGATCGGGCGCTGCGCTTAGCAAATAGACTGCGCGATCGCCGCCTTATTCCTCGCGTCGATCTCGTTGAATTTGAAGAAAGTTGGGCTAGATTTGAAGCTGTAGGCGATGACCGACCCGTTGCTTCAGTTGACAATGATTACTATGCAGTAGTCATTCCATGCAGCGAAGAAGAACTGCCCGTAGTTGAAGCGCAAGTAAGACAAATGGCTCCCGATTTTGGCAGTCAAGAAGGTATTTCCAGGCGCAACGAAGCGGATGGCTCGTATGTCATGGTCGGGCCATTTCGCAACCGAGAAACCGCCGAAAACTGGCATCGCTATTTACAGGACTTTGGTATGGAGAATGCACAAATTTATTACAGTCGGTAATGGCGTTACTAGGCAGATCCCTGGTGACGAGGGTAATGGGTAATCGGGAGAAAGGGGGAAAAATGAAAGGGGTGCATAATTCAAATAACAATTACCAATCCAAAATCGCTCAATTTGTAGTCACCGCCGAACAAATGCACCAAATTGAAGAGCGCGTATTTGTTGCGGGAATGCCCGTTGCAGCTTTAATGGAAAAAGTAGCAGGATTAATTGCGCGTCGAATTGAGGAACTCTATCCATTAAAAGGCAGCGAGAACCAATTACCAATTACCAATCACCAATCTTTAAATATTGGCATTTTAGTTGGCCCCGGTCATAATGGTGGCGATGCTTTAGTTGTGGCTCGCGAATTGCATTTTCAAGGCTATAAAGTTTCGGTTTATCTTGCTTTTCCCAAACTCAAAGAATTAACATCCCAGCACGCCAGATATGCACGCAGTCTCACCATTCCCTTTTTTGACCAAATTGAACCGCTGCAAGATTGCGATATCATTATTGATGGGTTATTTGGATTTGGGTTAGAAAGACCCCTTTCCGACTCGGTTGCAGATGCCATAAACAAGTTAAATTCATGGTCTAAACCAATCATCAGCATCGATATTCCTTCCGGTTTGCATACGGATACGGGAGAAGTATTGGGAACGGCAGTTCGCGCAACTCGAACCTTGTGTTTGGGGTTGTGGAAACAGGCATTTCTGCAAGACCAAGCTTTGGAATATATCGGCAAAGCAGAATTAATTGGTTTTGATATACCTTTAGCAGATATTGCGGCAGTATTGGGCGCAACGCCCAAAATTCAGCGCGTGACGAAAGCAAATGCTTACGCTAATTTGCCCTTAGTTCGTCCGCCAGTGACCCATAAATATAAACAAGGACATTTACTCTTAATTTGCGGTTCTCGTCGCTATGCTGGGGGAGCAATTTTAACCGGATTGGGTGCAAGGGGAAGCGGTGTCGGAATGCTTTCAATTGCCGTACCAGCGTCGCTAAAACCGCTGTTGGTATCCCATTTACCGGAAGCTTTGATCGTAGATTGTCCGGAAACAGAAACGGGCGCGATCGCATCCCTCCCAGATGGGATAAACTTGGACTCCTATAGCGCGATCGCATGTGGTCCCGGTTTAACTACCGATGCTACCCCAGTTGTGCAAAGTGTTTTGGAAAGCGATCGCACTTTAGTATTAGATGCCGATGGTTTAAATATCCTTGCCCAATTAGAACTATCCCCGCGAGAAGCACCTACAATTCTCACGCCTCATGCTGGCGAATTCAAACGTTTATTTCCCGATATTGCCGAGCCAACCAAAGATAGAATAGAAGCGGTTTCCCTGGCCTCGCAACAAAGCAATGCAGTGGTATTGTTGAAAGGAGCTAGGACTGCGATCGCCAATCCTTCCGGTTCTATATATATTATCCCCGAAAGCACTCCCGCCCTTGCCCGTGGCGGTAGCGGCGATGTGTTAACTGGACTACTCGGTGGACTGCTCGCGCAAGCATCTTCCCCACAAATGCCAATAGCAGAAATAGTCGCAACAGGCGCATGGTGGCACGCTCAAGCCGGAATTTTAGCAGCAAAAGAACGCACTGAATTAGGCGTTGATGCCTTTACCTTGACGCAATATTTGATACCCGTGTTGCGTGGGATAGTTTGAATCGTAGTTGATTTCAAGAGGTTTAATTTATGGCTTATAGTGACTTTAAATTAAATGACTTAATTAAAGATTTGCACAGGTGTTTAACGAACGCGAAGGAAATCAAATTAAGACTATTTATCGAGCCGTAACCCTTGGCACAATTTGGCAATTTCTTAAACTGGAAGGGCAATTAGTTTCAATCGATCTAAGCGAGTATTATATTAGAGATATCAAAAAGATTTTAGGTATTTTATCCCTCGCCATTCAAAACTTTAGAAACCCGGTTTTTTAGAAAAACCGGGTTTCTGACCCCAGCTGGCGATTGCCCATTACTACATAATGTAGTATAATGTGTTAAAGACGCATAACCAGAGGCGAAAAATGAACCACCTGGACTTTTAAAACCGGACTTGACGAACCAGGCAAATGGCATACATGCTATAAATCTCATCGTCTATAAAATCGCCGAGTCTCTTCAAGCATCCGGTTATCCAGAAGTAACGATATGGCGTTCTCACCCTATTACCACCGTCGCCAATAACTTCGACAAGCTTTATTTTCCGCAACAGAGTTTGTCGCGAAGTCAGAAATACACCCGCTACCTCGACGACGGTAGGTTACTCAGAACCCACACTACTGCCATTATTCCAGACTTACTCACCCACCTCAAAGGCGAACAACTAATTGTGCATCCCGGTATCTGCTATCGGCGGGATGTGGTGGATAAACGTCACGTCGGGGAACCTCATCAAATGGATGTATGGTGGATAAGCGATCGCCAGCACCTGGCGAGGGAAAATTTAATCAAACTCATCCAAACTATTCTCGATGCAATTCTTCCAGGCGTATCCTACCGTCTCAACGAAACATCGCATCCTTATACCCGCAACGGTGTAGAAATTGAGGTGTTAGTAAATGGAAATTGGATCGAAGTGGGAGAAGGTGGGGAAGCGCATCCCGGTTTATTACAACCAGGATATACGGGATTGGCGACGGGTTGGGGATTAGATCGTCTGGCGATGTTAGTTAAAGGAATGGATGATATTCGCTTGCTGCGAAGCACCCATCCTAAAATAGCCATCCAAATGACAAATCTTGAACCTTATCATCCAGTATCAAATCAACCCAGGATTAGTCGAGATATGTCGATTGTGACTCGACTCGATACCGAGTTGGAAGATATCTGCGAAAAAATTGTAGAGGCGTTGGGAGAAGATGCCGAACTTTTAGAATCCGTCGAGATATTGAGCGAAACTCACTACGATCAACTCCCGCAACAAGCGATTCAACGTTTGGGGATTCAACCCGAGCAAAAAAATTTGCTGGTGCGGATGACTTTGCAGAGTTTGCACGCATCGATTAGTAATCAGCAAGCGAATTTACTGCGTGAGTTGGTTTACCAAAAAATTCATCTTGGCTTTTTCACCTCCTAAGATGGATTAATCATCAATCGGATCGTCCCGACCGATGCCAAGAGAGCGCAACATTGCTTTAATATCCGCAACATCTATACCGCAATAGTAGTATCGCTTTTGCCTTAAGTTTGCGAGATAAAAGCCAGTCTGACCTTCTTTCATGCGAAACATCTCATTCACAATCTGCTGCTTTGAAATGCCATACAACAACTCTAAATCTTGAAAATCAACCGCTATTGGCAGCAAGTTGTAGAACCGAGTCGTTTTTTTGAAGAACCAGCGACCTTCGCGGCACTCTACGATGCGGTAATAGTCTGGAACGATTAATCTTAGATCGTGCATTGATATAATTTGAGTAATCAACAAAGCGTCAAAGCCCCCAAGGTTGGAGCTTGGGAGCTTCTAGCTAGTCGCTAGTTGGGTGGTTGCTCAGATTCATCATCTCGCAACTCTGGGGGGAGTTCGGGAGTGAATTCCCCCTCATCCTCATCTTCTGTGAGTCCGATTTCAACATAGCCTATTGGCTCATCGGTTTCTGAATTTTGATCTGGCAGATATGCAGGCTCAAAAATCCTGATCTCTTCCGGCTGAACCTCTGACTTGTGACCGTTACCTCCAGATTGAGTCACGTTGTTTTCACCTCCTGTTGAGGGGTAGTTTTTATTTCCCTCGCTCATAAGCGTATACCACTTATAAATAAACGTCAACCACTTTTAGCCGACTGAACCAAAATAATTTTACCTTCAGCGATCGCGTCGAGAAGTTGTCCGGTAGAGCCTTGTTCGTCGTAGATATAGCCAAGTTTAAAAGCTATTTCTTTTAGCTTATCCGGCGTATTGGGAGCAACTCTAGCGTGCAGACTGGTGCGGTCTAATTTTTTCCTTCCTGCCATATATATCATTATAAGTGGTATACATTTATAGTAACGCGATCGCTCACGCCACGTGCTTGATGACAGAAACCCGGTTTCTGCGAGAAACCGGGTTTCTAAATTCATGGGTTTCAGTCGGTTTTAACCGATTTGTAGAGACGTTACGACTTGTAGAGACGTTACATGTAACGTCTCTACAGTAATCCGGAAATTTATTTCCGGGCGGGTTGAAATGCTTACACTTCAACCGTTGATTTACTTTCCCCTGGCACGTAATAATCGCCGTTAACATCAACAGCAACAATTCCCAGGGATTCGTTACCAGTGATCAAACGCGCGCCGCGCTTGCGGGTGAAATAGTTCCAACCCCACTGAATCATTACTATCAATTTGTTGTCAAATTCAATCAGATAGTAAATGTGGATAAATACCCAAAACAACCACGCTAATAAACCTGTAAACCGCACGTAACCCAAATCTACTACTGCCGCATTGCGCCCGATGACTGCTAAGCTACCAAAATCAAGATAACGGAAGGGCGGTGCTGGTTTACCTGCCAATCTTTGTTCGATCAATTTAGCGACATATTCCCCTTCTTGCATCGCCACGGGTGCTATACCTGGTAAGGGTTTCCCGTCTTGAGAAAGATTAGCCAAATCGCCAATGACAAAAATATTGGGATTTCCTGCTATGCTAAGGTCTGGTTCGACTATGACGCGCCCGACTCGGTCGAGTTCTACACCCGTGCGTTGGTTTAAAACTTTGCTCATGGGCGATGCTTTGACCCCTGCTGCCCATAATATCGTTCGCGCTGGAATTTGTTCGATTTGTTCGCCTTGCTTTACTGTCAGTACGTGATTTTCAATGTTAGTAACTAGCGCCTTTGTTAGCACCGTTACGCCCAATTTTTTGAGCGATGCTGCGGCTTTGGCGGATAATTCTGGTTTGTAGGGTGGCAGAATTCTATCCATGCCTTCCAGCAATAAAATTCTGGTTTCCGCCGTGTCGATGTTGCGGAAATCTTTTTTCAGGGTACTGTAGGCGAGTTCGGCGATCGCTCCCGCTAATTCTACACCCGTCGGCCCTCCTCCCACAATCGCAAATGTTAACCAAGCACGTCGTTTTTCCGGATCGGTTTCTTTTTCTGCTGCTTCAAACGCCAAGAAAATTCGCCGCCGCATTTCTAAGGCATTTTCTACTGTTTTTAATCCCGGTGCAAGGGTTTCCCATTCGTCTTTGCCAAAGTAGTGATGGCTCACACCCGTCGCTACAATTAACGTATCGTAAGTTACTTCTTCGCCGCGCAAGATGACTTTTTGGGCATCCGGATCGATATCGGTGACTTCTCCCAGCAGCACTTTGGTATTCTTATTGTTGCTGAGAACGGCGCGCAGTGGCGAGGAAATATCCGCCGGAGATAATGTCCCCGTTGCGACTTGGTAAAGCAGCGGTTGAAATAAATGAAAGTTGCGTTTATCGATTAGCGTCACTTGCACGGGTGCGTTACCGAGTGCTTTAGCAGCATAAAGTCCGCCAAAACCACCACCGATAATCGCTACGTGGTGAGGAGACTGATTTTCTGCGCCATTTACCATAACAACTACTTCCTTCCTTCGATTGAGTCTGCTGACAACCTAATTTTTGTCAACCTGCGGGCAATGTTTCTTTACAGAATTTATTCCATCTTAATGTGCTGGCCAGAAAAGACAAGCAGGTTGGTATTTATATGGTTCCCGCGATCGCTCGCAGAGAATACATCAGACTCTATCCCCCCACGGGTTAGGTATATACTTGACAAATATTAATGTTTCTGGTAGCAAAAATGTGCTATGTGACTAATAGGGTCAGCTATTAGTGATAAAAGGAGAGATGGTATGTTTCTCAAACACTTTCGCAGTGGCGACTTGGTAGAAGTGCTGACAGTGGATGATCTCTATAACCCTTGCACGAAAGAGATTATAGGGCGATACCACGCGGGGGAAGAACTGCAAGACCCGGAAACCTTCCTGAAGTCAGAGCTAATTTTTACCTCTGGTGAAGCCCTACCAATTTGCTGGCTAGATTCACACTATCAAGAACGTACTCGCCGATCTGTAGCCGCGATCGCAATTGGATAGAAAATCGACATTCCCCACTTGGGAGAAGAAGACGCACCGGACATAGGGACGCGGGGACGCGGGGACGCGGGGACGCGGGGACGCGGGGACGCGGGGACGCGGGGACGCGGGGACGCGGGGACGCTTTTAATTTTTCCACAACTCTTTCCGCGTCACCGCTTCTCGCCTTCTCCTCACGTTCAAACACACCGCCGCTGTTGCAAAACCTTGACTTTTGTTGTACTAAGAAAGGGTAAATCGGAGAAAACTTCTGAATTCTCTGTTTCGGATACGGAAGTAAGTCTAGGCGGAAACTCGGTTGCCATTTTTTTAGCTTTATCTTTAATCGATTTTAGTATTAGGCGCACCACCCAAGGAGAGAGTTCGGGGTTATTGTCTATTTCTGAGATTAGCGCTTCTAGATCGTTGACAATAGCTACTACTGGCATGTTGGTATCGGTTGTCATAAGATTGATGCTCCTTGTTTACAGCTTTTGGTTAGCGAATTTCCTGCTATGTTTTAGATTAAAAAAACCCGCTCACCCTTTGGACGCTGTTTGTGTCACTCCTTGATTTGACCTCAGTTAGAAGGTATCCGCTGTCCCCATCGATGTGACACCAAGTGCTAGAGTTCTTTCCCAGCGAGAGTTATGGCGTGCGTTTCCCGCACAATACCGCACCGGCGTTCCCACAGCGCCCGAGTGGACAATCTGCCAACTGGCACAATAACGCGAATGCGATCGCTACAACCAATCTAGAAACCGGGTTTCTTGCTGCGATCTCTACAAAGCGACAATTTTTCCTAGAAACCCGGTTTCTTTGCCTCCGCACAGGGGTAGCAACTCCAACAGATGTTATGTGGTAGAGAACCGGCTATTTTTAGCGATCAATTATAGCCGATTGCAGCCGCATGAGGTACACCTTGGCAGCAGTGTGCGGGCACCCTTAAGGGTGCCGCTACACAAAAGGCGCCAAAAGGCTGTACCTCACTCGAAAAGCAATCCGCTGTAGAAAGAATGGAGAAATAGTGAGTAATTAATATGGCAGATGACTATAATTTGCTCGGTTTGGGTGAACTAACATCCCTCGTAACAAATGTAAAATTCTCTATGTGGGGTGCTGAGGTGTTAGTTGAATGCTTGTACGATCCGATGGGCGATCGCATACCCTATTCCCTAATCTTTCAAGACTGTCGCGAGATTGGGTGGAATGTGCATGATGAAGAGGAAGTAGGCGAACCTTTAGCCGATTTAATTGGTATTCATCTGGGTGAGGATGCACACCGCAAAAGAGCTGTGATTCATACAGATATTTTTGAGATTGCGATTCTCTACGGTAGTTTTAGAGTGGAGAAGGATGCGTTAGCGAAGCTATCCGAAGGAATCGCACAACAAAACCCTTTGCAAAAGCGACCGGAGAATGTTGTTACGTGAGTTAGGCGATCGCAATGAATGTCCTACTGTTCTCTGACACCGCTAGAATGGGAGAATGATGAACTAGCGAGGTGTAATATGACAACACCAACAGAACTTCGCCAAAGAGCAATTGAATTGGTCGATCAATTGCCAAAAGAAATGTTAGTTGAAGCCGTTGAATTACTGGAATCTTTGTGCTTAAAGGCTAATCAAGTAGGAGATGATAAACCATCAACTCCTGAAGAAAGTGCATTACTGCAAATCATTGGGCGCCGACTACCCCCAGATGACCAAAAAAGACTGGATGATTTACGCGATCGCATTGAATGGGATGAACTAACTTCAGGAGAACACAATGAATTATTAGCCTATGAAGAACGGGTAGAAAGTCTAAATGTGGAGCGAGTCAGAGCTTTAATTGAATTAGCTAAAATCAGAAAGGTTGATTTGGCAACCTTGAACAGTGAGTTTAGATCAGAGGAAACAATATAGAATGACATCTGATCGAGTTACATTTGCTATTAAACAAGCTGTTTCAACAAGAGCAAAAAATTGCTGCGAGTATTGCCGGAGTCCAGGTGATTACTCTATCGATGGTCTTACAGTTGACCATATAAAACCCCGTCAAGCAGGTGGGGAAACCACATGAGAAAATTTAGCTTGGGCTTGTTTTGGTTGTAACGGTTACAAGCATACCAAAACTGATGATGTCGATCCTGAAACAGGTGAAAAAGTGGCTCTGTTTAATCCGCGAAAACAAGTTTGGACAGAGCATTTTAGCTGGAGTGAGGACTTCACTGAAGTTATTGGAAAAACTCCTTGTGGCAGATTTACAGTTAATGCACTTCGTTTGAACAGAACGGGTGTTGTTAATTTGCGTCGTCTATTGGCTATGGCTGGACTTCATCCCCCAGCGGAAATATAGAATGCGATCGCATCCTATTTTAGTATTCTCTAGTTATGCGATCGCACTGCAAAATACTTTTCAAAAGCAACCGGAGAATGTTGCTAAGTGAGTTATGCGATCGCCAATCATTCTCAATCATCGGCATCAAACGGCTTGGTTATTTGTATGTCAATACGTCTTTCTCTTAACATTTCACGAATGATATGTGCTGCATCTCTGACTTCTGTAATATCGTTCTCTCCACTTGATTCGTAACTCACTCTTATGTCTGATATAGCTGGGAACTCAATTCCCTTTCCATCTGTAGTGTTAATCTGCAAAAGTTTCTTAAAAATTACCTTTTTTCCGTCGCCATCCAATAAGCTTGCCGATGATAATTCCTGGGTATTTACAGAAACAATTGTGTCATAGAGATATTCACCCGTTTCAACTAAAGTTGCTACCCCCCTAATAAAGTTCCAATGACACTTATAGTAACTCAGGAAGTTTCTACATAAAAAAATCACCATAAATATATGAATGCTGTGTCTCGTCTTGCCGTCTAGTCCTTTTTCAACAAAGTAATCTTCTCCTATTAACCTTCGTAAAATTACTATAAATTTATTATCATTTTCTTTGTCCTCATTTTCTAATTCAAATCCACTACTAAGTTCTATAGGATTGTCTTGATTCATTACTACATTTAGCAATTCCGGTGTATTCTCATCCTCACTTACTAATTTAACGTCTAATTCATCAGGAGCTTTTTTGAATAGTTTTCTTTTATCTTCTAACAACCATTGATCGATTTCCTCGTCAGAAACGGGCGGAGTTATATTGGGTGACACTCTTGACTTCGAGATTAAAACAGCCGCTATAATTAGTAAAAAAGTCAAAAAAGGATGTATCACAAGTGAAATTAATAAGGCTAGGATTAAAAAATAAGCCCAAATTGCTTCTTTTGGCGCTCTTTTCTCTTTCCAATGAGAAATTAAATCGGCAATAACTTGTTTAGCAAATGATTCAGTGGTTGTGCTTCGCTGCCTTAAACATTCAAAATATTTCCTAATTAATTTTCGTTTTTCATCCCTAGACACATGATATTTTAAATTCATTTTTTTACTCCATTGCTTGGATTATATCAGACATTATGCGGTCTTTAACGATCGAGCTTAGTTTAGGCTCAATTAACCTTAATTTACCTTCATGAGCTATCTTTATCGCCAAGGAGTAATAACCTTGTTTGCTACTTTCTCTGTATTCGGATGAAGGCGTCGGATAACCTTTCATAAAGTAGCAGCAATAGCTAACAACTAACTTAAGGACTTTTAGTTCAATTGTCCCAAAATCTTTTGCAGAAGCTGATTTCAAAACTTCCCATTTCCGATCAGCGATTCGAGGGGGTAGATTTTCCAAATAACGATATTTGCTAGCAATGTTTTCGACAAAGCTATCAAAAGTCGGCGGCTTTACCGGATCATCGGGCGACTTCAGTCAAAAGTTGAAGTCACCAGTAAAAGTACCTCCCTGGAAAAACGCTTTAATTTCTTTAATTTCCTCGGCTATTTTCCCGAAATTATGAACAGTTGGCGGTTGAGACTTGAGGGCATTTGCCAAAGCTTCTACTGCTTGAGCAAGTTTTGAGTCTGCCTTTACTTCTGCATCTAATTCCTCGACTGCTTTGGCAACTTCGGAGTCATGAGTGGCTGCTTCTAACTCAAGAACAGCCTTACCGTAGTCTAATGGCTGCTGTTGGGATAGTTCAATAGCGTTTGCCGTATCAGGAGACTTACGCTTGAGTAGTTGCATCAACTCCCCGCCCTTCTCCAATACCTTTTCCCCTAGCTTTTCGCCGGTCTTTTCAATAGCTTTGGTTAAAACGAGGGTGGCGATCGCACCAGCTGTCAGCGATACAGGTTCCATAGAAAACTACTCAAATTTGCTGAATAAGTGTTTATTGATTTTTCTTTGACCAAGGTAGCAATGCTGGCTCAGCTTTGACGGTGAGAAAAAGTAATAAAAAAGTAATAAAAAAGTAAGATTTGCGGTCCGTTGCGGTAAAATATGTATCCAGGGATAGATCCCATCTCTAAGGGTTTTCACTAACCATACGCCGGCTTAACATTCCACGACTGAGGCATTTTGACACATGACCGTTGACGAAGCTCTAGAGCTTGTAGAAATTGTCCTAAACTATCAACGCCTTAACAAAGTTCAAGAACTCGTGTTTCGTCAATCTTGGGAAGGACGGTCTTATAAGGAAATTGCCGGAAGCTCCGAATATGAATATGATTATATTAAAGATGCTGGCGCTAAACTGTGGAAGCTGCTATCACAGGCATTTGGAGAAAAGGTTAAAAAAGACAATCTTCCATCAGTTATAAAGCGATACTTGCGGCAAACTCAAGTAAACAGTCGAAATCACATAATTGAAGTTAATCTCAGTGGTGCAAATCTTTCTGGAGCAACATTAAGCGTAGCAGACTTAAGTGGTGCAAGGCTATGTGCTAATAATTTAAACTTAAGCGATTCCGATTCATGTCAAGGTGATTTAACTGGCACAATCATATGTGATGATAATTTTGACTCAACTGAAAATGGAGATAAACAGGAAATTCAGAATAACTCAGAAGAACAATTCTATCACTGGAATGATTTACAATTTCGCTCAGAAGCAGAAGTAAAAATTGCCGAAGCACTCGATCGCGCCAATGTTCTCTTTTTCCCCAATTCTAAAGCAAGGCTTACAACTACTGAAGGTAGAGAAAATCAAGAACCTGACTTTCTCATCTTCCACAAGGGCAAGTGGGGTATTCTTGAGGTTGATGGTGAGGTAGATCAAGAACGCGATCGCATCCTCCAATCCCACGGTATCCCCATCATCCAGCACTACGACTCCACCTCTTGCAGCGAACAACCAGATCTAATTGTGCAACAGTTCTTGGAAATGTTGAGTCAGGTATGAGGAAAAACGCGCGATCGCCCAAAACCCGCTCCTATTCTCTCACTTGATTGCTATTATTCCTCATCGGTTTGTGCAATCGGGATAACTTGGTGCTGTTAAAATCCTAACTTAGCCTTTAATTGTTCTAAACTAATCGTTTCTTCCGCATCTGCTTGTCGAATACCTTCTCGCAACTCTGCCATAAATTCTCGCTCGGCAATAATATCGATGGTTTCCAATAGACTTCGGCAATAACTCTTGTGGGATAGGCGTCTCGCCTGTCAAAGAGTTTGTTTTTTGTCGAGGTCTAATAGAGATTCAAACTGTTCCAAACTCATGGCGACCATCACGGGTTTGCCATCTTGAGTAATAATAGCTGGTTCAGCTACCAATTCATTTGGCAAGTTTGCTAACTGTTGTTGTGCTTCTTGGATAGTCAGGTACTTGGGCATATTTACCAGGGGGAGTGTATCTGTATTGAGTCTATCATGGCATTTTTGCATCTGGTTCCAGAAACCCGGTTTTTTAGAAAAACCGGGTTTCTTAGCGACGATATCCGATTGCACCTTTTTCCCCTACCTACTCTGTCTTTAAATTAGTAATTTGTTGAGCGAACCACAAAGCAGCAGTGCCATTTGTCTCTGACTGCAACCGGGACAAAGTTTGCGCTAATAAAGAAATAGGTAATCCCGACAGCGCTAAAGAAATAGTGCATTCTTTATACTCACCATCTTCCTGCAACTGAAACGCAAACAACCGTTGACCTCGGACATCAACTACCCAATATTCAGGAATTCCCAATTCAGCATACAGATGTTTCTTTTCATCCAGATCCGTTGCCAAACTTGTATCGGCAATTTCCCCTACCAAGTCCGGAACTCGCCACCGATCTAAATCAATTCGACGCGGTTCTCCTTCTTGCCAACGAGGATAGTCTTTACCTAAGTAAAGTACTAAATCGGGCGCACTTGCTTTCTTTTTAGGTTTCTCAAGCAAACAACGCCCTAATGAACTAAAAATTTGGCCTGGATTTTGACTAAACCAGAAAGCAATCAGTATTGTAAACAGGTCGCTGATAGTCGCGTGGTCGATTCCTTCCCAACCCATATCAATTACTAAAAGATACTTTTCGTTGAAAAACAACCTCATTCTCTCATTAGTTGTATCATCGCGATAGGCTACGTAATCTTCCCAAGTGGCGGGTTTCCAATGGTGTAAAGTTTCTACGCTATCTGTCTGAATGACTTGAGGAATTGCAGCAGTCATGGCATTAATAAAAACTGGGGTTTGATCGCAATTTTAGCCTGGGTTGGGTTGAGGAACGAAACCCAACCTACGCCAGCAGCGATCGCACACCATCTATGCACAGGACTTACGCAACCGGGTTTCCATAGAAACCCGGTTTCTTGGCGCTAGAAACCGGGTTTCTGCCTTTCATAGACACCCGGTTTCTTGGCGTAAGTTCTATGTGCAATCAAAAAAAATGTAAATGCATACGGATTCTAGTCCCAATAGTCTGATACCTTTAATTAGGTCGGTCGCCTCTACCCATCTCTGAAACGGAGGCGCTTGGGAAAAACAGGTTATGGCACTTATAGTCCAAAAATACGGTGGTACGTCGGTTGGTTCGGTTGAACGCATTCAATCCGTCGCACAGCGGGTGCTCAAAGCAGTCTCTGCGGGTAACTCGCTGGTAGTCGTGGTTTCGGCGATGGGCAAAACTACCGACGGGTTGGTTAAACTGGCAAACGAAATCTCTACTAATCCCAGTCGCCGCGAAATGGATATGCTACTCTCCACCGGCGAGCAAGTTTCGATTGCCCTCCTCAGCATGGCGCTGCAAGAATTAGGACAACCCGCAATCTCTCTCACTGGCGCGCAAGTCGGCATCGTCACCGAAGCGGAACATACCCGCGCCCGCATTTTACGCATTGAAACCGAACGGATGCAACGCCACCTGAATGCCGGTAAAGTTGTCGTAGTCGCAGGTTTTCAAGGCATTACCTGTACGGAAGAGTTAGAAATTACCACCTTGGGTAGAGGCGGCTCGGATACTTCTGCGGTAGCTTTGGCGGCAGCATTGGGTGCAGACTGCTGCGAAATCTATACCGACGTTCCGGGTATTTTAACCGCCGACCCGCGCCTTGTACCAGACGCCCAATTAATGGATCAAATTACTTGCGATGAGATGCTGGAATTAGCAAGTTTGGGCGCAAAGGTTTTGCATCCCCGCGCCGTAGAAATTGCTCGCAATTATGGCGTACCTTTGGTTGTGCGTTCGAGTTGGACCGATGAACCAGGTACTTTAGTCGTCGCACCCGCACTTCAACCCCGCGCCATCGAAGGTTTAGAATTGGTTCACCCAGTCGATGCAGTGGAATTCGATACGGATCAAGCAAAAGTAGCGCTGTTGCGCGTACCAGATCGTCCTGGGGTAGCGGCACGTTTATTTGGCGAAATTGCCACCCAAGATTTGGATGTGGATTTAATTATTCAGTCGATTCACGAAAGCATTACTAACGATATCGCCTTTACCGTTAGCAAAAACGTACTCAAAAAAGCCGAAGCAGTCGCATCGGCGATCGCACCCGTCCTTCGAGGTAACAGCGATATCCCCTCTGCAGCTGAAGTAATGGTAGATGCACAAATCGCCAAAGTCAGCATCGCCGGTGCCGGAATGATCGGACGCCCCGGCGTCGCCGCCCAAATGTTCGCTACCCTCGCAGATGCGGGTGTAAATATCCAAATGATTTCCACCTCGGAAGTCAAAGTCAGCTGCGTAGTCGATGCCGATGATTGCGATCGCGCCATCACCGCCCTTTGTTCCACCTTCGATGTCAATAGTTCCCCCGTTAAACGAAGAGACGCCCAGACGGGGAGACAGGGAGACGGGTCGAGTCAAGAAGTCCCCGCGTCCCCGCCTCCCCACCTCCCCGCGTCCTCTTCCCCAATACGCGGTGTCGCCCTCGACCTCAATCAAGCGCGCATTGCCATTCGTTACGTCCCCGATCGTCCGGGAATGGCGGCAAAGATATTCCAAGCATTGGCCAAGCAAAATATCAGCGTCGATATGATTATTCAATCCCAACGCTGTCGCATCGTTGATGGTACTCCCCGTCGCGATATTGCCTTTACCGTCGCCTCTGGCGATGCAGCTGCGGCTAAGAATACCCTGGAAGCCGTTATCCAAGAAATCGGTTGCGGCGAAGTTGTCGTGGATAATGCGATCGCCAAAGTCAGCGCCGTCGGTACTGGAATGGAAGGACAACCCGGTGTCGCCGCCCGATTATTTGAAGCCCTCGCCCAACACCAAATCAACATCCAAATGATCGCCACCTCCGAAATTAAAATCAGCTGCGTCGTTGACCAAGACCAAGGCGTCACCGCCTTGCAAGCCATCCACAGCGCCTTCGGTCTTTCCGGTAGTCAGAAAATCCAAGTTCCGGCTTAACCTAGAAACCCGGTTGCTTGAATAACGGTCTGAAATTGTTACAGCCCGCCTTCGCGGGCTTTGCTTGTATAGCCGCACCCTTAAGGGTGTCGGATTTTGACGAAGGTGTTGTTGAAGAAACCGGGTTTCTTTGATGCGACTATCTCACAAAACCGATCGTATGTTTCCACAAAAGCCGCGTTGGCTCATCATTGCAACTTTCTCTTTCTCACTTGCCTTAGCTAGCTGCTTCGGTTCTACTCGACCGATCGGGTACGTTGCGCGGACTCAACAAGAAGCTCAGCAAGCAGCTTGTTACAAGTTACGTCAGCGCCAAGTAAAAGCCATCGATGTTGCCAGTTTGGGCGTCTTTCCTGGCGTCCAAACCATTACAAATGAAGCCCAAAAACTAGAAATTCAACTAATCGAGGCAAAAACAAAGTTTATCGACACACATCCCCAGATTGTTAGTTTAAAACAACGGCAGGCTGCTTTAAATACCCTATTACAGCAACGCCTAGAAGGCGCTTGCAAGGTCTTGAATTAAAGCAACCCGGTTTTCCCAACAACCGGGGCGGGTTGATTAAAGTTATTTATTTTTCCCAAACATCCCTGGTAAAACCCGCCCCTACTCAATACCGCTATATCAGTTTCACAAATATCCTATTCGCTGTATTCCCTATTCTACCGTTGCGAAACACTAAAAATTTTTATATTACAAATTGTAAAAAACGCCATTTTCACGCTTTTAGATTATTGCGACTAAAAAAGATTAAAAATTATTCTCAATTAAATCACGAAAATGCGTTGTTTCAGGAATTGACAAAAACGATTAGTTCCTGTTATATAAAAAATAGGGTACAATCTTTAGGCATGGTATGACCTAAATTAAGCTTTTAGCTCAAAAGAGAAATCCTCCAAGGGAGGAAATCTCAGTTGGAGGAAAAGAAGGAGAGAGTTAGGCAAGAGGGGGGCTGGGATTGATAAAGAGAGTGTAGATTAAGCTGCTAATTAAAGAGAGAGCGATGGCGCCGAAAGCAGCACTAGCAATCCCCTTTTCCAAACGAAAGCCGGTGACCAATCTAGCGGCAATAGTCAAAGCGATAACGTTGATAAAAAACGAGAACAAACCTAGGGTGAGAATTTTAATCAAAAATCCGTACAAACCAAAGGTGAGGGTACTCGGCAGCGTTAAAGTAAAGAAAGTGATAACCGTATTTAAAATGCCAAAAACGGCAGCCGAAACATAAGCGATGCCAGGGTTATCGATTTCAATTCCTAAGGGCAGTTTAGTCAAAATCAGCAAACTAGAAGCCGTAACCAACCAAGTAATCAGAATATCGACGAAATCCATATTAAACCCCTCAAATCTGATCGGCGTGGGGTAAAAACAACCACAATAAGTACCGTAACGCATCGATTGAAGGGTTCCATCTGCAAAATGGCGTAAATCCTCTCTACCTTTTGGCAGGAATACCAAACAGACTTGGACACCCCCTCCATTCCTCTTCTTGGCGTTCTTGGCTTCTTGGCGGTTCTTTGATTGCAGGACTTCCCGGGAACATTTAGATTTCTTACCGAGGGACGCGGGCGATTTGAAAAACGATGCTATTGATGATACTCAGAGCAATCGAACCTAAAAGCGCACTCCAAATACCCCAACGCAAGCGAAACCCTTCTACGAGCCATGCTGCTAAACCAAAAACGATCGCATTGACGATCAGGGCGAATATACCCAAAGTCAGAATTGTGATTGGCAAAGCCAGAAGCTGTAAAATTGGGGTTAAAAAAGCATTCAAAACGCCGAAAACCGCTGCCGAAAGCAGCGCTTTTTGAAAGCTGTCTATTTCCACCCCCAAAGGCAAGCTGGAAACAATCAGCAAACTGGCAGTTGTAGCCAGCCAAGTGAGTAAAAGTCTAAGCAGATCTGGGTTCATCTCAAAACCTCTTAATTAACCCATGGAAAGCCAACACGACCCTACAGCAAAAAACTGCAAAAGCAGTCAATTAATCGGAATGTTTTAATCAATTGCGTCCGGGCAAAGTGGGTGTGGGAGCTACCCCTGTACCTGGTGGGGTGGGAAAATTCCCCCCAGGCGGAACCGGAGTAACGCCTGGTTGTGCTGGCAATTGGGGCTGATTCGGGTTAAACGGGGTAACTGGATTTGGCACGCCATAGGGATTATAAGGAACAGCGGGATTAACGCCACCACCAGGCAAGCCGGGGATACCCGTAGGGGGAAGCGAACCCGAACCTGGTAATTGGTTCAAAGATTCGGGTATGGTTGCCAGTGCGACGCGATCGCCTCCCACTTGCCGCATCTGATCCAACACCTGAACTACATCCTCGTACCGCACATCTTTGCCAGCCCAAAGAACCATCAATCCCTCTGGCTTAGCGGCGCGAAACTGCTGCAATTTTTCTCGCAGTTGGTCTTTTGAGATAATTGGCTCCGGCGGATTTACCATATCATCAACATAAACTTGACCATAAGGCGGATCGATGCGGACAATTAGCCGATCCGGTTGTTGCGGCGTCGTGCCGGTGCTAGCTTTCGGCAAATCTACATTAACCGCTTGCTGACGGTTGAGTTGCAAGCGCGCAAAGTATAAAGTCGCCAGCATAAAGAATGTCAAAACGCAAAAAATAACATCTATCAGGGGGACGATTTCAATGCGGACATCTTCTGATTCGGCATCCAGGTTAATTTTCATGGTCTAAATAGGGAAAGATGACAGTTGTGAAAATTATTCAGCACTTTCAATATTACTGCTAGGACTATCTACACTTGGCTTTGACATTCCCGAATTGCTGTTTTTATTGGCAGGATAACCATTTTCATTACCAGACCAAGCCATGCGGTAAAGTAACTCTAACTCATTCCCAGACTTGCGAAAAATCTTGATTTGGTTGAACAAAAAGACTTGAAACAAGCGATAGAATGCCAGAGTCGTAATCGCCACAATTAAACCGCTAGCCGTACTGATCAACGCTTCGCCAATGCCTAGGGAAGTATCGGTTAAAGCCCGACCAATTCCCGATGTCGGATCCGCATCCGTAGGCGCTACGCCTAATTGGCTTTTACTAATCGAAAGCAGCGAATTAATCAAACCCCAAACCGTACCAAACAAACCCAACAGCGGCGATAAAGCCACGATCGCTTCTAAAATTTTGTCCCCCCGCCGCATTGCACCCAACTCGTCATCCGCCGCCGCCTCTAGGGCGAGGCGAAACACTTCCGGATCGGGTTGGTTTAGCCGCAACGGTGCATACAGAAATCTTCCGATCGGTTTATTCGTCGCCCGTTTGGCAATATCCCTAGCCGCTTGCCAATCATGACTCGCCGCCTCTAAAACCCGGTTGACGATTTCGCGTTCCTTGGTCAGGGTTGTTGCCCAAAACCATAAGCGCTCCAAGATGATGCTGACGGATAAAATCGACAGTACCAGCAAAGGCCACATTGCTGGCCCGCCCTTCTCGAAAAAATCTTTAATCAGGTTCACGGCTTTCCGTTTCCTCCTTACATTACCGACTCAACGTTGCGATCGCCCCAGGAACCGTTACCAGTTTAGGGCAACGTGACATCCTCCCGACGCTCACCCTAACGGGTAGAGCGCGGGCTTCCCTTCCTCGCAGAAGGGCTTTCCTGCTTCATCGGGGTACGCACGCAACCTTCCTCCACAGGCAGTATCACCGACTGTCCATCGGCTACAAATACAAGACCTCGCTGCATCACCACTTGAGCGGCTGCAACATCTCGGTCGGTTCTATATCCACATTCAGCGCAATTATGCACGCGCTCACTGAGTTCCTTTTTCCCGGTGTGTGTTCCACAGTTGGGGCAAGTTTGACTGGTTCCGTTGGGGTCAACCTTAGCAAAGTAAACACCACGCTTCCAGCTAACCCAACTGAGAATTTCCAAAAAGCTACCCCACGCCGCGTCCAGGCAGTGCTTCGCCAACATTCCACGACTGGTCATCTTGAGGTTCAAGTCCTCAGCAAAAATCATTCCGGCAATGTCGCAAAGCTTGTGAGCGGTCAAGAAATGGAATTCACGACGAACGTTGTGAATGTGTTCATGAAGTATGCGAATCTTAGCTTGTATTTTTCGGTAATTGGCAGAACCCTTTTTCTTGTTTTTCAATTTGCGTTGCAGCCATCGAAGCTTGCTTTGCAAGTCCACAAAAAAGCGAGGGCGTTCTACCAGTTTTCCCGTCGATACAGCCAAGAACTTTTCCAGCCCCAAATCAATGCCGATGGGTTCACCATGCGGCATCACTTCAGGGACGGAAACATCCGCTTGCAGAATCAGTTGAGCGTACCAACCCGACGACTTGAATACCACCCGCACTTGCTTGACCTCAAACCCTTCAGGAATCGGTCGATGCAAGTTGATGGGCATCGCTCCAATTTTCGGCAGTTTGATTTCAAACCCGTTGACCGGATTCGACTTGAACTGCGGAAATACAAACGAACGATACTGACCAAACTTTTTGAACCGGGGGAAGCCAAACCCTCTTTCTTGCATGAACTTGAACGATTTATCCAGTCGTTTCAAGGCATCTTGCAACACTTGAGAGTGAACTGCTTTGAGTTGTGGAATATCCTCTTTCGCTAAGGTAAGCGCGTTTTGTTGTTTGTAGTAGTCGGGATAGGGAGCGTCCGCAGGAACAATGTATTCCTGCCTGATACTGCAAGCATTGACCTGACACTTGCGCGAACCGATCCAATCCTTTCGCTCTGCCAGAGCGTAGTTGTAGACGTGACGGCATTGCTCCAACCAGTCGAGCATTTTTGCTTGCTGGTCAAGGTCTGGATAGATTCGGTAGCTGTAGGTCAAGTTCAACATATAGATATTCTAACAGATTTGTGTTTTATGTTAGAATTAGCATATCGTATGTCGATTTTCGGGGCATCGTAGCTTGCTTCGGCGAAGCAGTACCCCTCAATCGACGCGGGGAGTCCATGTATCCCGACGCTGACCTTTCAGAACGCGGGACTTATCGCTCCCCGAACCCCTCATTAGTTAAAGAAAAAAGCACCGTTGGGCAGATTAATGAAGAGGACGCTCTGACATTGAGACGCCAGGACACCGAGAGTGGAAAATTCCCCGCGTCCTTAGCGTCCTTAGCGTCCTCTTTTCTGTCTCCCTATCCCTCAGACTGACGACAAAAAATCAATTTTGCTCCAAACTAAATTCCAGAAGCTACTCTATCGTAATGCCATCAAAACCTCGTGTGGAGATCCACACCCGCAACTAAATAAGCCATTTGCCACAATTAAAAGTAACTGCGAGGGCAATCCAATGAACAATATCGTCCAATCTTTTTATAACTGGTATCGCAACACGATTCGCAATCCCAAATACCGCTGGTGGTTGATTTTGGGAACTTTCCTTTACTTATTCAGCCCCATCGATCTTGCCCCCGACTTTTTGCCAATTCTGGGCTGGATTGACGATGCAGTCGTGATGACGCTGCTCGTTTCTGAAGTATCCCAGCTGTTGGTCGATCAAGTCAAACTGCGTCAAACTCAAAATTCCGATCAAGCATCTAGCGCCAAGAAAGACGGCGAAACCGTTGACGTGGATGCCGTTCCCCTCAAATAGCGATCGCTCTCAATTAAATCACCCGCTCCGAAGAACCTACCCAAAACTAGACACATCTAGTCATTTGTGGACAAGTCGGAGCGTGCAGACTCAGCGAAAGCTACGATTTTTGAGTCATGACACCTTGGTGTGAACGCCAGCACCATGACGGCAGTCGCTCATGGGGGTTTCCCCCAAGACCGCGCTGCCTCCTCTGTCGAAGGCAGTTAAGTAATCAGCGAACAGGTTTATAGCTGTAGTGCTGCCTTCCTAAAAAGCTCTTAAATCATTGTCCTTGCAAACATTACTTAGCAATAAGGTTGACAGAATATGTCAAATTACGCACTGCTAATCGATGCTAAATTGACACCTCTCAATCCAGTTCATCCAGCCAAAGCTCGTAAACTACTAGAATCTGGAAAAGCCGCTGTGTATCGGCGCTATCCATTCACTTTGATTTTAAAGCGGGCGATCGATCATCCAAATGTTTATCCGCTAACGCTCAAAATTGATCCAGGCTCAAAGTTGACAGGTATAGCGTTAGTAACCAACCAACAAAATGCGATCTGGGGAATGGAGTTACAGCATCGGGGGCAACAAATCAAAGATGCGATCGCACATCGATCTAGAGTGCGTAGAGGACGCAGAAACCGCCATACTCGTTATCGGCAAGCCAGGTTTCTCAACCGCTTTCGTCCTCAGGGTTGGTTGGCTCCATCATTGCAGCATCGCGTTCTGACAACCACAACCTGGGTCAAACGATTACAAAAGTTTGCTCCTATTGGTGCGATTGTTCTTGAACTGGTCAAGTTCGACACGCAAGCGATTCAAAATCCAGAAATTTCTGGCACCCAATATCAACAGGGAACTCTACAAGGTTATGAGTGCCGTGAGTACCTGTTGGAGAAATGGAATCGCCAATGCGCTTACTGTGGTGCCAAAGATATGCCACTAGAAATTGAGCATATCCAACCCAAGTCCAAAGGTGGTTCAGACCGGATATCAAATCTCTGTTTGGCTTGCCACAAATGCTGTGCCAAAGGAAATCAGGAGATCAAAGACTTTATTAAAAGTAAGCCAGAAGTTTTGCACCGCTTGCTGCGTCAGGCAAAAACACCGCTCAAAGATGCCGCAGCGGTCAACGCTACCAGATGGGCACTGTTTAATGTCTTGAAGTCTTTCCAATTACCTGTAACCACTGGAACTGGCGGACAAACCAAGTTCAACCGGATGCAATTTAATTTACCAAAAGCACACTGGATTGATGCAGCTTGTGTGGGTGTGGTTGAAACTATATTCCTAGTGACAACCAGAATTCTCAAAGTAAAAGCCACTGGTTTCGGTGGCAGACAACGTTGCCAGACAAACAAGGAAGGCTATCCGATTAAGCATCGCCCATTGCGTCCCATTCACGGTTTTTCCACAGGTGATATTGTGCGCGCCGATGTCCCAAAAGGTAAATACTTTGGGACTTTTACCGCACGAGTCTGTCCCATGTCTCATGGTTACGGTGAGTTCGTCATCGACAAAAAACGGAGGTCAATCAAATTGGAATATTTAACGCCCGTTCATCGTCGGGATGGTTACGACTATGCCTAAACCTTTACAAAATGACCATAAATGTACAGATCTGTACAGCAAACAAGTTACAGTTTCTCACCCTTAACCCCCTTGCCCGCTCTTCGGGCAAGGAGGTGGCTTTTTATACCTATATCCCCGATTAAAATTAAATCTGCCTACGGATAGACGGCTACAAACACCAAATACTATCATGCTAAGAATGTTAAGTTATATCAATAGCGTTAAATAAAGTATTTCTAATTACTCAAAAATCAGTACTGAGTTGAGCAAAACACCCCAAGGCTGGAGCAAAAAAAACGATGGATCGCCAGCAATACTCCAATTCGGTGAATGGATCTGCAAAACCGTCCCTCCTGGAACAGGATCGGGTCAGTGCAGATATAGATCGGTCTCCACAACGGTTATGGTCACCCGTCGCCGATGAAACAGACCAGCAGGAACTCGAGCAATCTTCCACCCTACCAAATACAGACCGCACTCCCCCACCAGCGCCAAAAACGGGGCGCACTCGCGGCGTATCATTAGCATTGACATTGCTTCTTTTAGTCGCAGGTGGCGGTTTTGCTTGGCAGTGGTGGCAGACAAAAAGCACCCCCACCCCCGCATCGGCTCAACGATCCGGACCGAGAGGCGTCCCGGTCAAGCTGGCAGTCGTACAAACAAGCAGCTGGGAAGAGAGTTCTGAATTTGTCGGCACATTGCAAGCCCAGCGCACTCTACCGTTACGTCCAGAAATTGACGGGCGCTTGAGCGAACTCTTAGTCAAAGCGGGAGACTTTGTCCGCCCAGGCAATATCATCGCCCGCATGGAAAGCGAGGAACTGCACGCCCAATTAGTCCAAGCCAGGGCAAATCAACTCGCGGCCCAAGCTCGCCTCAAACAATTGCAAGTCGGTAGCCGTCCGGAAGAAATCGCCCAAGCCCAAGCGCGTCTAGCCGAAGCCCAAGCGCGTCTCTCGGAAGCCCGTGCCGGATCTCGTCCGGAAGAAATTGCCCAAGCAGGCGCCCGTCTAGCCCAAGCACAAGCCCGTTTAGCAGAGGCCCGTGCCGGATCTCGTCCAGAAGAAATTGCCCAAGCCAGGGCGCGTTTGGCCCAAGCACAAGCCCAGCTAACGGCGGCGCAAACATCTAACCCGCAACAAATCGCCCAAGCACAAGCACAAGTACAAGCAGCCCAAGCAAGGGTAGATTTGGCAAGCCAGCGCTTGCAGGCAAATCAATCTTTGGCACAGCAGGGAGCAATTTCCCAACAGCGCCTGCAAGAGGTAATCGCAGAATACCGCACCACACAAGCAAGCCTGGAAGAAGCTTCTCGCCGTTTGGCAGAAGTCCAAAATGGCACCTCCCCAGGGGAAATTGCCCAACGACAAGCCGCAGTCAGAGAAGCCCAGCAAGCTTTAAACTTGTTGCTATCAGGCACTAGGCGCGAGGAAATTGCCCAAGCCGAAGCCACCGTCGCCGAAGCACAGCAAGCCTTAAGACAGTTACAAAACGGCAGCCGTCCCGAAGAAATCGATCGCCTCCAAGCCGCCGTCGAACGCGAACGACAAGCCCTACGCCAGCTGCAAAACGGCAGCCGTCCCGAAGAAATTGCCCAAGGCTCAGCCCAAGTCGCCCAAGCCGCAGCGCAAGTGCGCGCAGCGGAAGTGCGCCTGGAAGACAGCAACCTGCGCGCCCCGTTTGCCGGTATCATCGGCGACATCCCCGTGAAGCGGGGAGAATATCTCAGAAAAGGCGATACCTTAACTACTCTGACTCAGAACCAAGCCTTGGATTTGCACCTTTCGATACCGATAGAAAGAGCGTCGCAATTGCGACCAGGTCTGTCAGTACAATTAACAGGAGCAAAAGGGGAAACGATCGCGACTGGACCGCTCGGCTTTATCTCACCCCAAGTCAATACCCAATCCCAAGCCATCCTCGCCAAAGCGACATTTGATAACACCAGCAGACAGCTAAGAGACGGGCAATTTGTCCGCGCCAAAATTATTTGGAATTCGCGACAGAATGCGGTAGTCATCCCCACAACGGCGATAATTTTCCAAGGGGAAGAGCGCTTTGTGTATGTCGCCAGGAACCAAGCACCAGGGGAGAATTCCGGGTCCCCTGCACCTACCCCCGTCGCGAAACGGCAACCAATTCAATTAGGATTGGTCAAAGGCGACAAAGCCGAAGTCGTATCTGGACTGCAAGCAGGAACTCAAATCATCGTCTCCGGCACTCAAAAACTGAGGGACGGCGCTCCCATCGTACCGCTTCCCGGCGAGGAGCGATCGCCAGAGGGCAGAGGCGCAGGTGAGCAGGTGAGCAAGTGAGCAGGTGTGCGGGTGAGAATTACCAATTACCAATTACCAATTCTCTAAAGCCGCTTGAGTTCTTTATAAGCTACAACCAATTCAGCTTCAATTTTCTTGCGCTGAATAAACTCGCTCAAATGCGCGGCTACAGTATTCACCACCTCAATTAATCGCTGTTCCGCTTGAGAGCGAGTTTTTTTGAACAAAACTAAAACCGCTAAAACCCTGTCATTTACAAGAATAGGAATGCCCAACCCGGTTTTTAGTTCCATATTAGACCCCATTTGGCTGCGGAGAAAAGCCGAAATGTCTTGGACTAAAACATTTTCTATCCATTCAGGCTGTTTAGAAGACCAAACTCGTACCGGGAGTCCAAAGTTATGGGCAAATTTAAAAGTTTCGCTCGGATGGGTCAAGGCTTCTTGTTTGGCATCTCTCACAAACCAAATACTGCTTTCGAGTTTAGTTCCCTCGCTATTAGGACTCCAAATCTCACCGCAATCCCAGCCGATCATCAAACAAATATAGCGCAGGGTAATCTTTAAAGCCGCGTGAAAATCTGGGGATTTGCTAATCGCTTTGGTGGTAGTTAGGAGAAAGCGAATTTCTTCTTCGGCTCGCTGACGTTCGGTAATTTCTTGCTGAAGTCGGGAATTTTGGGCTTGCAGTTGGTTTTGTAACCGATGCAGCGCAATCTGATGCTGCACGCGCATCAATACTTCCTTGAGGTGAAACGGCTTGGTAATGTAGTCCACGCCCCCTAATTCAAAAGCCTTCACCTTATTGACTTCGCGATCTAAGGCACTAATAAATATTACGGGAATATGGCGAGTTTTTTCAGAAGATTTCAAATGTTTACAAACTTCATAGCCATCCATCTGGGGCATACTAATATCGAGCAAAATTAAATCCGGTGGATTTAACTGGGCTGCTCTTAAAGCGAGTTGTCCGTTGATCGATTGCCTGACTTGATATCCTTGTGTCTTGAGGATTGCTGATAAAAGTCGCAGGTTTTCTGGAGCATCGTCAACGATGAGAATATCCCCTGGGGATGTAGATGCAGTAAGTTCATTCATTTAAGTACGGTTTCTGTTAAATTGATGATTATATCTAAGCGAAAGTTATCAACCCAGTTTGTTAAGGTGGTAATTAAGTTGGTTTCGGTTTGAGGAATTTGCTCTACTAGCTCCATAATGCGTTCGTGATTAAGTGCCAGTGCAGCTTGGTTTAGCTGTACTACCCATTCGCGGGGCATTACCCGTAAGGACGCAGCATCGATGCTATAGGGTAAATCTGGGTTTTGGTTGGCTGCGATCGCGCCAGGAGAGTCCTGTTGATAAAGATAACGCACTCGCAAATGATGAGCCATCTTTTCAAAGAGTATTTCTTCCTGGAAAGGCTTACGCATAAAATCGTCGCATCCCGCCTGCAAAATAGCCGATCGATCCTCGTTAAAAGCATTTGCAGTCAAGGCAATAATCCCAGTAGCCTGACCTTTAAGCGTCGCTTTAATGCGTCGAGTCGCTTCATACCCATCCATCTGGGGCATTAGCATATCCATTAAGATCAGATGGGGTGACCACGTTTCCCACAAAGTAAGTGCTTCAATGCCATTTTCAGCTGAACGCACGTCAAAACCTACCGCTTGCAAAAGTCTGACTAAAAAAAGGCGGTTCTCCTCTACATCCTCAACCACCATAATGCGATATTCGGGTTGTCCAGCTGCTAAACCAATCACCCGCTTGGCGTTTAAATTTGTTTCAACATCAGCCGCATCAGCCAAGCGCAATTTGATATCAAATGTAAAAATCGTTCCCATACCCAATTGAGAGCGAACCTGGATATCTCCTCCCATTAATCTGATAAATTGTCGGCTAATGGGTAAACCTAACCCAGTTCCTTCCATTGACTTGCGTCCTGTTTCAGTTTGCACGAAGGGGTCAAACAAAGATTCAAGTTCTTCGGCAGCAATTCCAGATCCGGTATCTTCTACTTCAAAAATTAAGGATTGGTAATTGCTAATGGCGTTCTCAGGCAGAGCCACGTTCCCTGGCAGAGCCACGTTCCCTGGCAGAGCCACGTTCCCTGGCAGAGCCACGTTCCCTGGCAGAGCCACGTTCCCTGGCAGAGCCACGTTCCCTGGCAGAGCCTGGGAACGAGGGTAATGGCGATCTTCCATCCCCGCTTTGACTCGCACAATTACGCTACCAGAAGCAGTAAACTTAATCGCATTACCTATAAGGTTAATCAAAACTTGACGCAACTTACTTTCATCGGTAATGATATATTGAGGTACTTCTGGCTTCCGTTTAAAGACAATCTCCAACCCTTTTTCTAAAGCTTTTATCCGCAGCAAATCTTCAATATAAAACAGCAACTGATACAAATCAAAGCTGGTTTCATTCAGTGTCAAACTGCCTGCTTCAATTTTCGACATTTCCAAAACATCGTTGATTAAAGCGAGCAAATGTTCCCCACTGCGATTAATAATTTTTAATGGCTCTAGCTGTTGGGGTAAAAGCGAAGTATCGCGGGTCATGAGTTGGGTAAAACCCAAAATTGCGTTGAGGGGAGTCCGCAGTTCGTGGCTCATTTTAGCCAGAAATTGACTTTTGGCTCGGTTCGCTACTTCTGCTCGTTCTGCTGCTGTTTGCAGCGCCGCTTTAGAAAACTCTAAAAGCGCTAGCATTAAAGTATTCCTTAATTCCATTGCCCCATCAATTTCCAGTTGTTTCCAGGGTATTGATTTTTCTCTTACGGTTTGTTTCCACAACTGAAAAGAGTTTCGCGGTGAAAGTTGCACGCTGACCTCTGACCCAACCGAGATATTTTTATCCGGATCTCCTGCCCAGTTTACTGTTTGAATCAACTCAGGTCTGAACCAAAAAATATGATAAGAAGTTTGATTGAGAAAAATAGAAATTGCCAGCCAGCCACTAGCTATGTCTTTGAATTCCTTTGCTTTTGAATAAAGTTGAGCCAGATGGTTCGTATAAAATATTTCTTTTCTGCTATATTTCACCAGCCAAAATTTTAATTCCCCCACGGCTTGTGCCGGTGGAGTTGTACCAAGTAAAGTTAAATTATCCTCTAAATAAATTGCTGCCCCTTTGGCATTCACCAACTCTAATAAATTTTCGGCATTTTCCTGAAAATATTCTATTAGTTTACCTTGGTCAATGCTGCAATAAATCCCCTTTAACTTATCTTGTATTATTTTAATTCTTTCTCGGTATCGCTCCGACTCTCTTTCCTGTCTTGACGCTATTTCTACCGACATTAATTGCCCTAAAAATTCGCAAAATTTCCTGATTTTAAAAGTCACGGTTCTCGCCGAATAATGATGGCAAACAATTAAACCCCAAAGCCTTTTCTTTGTGATTAGAGAAATACATAGCGTAGCACTAACCCCCATATTTTGTAAATATTCCACGTGAACGGGGGCAACGCTTCTGAGAATTGAATAGCTCAAATCGAGTGGAGCGTTAGTTATAGGATTATTTTTTGGGAAGATTTCTACCGGCTGATAATTAACATCTACAATTAACCGGAGCCAATTGTTATAATAAAGTTTTCTCGCCAATTCAGGTATATCTGAAGCCGGGTAATGCAAACCCAAAAAAGGCTCAAGCTCTTCTGGCTTATCTTCTGCAATCACAAAGCCACTATCATCGGGTTCAAACTGATAAATCATCACGCGGTCATACCCGGTCACCTTGCGGACTTGCTGGGCAAGTATTGCTGTTGTTTCGCGAAAGTCTGAAGATTGTTTAAGCTTTAAAATTGTTGATTTAATTAACTGGTAAAATCCCAAAGGTAATTCCGTATCGTTAGAGTTTGCTGGCTCTAATTCCAAAATTAATACTCCATCATTGCGATGGATATTACCCTCGAAGAATACCCGTTGCCCATGCACTTCAATTGATATTTTAATTGGGTTAAAAATTTCTATATTTTCCTGCGATGCATAGGAGTTTAACCTATCAATTTGCTCGGCCTCAAATAAAATACTTAATTCCCGATTAATTAACGATTGAGCCGGCATCCCCAAAAACTCCTGGGTATTCCGACTGGCCTGTAAAATTTTTAACTGTGGGTCTTGTAAAACCAGCAGGACGCCGTGGGGCTGGATGTTACCAGGAGTATGAATGGGTTCGGTTTCGCAGTTGGATAAATCTAGTTGTTCTGCTTGTATAAATTTTGGTAACTCCATATCGGATTAGGGATTTGCACTTAGTTTAAATTTACAGGGGGATCTGGAACATGTGCGTGAAAAAATTGTGAAAAGCTTGAATAATAATTATAAAATTAAATAGGCAGGGTGAGTCAGATGTTGCGGCATCAGGCGCACCCTTTCGTAGGATCGACTAAAGCTTCACAAATCATTTCGCAATCGCTCCTGCGGCAGATAAATTTTGCCAATCGGTCAAGCGGTCAAGCCCCCGGGGGCGCTAAAGCGCCTACTACAAACGGAATATGACCCACGACGGACGACCCACGCTCCACGACCCATCATGTTTACCCACTTTTTTATCAAGCGCCCCGTTTTTGCTTCTGTTTGCTCGTTGCTCATCGTCTTGGTAGGGTTGGTGGGTTATACCCGCCTGCCAGTGCAGGAATATCCCAGCATTGACCCGCCGGTGGTGAATGTTTCCACGGTTTATCCCGGTGCGAGTCCTCAAGTAGTAGAAACAGAAGTAACGGAAATTCTGGAAGCCGAACTCAACGGTGTGGAAGGAATTAAAACCCTTAGTTCCGAAAGTCGGGAATCGGTTAGCAACATTACCGTACAATTTCAACTCAATCGCGATATCGAATCAGCTGCCCAAGACGTGCGCGATCGCGTCGCCCGTGCCGCTAGAAATATTCCAGATGACGCAGAAGCACCCATTGTCCGCAAACAATCGGGGGATGCTTCCCCGATTATCTGGTTTGCTCTCTACGGTAGCAATTTTTCTACCTTAGAATTAAGTGACTACGCCGACCGCTTCGTTGTGGACGCTTTAGAAACCGTCCCTGGGGTGAGTAGCGTCACTATCGGCGGGGAACGTCGTTATGCGATGCGTTTGTGGATCGATACCCAGCGGTTAGCAGCGCGCAACCTGACGATTTTGGATCTGGAGCAGGCACTGCGCGCCGAAAACGTCGAGATTCCTTCAGGTTTAATTGAAGGGCAAAGTTCGGAATATTCGATCCGTACCCTGGGACGCCTGCAAACGCCCCCAGAATACGAAGCGTTGGTAATCAAACGCAATCCTGATGGTTCTCAAGTCACGCTCAAAGATGTGGGGCGAGCGGAAATTGGCGCCGAAAGCGATCGCTCTTTCGTCCGCTTCAACGGTCAACCTGCGGTAGCATTAGGCGTCGTCAAACTCTCCAACGCCAACACCATCGAAGTCGCCAACGGCGCTAAAGCCAAATTCCAAGAAATATCCCCGACTTTTCCCACCGGGATGGAATACCAAATTGCCTTCGATACTTCCAATTTTGTCCAACTGGCGATCGATGAAGTTTGGGGCAGTCTTTACCTATCTGTCTTTCTCGTCGTCCTGGTAATCTTTCTCTTTCTCAAAGACTGGCGCGGTACTCTAGTTCCCGCCGTCACCATCGCCGTCTCGATTATCGGCGCGTTTGCCTTGATGTTCGCCTTAGGGTTTTCCATTAATACCCTGACTTTATTTTCCCTCACCATCTCCACGGGGATTGTCGTGGATGACACCATCGTCGTGCTGGAAAATATCGTCCGCTACATGGAAGAAAAAAAGATGGCTCCCTTCCCAGCAACTTATGCGGCGGTATCGGAAGTTGTCTTTGCAGTGATTGCTACTACCGTTGTTTTGATCGCCGTATTTTTACCAGTCGGTTTCGCCACGGGAACCACGGGACGCCTATTTAACGAATTTGCCATTACTATCGCCGGGGCAGTTGTATTTTCCACCGTCGTCGCCTTAACTCTGGCGCCGGCGATGTGCGCGCGAGTGCTGCGCCAGCAAACCCGATTACCCTGGTGGTCAAGATGGTTTTTTGACGCCTTCGATTGGGTTTTAGACCGGGTCAGGGATGGTTATGCATCATCGCTGCGTTTGTTGATGCATTTAAAAGCCGCAGTCGTATTCAGCTTTTTAGTATCGATCGGACTAGCTGCCTGGGTTTATCTACAATTGCCTTCGGAACTGTTACCCAACGAAGACCGAGGTTCAATTCTCACCATCGTCCGCGCTCCCCAAGGCGTTACGATTAACTATACCGACGGGGTGATGCAGCAAGTGGAAAAGATTTTCTCTTCCATCCCCAATATCCGCACTTACTTTGTTATCGGTGCATTCGGCGGTGGCACTGGAGTCGGACAAGTCAATCAAGGAATATCTTTTGCCAGATTGCAACCTTGGTCGGAACGTCCCAAACCCGAACAATCGCAACAAGCAACAATTGGTCAATTGTTTGGTAGGTTTTCTCAAATTACCGACGCGCTGGTGTTACCAATTAACCCACCCGCATTACCTGGGTCTGGGTTTGGTCAGCCGGTACAATTTGTATTGCAAGGAAGCGAATTGGAAACACTTGCCGCCACAGCGGAAAATTTAGCCCAAAAAGCCAGACAACTGCCCCAATTAGTCAATGCCGATACGGATTTAAAACTGAATAAACCAGAATTAACCTTGACGATTAACCGCGAGCAAGCTGCTAATTTAGGTGTTTCGGTGCGGGAAATATCGCGCACGCTGCAAATACTTTTAGGCGGGCAGGAAATTACCAGTTTTAATCAGGGAAATCGTCGCTATGAAGTCGTCGTCCAGGCAGAAAAGCAGTTCCGCGCCACGCCGCAAGATATTCGGGAAATTTACCTCAGATCTAACCAGGGACAATTAATTCCCTTGACTAATCTGGTAACGGTTACTCCCTCGACTACACCGCCGCAAATTAATCACTTTAACCGCGCGCGTGCTGCCACGATTACGGCTTCTCCCGCGCCGGGATACACTTTAGGGGAGGCGATCGCTGCATTGGAAAATTTGGCAAGGCAAGAACTACCCCCAGAAATTCGCACCGCTTTGGCGGGACAATCGTTAGAGTTGAGAGAAGCAGGACAATCGACGCTGTTTATTTTTGGGTTGGCTTTAGTCTTTACTTTCCTAATTTTGGCAGCCCAATTTGAAAGCTTTCTCGATCCTTTGATTATTTTCCTCGCCGTACCGCCTTCGCTTTTGGGAGCGTTTGTGGCGCTCCAGCTATCGGGAATGAATTTAAATGTATACAGTCAGATTGGGTTAATTATGCTCATCGGCATCGTCACCAAAAACTCGATTCTGATGGTGGAATTTTCCAATCAACTGCGCGACCAAGGATTACCGATTGTCAAAGCAGCGCTAGAGGCGGGACGAGTACGCTTTCGCCCGATTATGATGACAGCATTATCTACCCTATTAGGTTCGATGCCCTTGGCATTTACAACTGGTCCAGGGGCGATTAGCCGCATTTCTTTGGGGATGGCAATCTTGGGCGGGATGTTGGTTTCTACGATATTGAGCCTTTACGTCGTGCCGGTGTTTTACGCGATCGCCAAGTCGGCAGCGGCGCGTCTATTTGGAGGTAAGGATAGGGAAATTTGATGAATCAGCTAGCAATTATTTGTGTAGATGATGAAGAAATCGTCTTAAGGATCCTCCAAGATCAGTTAAGGCTATTTTTTGGTAAAGATTATTACATGGCAATTGCTAGCAGCGGCAAAGATGCCCTGGCGATTATCGCAGAGTTGCAAGAAAATAATGTTGACGTAGCGCTAGTAATTTCAGACCAGATGATGCCGGGGATGAAGGGAGATGAATTGCTGATCCAAGTTCATACTTACTATCCCAAAACCATGACCGTTCTTTTAACCGGACAAGCGGATACTCAAGCCATTGTCAATGCCGTCAATCGTGCTAACCTCTACCGCTATATTCCCAAACCTTGGGACGAAACCGACTTGATTTTGACCGTCAGCGAAGCACTGCGTCGCTATACCCAAGAACAACAACTAGAAGCAAAAAATCAGGCACTACAGCTGCTTAACGAACAACTCGAAACACTCAATAAATCTCTAGAGCAAACCGTTGCAGAACGCACCGCCGAACTAAAAGCCGCCAAAGAAGCTGCCGAAGTCGCCAATCAAGCTAAAAATGCTTTTGTGGCTAACATGAGCCACGAACTGCGAACCGCCCTCAACGGCATTCTAGGCTACGCTCAGATTCTTTTGCGCGAGCCAGATCTAACTCCCCGTCACAAAGAACGGATTCACCTGATTCAGCAGTGCGGTTCTCACCTGGTGAGTCTAATTAATGACATTTTAGATCTGTCTAATATTGAAGATCAAAAACTAGAGTTAATTAAGATAGATTTTAATTTGACTGATTTTCTGGCTAATTTATCAAGAATCATTCAAATCAAAGCCGAACAAAAAAGTATTTTTTTCACCTACCAAACAGAAGGGCAGATTCCCGATTGCGTCAATGGTGATGAAAAGCGCCTGCGTCAAATTTTGATGAATTTGTTGAGTAATGCGATTAAATTTACCAACAAAGGCAGCGTTATTTTCAAAATTGAGGTAATTGGTAATAGCGAAAGTTATAATCCATTACCAATTACCAATTACCAATTACCCATTACCAAAATTCGCTTTCAAGTTGAAGATACAGGCATAGGCATTGCCAGCGACCAATTAGAAAGAATATTTCTCCGGTTTGAGCAAGTGGGCGAGATATCGCAACTCGCGACGGGTGAGGGTCTGGGATTAAGCATCACCAATAAGTTAGTCTCGATGATGGGAGGTTCTCTCCAAGTAGAAAGTTGTTTGGGTGTTGGGAGTAAGTTTTGGTTTGAGATCTCACTGCCGATTTCTGTAAAAGCACACCCCACACCACCCCCAGTACAACCCAAATCAATCGTGACGGGTTACGAAGGCAAAAGGCGAAAAATCTTGGTCGTTGACGACAGGGAGGAGGAACGCTTCATCATAGTGGCACTTTTGCGGCCGCTTGGCTTTGAGTTAATTGAAGCTAGTTCTGGTAAAGCAGCTTTAGAAAAAGCCATTGTCCATCAACCGGATTTGATTGTGACCGATTTAAAGATGTCTGGAATGGATGGTTTTGATCTGTGTCGCCAACTGCGTTCGTTGCCCGCTTTTGAGCATACGGCGATCCTGATTATCTCTGGTGGGATATTCGAGTTGGAGAACCAGAAGGACGAACAAACCGGCTATACCGATTTTATTGCTAAACCTTTCCAACTAGAGGAATTGTTAGAAAAAATAGAGAATTCTCTCGGACTGTCCTGGATTTTTTCCACCTCAAACAGTCCCATCGATCCTAATACCAGCGAGTCAGAAGACTTGGTAATGCCTCCCGGCGAAGAGTTGGTTAGCCTGTACGCAGCCGCTCAAATTGGTAACTTTGAGGAAGTGATTCGCCAAGCAAATCGGCTGCAAGCGTTAAACTATAAATATGCTCGATTTGCTAGCACTGTATTGCAGTTTGCCGCGCAGTATGATGATGATGCGATCGCTGGGCTAATCGCGCCATATCTACCCGAAACTTGATTCCCGCCCTTTTTTGGTTGAGCGGCTATCTCAAGACTGTATGCCCATCTTTTGGCTGGTATAAGATTATACGTAAAACTTGCCGGATAAATTTTTGGACTATACCATAATCCAAGCGTACAGGATTTGAGAAAGTGAAAATATCATAAAAAAATAAACTTATTTTATATTTTTATTAAGCTAGTTAAAATCAATAAGAAATTTTCATAAGATGTGGTAAATAGATTATGAAATTACAGCAGAAGACGCAAGTTTTAATCGTAGACGACCAACCGACTAACATCAAAGTTTTATCAGATTTGCTGATTGAGTATGGATTTGAGGTTTTGGTAGCTACGAGCGGAGAAAAAGCGCTGCAAAGACTGCAAAGGGTTTTACCAGATATCATTTTGCTGGATATATTGATGCCGGGGATAGATGGGTTTGAAACCTGCCGCCGCTTGAAAGCAACAAAAGCAACGAATGACATTCCGGTAATTTTTATGAGCGCTCTCGACCAAGCGGTGGATAAAGTCAAAGGGTTGAGTTTGGGGGCGGTAGACTACGTAACCAAACCGCTGCAACATGAGGAGATTATTGCTCGGGTCAACGTTCATTTAAAACTGCGATATCTCACGAAACAACTGAAAGATCAAAATGCTTTGCTTCTGCAAGAAGTGCGATCGCGTAAGATAGCGGAGTCAGCTTTGCGCCTTTCGGAAGCAAAATTCGCCAAAGCTTTTTGGTCGAGTCCCAGTCCGATGACGATCGCCAGCTTGGCAGAAGATTGCTTGATCGAAGTTAACCGTAGCTTTTGCAGCATGATGGGCTATACCCCAGAGGAAGTACTGGGCAAAACGGCTGAATCACTCAATTTTTGGGTCAATCAAGAAGAACGCTTGTGCTTCCTTGCGGCATTGCAAACTTCGGGCAGTGTTTACAAACAAAAATGCCAGTTTCGCACCAAGTCTGGCGAAATCAGATTGGTGCTGGTGTCGGCAGAGGCGATCCAGATTGGGGACATTCCCTGCATTCTCTCCATCGCCAACGACATTACCCAACAAAACCAGGCAGAAAAAGCACTTCAAAGAAGCAACAATATGTTGCGTTCCCTGATTGACAGTACCTCCGATGTCGTGTTTGTCAAAGACGAACAGGGGCGCTATATGGTCGCGAATTCTACAGTCAGCCGCTGGTTTTCTAAATCAATGGAGGAAATTATTGGTCAGGACGATACGGCATTTTTTCCCGAAAATGTAGCCCGCCAGATAATGGCAGATGACCAGAAAGTTATGACGACGGGCGAATCTTTAACTTATGAAGAACTCGTACCCCAACACGGCATCATGCGGACGCTGCTAACCACGAAATCCCCTTGGCGAGATCCCCAAGGTCATATTATCGGGGTTGTGGGCATTTCTCGCGACATTAGCGATCGCAAACTGGCAGAAGAAAAACTCAAAAAGAGCGAAGCCAATCTTGCCCATGCCCAACGAGTTGCCCATGTCGGCAGTTGGGAATTTAATATCCTGACTGGAGAAATTAGCTGGTCAGAAGAAAAATTTCGCATATTTGGTTTAGATCCTAAACAACCCGAACCGACTTATCCCCAAATCGTGGAGATGATTTATCCCGATGACCGCGCTACTTTTCAGGAAATTGTACAGCGCGCGATCGCCCACGGAATACCCTACGAAAACGAGTTACGGATTGTGCGACCCGATGGTGAAATTCGCTACATTGACCTGCGGGCAGAAGTAGTTTTAAACGAATCTGGAATGGCGATCCAACTGTTGGGAATTGTGATGGATATTACCCAACGCAAAAAAGCTGAAGTGGCACTTGCTGGCAGCGAGCGAAAATATCGCAACTTGGTTGAAACATCCCAGGACTTGATTTTCTCGGTGGATGCTTCAGGGTGCTTTACCTTTGTCAACTCAGCGGTGAAACAAATTTACGGTTACGATCCGATGGAAATGCTCGGTCGTCCGTTCGCAGATTTCCTCACAGTGGAACAAAGAATTAAAGATGCGGCGGTTGAGCAAAAACTGATGAAAGGAGAGTCAATCTTCCAGTATGAAACGACTCATATAGCCAAAGATAATAAACCGATTCACCTGTTATTTAACGCGATGCCGCTGCGGGACGAACAGGGCAATATCGTCGGCAGGACGGGAACAGCCAGCGACATCACCGAACTTAAACAGAAGCAAGAAGCTTTATATCGTCGCGAGCAAGAATTCAAAGCCTTGGTGGAAAATTCCCCCGATGTAATTGCTCGATTCGAACGGCAACTGCGCCACGTATACGTTAATCCAGCCGCAGAATTAGCAACGGGAATCTCCCCAGAAGCATTTATTGGTAAAAGCCATCGAGAGTTGGGAATGCCCCTGGAATTTGCCAAGCTTTGGGAAGACGCTTTGCAAATGGTATTCGCGACGGAGAAAGAACAGCGGATTGAGTTTTATTTTCCCTCACCCCTTGGCTGTAAATTTTATCAAGTTCGGATTGTGCCTGAATTTAACTGCGATGGCAGCATCGAATTTGCCTTAGCTGTCGCCCGCGATTTCAGCGATATCAAACAAGCAGAACTGGAACTGCGAGAAAGTGAAGAACGCTTTCGCGCCACTTTTGAGCAAGCGCCCATCGGCATTTGCCATTCGAGTTTAGACGGTGAGTTTGTGCGGATCAACCAAACATTTTACGACATCGTGGGTTACAGCTATGAGGAAATGCTCGAGCGAACTTGGGAAGATATTACCTACCCGGAAGATCTCGATGTTGAACTAGAACTCGTTCGCCGCGTGTGGGAAAAAGAGATGGATAGTTACACGATGGAGAAGCGTTATATCCGCAAAGATGGCTCGATTATTTGGGTAAATCTGATTGGCACTTTAGTGCGATCGCCCGATGGCGAACCCAAATATGCGATCGCTGTAGCTGAAGATATTAGCCAGCGAAAACTTGCCCAAGCAGCGCTGCAACAAGCTCTAGAAACCGCTGAAGTCGCCAATCGTGTCAAAAGCACCTTTTTGGCGAATATGAGCCACGAATTGCGTACCCCCCTCAACGCGATTATGGGCTTTTCTCAACTCATAAACAACAGCCCAAAACTAGCACCGGAACACAAAAAATATCTCGACATTATTATCCGCAGCGGCGAACACTTGCTCGCTTTAATTAACCAAGTTTTAGATTTATCTAAAATTGAGGCAGGACGTACCACCCTCAACGAAACTAGCTTCAATCTTTACGATTTGCTCAACGGTTTGTCAGATATGTTTCGCCTCAAAGCGAACAATAAAGGATTGCAGTTGATTTTTGAGCGTTCGCCTGAAGTTCCTCAATACATTGAAACCGATGATCTCAAGTTACGCCAAGTATTAATTAACCTGCTTTCTAATGCGATTAAATTTACCCAAGAAGGAAGCGTCTGTTTAAAAGTTAAAACACCAGACAATACCCATTACCCTCGTTCCCAGGCACAGCCACCCTCGTTCCCAGGCTCTGCCAGGGAACGCCATTCCCAGGCAGAGCCACCCTCGTTCCCAGGCTCTGCCAGGGAACGCCATTCCCAGGCAGAGCCACCCTCGTTCCCAGGCTCTGCCAGGGAACGCCATTCCCAGGCACAGCCACCCTCGTTCCCAGGCTCTGCCAGGGAACGCCATTCCCAGGCACAGCCACCCTCGTTCCCAGGCTCTGCCAGGGAACGCCATTCCCAGGCACAGCCACCCTCGTTCCCAGGCTCTGCCAGGGA
>NZ_BLAY01000044.1 GCF_020521235.1 Microseira wollei NIES-4236 | reverse complement strand
ATAAACAGGTACATGGAAAGGGTCTAAATGTTGAGCTTGCAGGAGCTTGAGCCGAATGATGCGAAAGTGTCACGTTCGGTTCTTAGGGGAGGGAGACAAGGCGACTTGCTCTCCCTTACCCGACTACGTTAATCTCTGCATTGAAGATTCAATGGTTCCAAATTTCATGCCTGATGAAATTGTGCCAACGTGGGACAATTCGACGGGTATGGATGCGGTACTGCATGAAGATGATTTTCTGGCACTTTCAGACGGTCAAAAACTACCGTCCCTCAAGTCGTTCAGAAAGACTCAATCGAAGCTTGCAAACGTTTCTAAGCGCAAATCTGCTAGAAAGCAAGGGAGCAATCGTCGTCGCTCTCCTAGCGAAACGTGAAGCACGAATTCATCAACGGATTGCTAGATATCGCCAGGATCACGCCTTCAAAACGGCTCACAAAGTTGTGAGAACGGGTAAGAAGGTATTTTTTCATGAGGATCTAGACCTCAAAAATCTGACCAAACGAAACAAAGCCAAGCAGGATGAAGACGGGAAATGCCTTCCCAATGGTCAAGCGGCTTCGTCTGGACTTAACAAATCTTGGAATGATGCCGCAATAGGAGCATTCTTCAAAACCTTGGAATACATAGCCGGAAAAGCTGGGGCTAAGGTAGTCGGTGTCCGTCCAAATCACACCTCTCAATTTCTTTCGTACCGAGACGAAAAAGTATTCACCGATTGCAATATCCGCGAATACTGGGATGAAATTGCACAATTGCTGGTAGATCGCGACATTAACGCCGCGATTAATATCAAGCGCGTCGGGCTGGGACTGTTCCTGACGATAAACAGCCGTAGCGGGAAGATCAAAGTGTCGCTAACGAGTAGTACCGCGATGGTAGTTCTCAGATCTCTACGGGATTTGAGAGAGCCACACACTGACCCGCTAGGGTAACCGTTCAGGGGGTGCGCCTGCGGCGCACCACCCCAAGAGGAGTTGTAAAGAATTTGGGGAAAAAGACGGGCGTCAAAAATAGGAACCAAAATCTGGTAATGTAAGACTCATGGAAGTACACAGCCCCAAAATAATAGAGCAGATACCTCGTGATGATTGGGAAAAAACTCCAGCCAGCGTCAAAAAAATGGTGGAGTTAATGGCGCAGCGCATTGAGACATTAGAAAAACAGGCTATTGAATTAGTCGAAGCGCAACAGCAATTAGTAGAAAAAGTCAATAAAACATCAAAAAAATCCTCATCCCCACCCTCAAGTGACCCGCCAGGATTTAGTCACAAATAAAAAAAAAAGACTGGAAAAAAAAGGGGCGGTCAGCCAGGACATGAAGGCCAAAGCCGGAACTTATACCCAATCGAAAAATGTACGACAGTCATAGAGCATCATCCCGTAAAATGCTCATGTTGTGGAGAAAGGCTGTTTGGAGAAGACAAAGACCCATATCGCCACCAAATAGTTGAGATTCCACCCATTGAACCAATAGTCATCGAACATCGCCTGCACAAATTGACCTGTGAACGATGCGGAACTTCCACTCGCGCCAACCTGCCAGAGGATGTAAACCCAAGTGGATACGGTGAGAGAGTTGTAGCTACGGTAGCACTACTGAGTGGAGTATACCGTAACAGCCACCGGATGGTACAAAGCGCTAAAGCAGACTTGTTTGGAATCTCAATATGCTTGGGAACAGTAAACAAACTGAGGCTAGAAGCCAGTAATGCAGTAGCTGATTGTGTAGATGAAGCCAAACTTTATATCCAGCAACAAGAAATTGTCGCAGCGGATGAAACCAGCTTCAATCAAGCTAATATTGACGGTGGGAACCCACAACAAAGACAAGCTTGGTTGTGGGTAGCGGTCACCCCCCTAGTGACGTTTTTTGAGATTGCACTGACTCGTTGTACTACTGCTGCTAAAAATCTTCTGGGTGAGGATTTTGGCGGAATTTTAACTTCGGATAGGCATGGTGCGTACAACTGGGTAGACATAGAACGTCGGCAATTATGTTGGGCACATCTGAGCAGAGAATTTATTAAAATCTCTGAACGTCCTGGGGTATCTAAAGAATTAGGAACGCAATTAGTCCAACAACAAGAAAACTTATTCGAGTTGTGGCACAGGGTCAGGGATGGAACTCTAGCTTGTGGTGATTTTGTCGAATTAGTCAAACCGATTCGTCATCAAATAATATCACTGTTACAACAAGCTGCCGACTACGAAATTACGTCGAAGGAGAAAACCCCTTTGGCTAAAACGGTTCGTACTTGCCGTCAATTGCTATCGGTTGAGAGTGCAATGTGGTTATTTGTGACCACTCCTGGTGTTGAGCCAACCAACAATGCCGCAGAAAGAGCTATTCGTCCAGCTGTGATATGGCGGCGTACCAGTTTTGGTACCCAAACTTTAGCAGGTAGTACTTTTGTGGCACGAATGTTGACTGTAGTTACTACCCTTAAATCTCAACAACGTAATATTTTGGAGTTTATGACAACTGCTGTTACAAATGCTCGTGAAGGTAAATCTGCTCCTTCTTTACTTCCAGAAGTCAAATACTCGTGAAAATGCTCCTTGAACTTTTAATCTAGCTTTATATAGTTAATCCTTTATTCACAATAAGTGAGGTAAGGAAATTGGTTCAATAGTCACGAGATTTTGTGCTGATGTTCTTGTTGGCTTGCACGCAGATCTGAAAAATATCGTTGCTCAAATTTCTCTTCAGGGGGTGCGCCGCAGGCGCACCCCCTGAACGGTTACCCGCTAGGGCAGTGTGTGGTAGTTCACCCAAGCTTTAATCTGTTGCCTGACTTTTCCTTTTTGATTTAGTTTCTGGAGTAGGGCTTTATGGTTGATGCGGTCAAAAGTGGGTAGCTAGCCAGCCAGGTCTCCCTATGGCTCCTTTTCCGACTAGCCCCCTGGTGAACCGTGCTTGCGAGATTTCCAGGCACACGGCTCTCCAGTATTCCTATTCCGTGATGTGCCTAAAAATAGGTTTGCCAGCATGGATGGCGTCATGGCATTGGCGACAAACGATCAAAGTCTTCCGTCTGCGTGCAGACATAATCTGCATCCAGAGCGGTTTAGACTTCCTTCCCTTTACCTTGAGGTCTTTGAGAGCGCGAACGTGGTGAACTTCAATGTCACCTTTCGCCCCACAGACCTCACACTCGTCCGCAAGGAGCCGTTTTATCAGCTCGTTTGTTTCTGGCGGCTTTCGGGTCAAGGGCAGGTCTGGAATGGTTGCTTTTGGGTTACGTTTTAGCGATAGACCACCAAAACGAGCCACGAGTGGTTTCTTACCAAGACAAAGGTTGAAAGCCCCCTCTAAGAGGGGGGATGAAAACCGGTGGCGGGTTTTAACCCGCCTGTCCCCTCACTTAGGTTCAGGGAGTTTAGCAATGATTGACCTAACGAGTTCGCAATTAGTCATCCCTCTACGAATGGCTTCTTGTCTCAACTGATTATACTCGTATTCTCTCATCCGTACTTCTACTTTTTTGGTTTTCATCATGATTTGGCGCATGACATCTGATATGATACTAGCAAGGGGGTGACACCAAATGTATGGATGCCAGCAAGTTCTGTTAAACCCCAACCAAGAGCTAGCGGCGATATTAGAATTCGTTTGTTCAGAGGCCAACAAATTAACCAACTGTGGCATCTACCATGCCAGACAAGTTTGGTTCAAGTGCCGCCGCATAATTGGCAAGTATGACTTAGAAAAAAAGTAGAAAAAGCACTTTCAGGCTTTATATTCTCAAGCTGCACAGCAGGTACTTAGGTCGGTAGCTGAAGCGTTTAAATCGTTTAGTGAACTAAACGCTTTCATCGCGGGAAATGTAGCAGATAAGCCAAAACCACCAAAGTACAAAAAGAAAGGTGGCTATTCTGTAGTTAGCTATCCCAAGCAGGCTTTGAAGCTTAAGGATGGATAGATCCGAGTACCGCTCGGAACCTTGATAAAAACCTGGTTTCAAGTAGCGGATTTTTTTGTTACCATGCCGTATAACTTAAAGTTAAATGAAATAAAGGAGTTACAGATATTGCCCAGAAATGGCTGCTTTTATGCTGAGTTTGTCTACTTGCTGCCATCAATAAAAGCTGATGTGGCTCTCGATCGGGCGTTAGGAATAGATCCTGGATTAGACAATTGGCTGACCAGGGTTTGCAATGTTGGCATCAGCTTTATTGTTGACGGACGCAAGCTGAAAAGTTTAAATCAGTTTTACAACAAGCGGGTGGCAATTCTGAAGTCAGGTAAGTCACAAGGATTTTGGAATGATGAGTTGGCACGTATTGCTGAAAAGCGAAATCGGCAAATAAGGGATGCTGTCAACAAAGCTGCTAGATTGGTTGTCAATCGTTGTTTAACTCATCGTATTGGCACTGTTGTGTTTGGTTGGAACCAGGGCAATAAAAACGGCATTGAACTGGGGAAGAAAAACAATCAAGAATTTGTCCAAATCCCTACCGCGCGACTCAAGGAAAGAATCAAGCAATTATGCGAACAATATGGAATCCGATTCGTAGAAACAGAAGAAAGCTATACAAGCAAAGCTAGTTTTCTGGAGCGCGACTTCTTGCCTGTATTCGGCTCTAAGCCGGAAGGGTGGAAGCCGAGCGGGAAGCGGTTAAAACGTGGTATGTACCAGACTAAAAACGGGCAATTTGTTAATGCGGATGCCAATGGTGCTGTAAACATCTTGCGAGTGCGACTCGTTCCGTCGAAATGGACTAAGTACCCTAGAACAGTTCAGGGATGACGGGCAAGGAAAAGAAGGGATAAAACCCAACAGAACCTTGACAACTGAATGCTCATGTAGGTGTAAGTCCTACCGCGCAGGCGCAGCGTTGAAAGCATCACCCTTGGGGTAGCGAATGGTCTTCAATCCTCAAAGCAGGGTGAAAAGGTGTCCCTACTGGAAGCCCAATCCGGTACACATCAAGCAAGAGTCCATGAGTAATGCGAAAGCGTGAAGGTACGTCTGAACCATCGTGATGTTGGACCAGCCAAATAAGGCTGACAGGCTGGAGCCAAAAGGCAAAGGTAATGGTGATGGCAAAATGTCAGTTGACCATCAAGCGCTACCAATAAACCCGATGGATAGTACCACTCTAAAGACTCAAACAATGAGCATTCGGAACGAGGTAACCCCAAGGTATCTCTCCTGAAGGTCGATTCAGGTAGTAGTCAACCTTGACGCAACATCTGGGAAACCAGGAAACCTTGGGGCAGGATTGAGTCAAAAGCGAAAGCCTTGGGTAATGCCAAGGATATGCTGACAGACTCACGATTGTTTGGAAGATAGAGGTGGAGTCAAGCAATGAATAAGCTTAAAGCCGTACAAAAGTACAGGATGAGATGGGACAAGGACATACCAATCTGTACAGGGTTCGAATACCAATATTCTACAGAATGGCGGGATATTCCCTGGAAGAAACTGGAACGACGAGTCCACAAGTTGCAAAAACGCATCTATCAAGCCTGTCAACGTGGTGACATTAAGGCAGTTCGCAGACTCCAGAAAACTCTGATCAGGTCTTGGTCAGCCAAGTGTCTCGCGGTCAGAAGGGGTAAAAACAGTTTCAAAAAACCTACCTATTTCTCCTTAAACCTACTCACTTCAGATGAGATTGAGTTGTATTGACAGTGGTAGTAGAATGTAATTACGCTTGATTAATGCGGGTTGTTAAGGCTTAGATGGCGTGAAAACCATAAAACACCTAACACAAATTAATCGTATACTACAACCCAATAGCTCATACCTCAAGGTCGCAAACTCTAACTGGGGAAAAGTGGTCAGGGCTTATGGTTGAGCGCAAGCCGAGCCATCAGCAATCCGCCATTACGCGCTTCTTTTTACCTTGAGGAAGTTACACCTTTGACTTGGACTTGCACTAATTCTGTTCGGCATGAGTAGATTTAGGTAGGTTGTTAGAAGCGGTGACACAAGACAATACTGGCCGCAAGAAGGCTGGTGTGGATGGCATCAAAAAGCTAACCCCAAAGCAACGTCTCACCTTGGTTGCCAATATGAAATTAAGCTCCAAAGCAAAGCCGACACGACGGGTTTGGATACCCAAGCCAGGAACGGATGAGAAACGACCTTTGGGGATACCCACAATGAACGACCGCGCCTTGCCAGCGCTAGTCAAACTGGCACTAGAACCAGAATGGGAAGCGCGATTTGAACCCAACAGCTATGGATTGGGACCAGGACGTTCATGTCAAGATGCGATTGCAGCAATATTTATAGCAATCAATCAGAAACCAAAGTATGTGTTGGATGCTGATATATCAAAATGCTTCGACCAAATCGACCACAAGAAACTGCTCAAAAAACTAAATAAATCTCCCACCATCAACCGACAAATTCAGGCATGGTTAAAAAGTGGAGTACTAGACCTTGGGGAGTTTCAAGAGACATCTCAGGGTACGCCACAGGGCGGAGTTATTTCGCCGTTATTGGCAAACATTGCCCTGCACGGGATGGCAGAACGGATAAAACAATACGCCGAAACCTTCAAGGGTTGCCAGCGGGATAACCGCAAGGCGCTAAACCTAATACGTTATGCCGATGACTTCGTGATTCTCGCGCGTTGACATAACCGTAGTCCAAAGATGCCAGCAAATCATTGCTGAGTGGTTAAAAGACATTGGACTGGAATTAAAACCTAGTAAAACCAGAATTGCTCACACCCTCCAAGAATACGAAAGGGAAAAACCCGGATTTAACTTCTTGGGGTTTTATGTCGGACAATACGTTGGAAAAAACCAATCGGGGACAAATGCATTTGGCAAAAAGCTAGGCTACAAAACCCTCATCAAACCAAGTAGCGAGAAAGTAAGGGAACACTACAAACAGTTGGCAGATCTTATTGAATCCCACAAAACATCATCTCAGACGGCGCTCATCAGCCGACTCAATCCGGTGATAAAAGGGTGGACTAATTACTACGCAACTGTCACAAGCTCGGAAATCTTTTCCGAATTAGACCACAAACTTTACCTGAAACTCAGAACTTGGGCATATCGTCGCCATCCCCATAAAAATAGAGGATGGATAGTCAAGAAGTATTGGCATACCATCGGCGGAGATAACTGGGTCTTCTCAACTAGGGAAAATAATAACCCTTTAAAGCTGTGGCAACACAGCGAAACCAAGATAAAGAAACACATCAAGGTTAAAGGTGAAAATTATCCCTACGACGGAAACACAGCATACTGGAGTACAAGAATGGGCAAGTACCCAGAAATTGACCCCACAGTAGCCAAACTACTTAAAAGGCAAAAAGGGAAATGCGCCCACTGCGGACTAGCTTTCAAAGAAGGAGATATCTGGGAAAAAGACCATAAAGTGCCTAAATCGAAAGGTGGGAAGCATTCGATGGAAAATCTAGAGCTACTTCACAGACACTGCCACGATGAAAAAACAAGGCAAGATGGGAGCCAAGGAGGTAGACACAAGGACAAGTCCCAAGCAATTGAGGAGCCGTGTGAGACGAAAGTCTCAAGCACGGTTTTGAAGACGAGCGGCTCTCGTGAGGGAGTCGCTTAGTTTACCAAAGTAGAGATACAGCTAGGTTTAGATCTAGCCAAGATCTGTAGGGCGTTTTTGACTGCGCCATCTTTGGTTTTTCTCTGGAACTCTAAAAAGGAAAAGCTCAGCAATGTGTCAAGAGACCATTGCTGAGCCGACCCTTAGAATCCCCCGTCATTTATGCGGGGGAGAAGTCAACTTCCCTATTGACGGTAATTTCCACCCATTTGCGCCGACCTTGTGGGAGCTTGACCGTCTTATGGTACTTGGAGCAGATTTTCGCCACGCTAGTTTTGTGTTTACAGGCGAGTGTTTTCATCAGGGAACGCCACATGACCCATTGAAGTTTTGAAAGCCATGGGATGTTCTGGGCCAGACTGTAGAATTGCACGTACCCTCTGTATTCTGACTGATAGATGCTGACGATTGTGAAGTCCTCATCATTAATCAGTTCCGGGCGATGAATGGGTTTGCCATTCCTCTTGTATTGGGCGCACTTTTCTTGCACAAAACGAGTAGGAATTCCCAGTCCAATAATGCCGTTCAGCGAACGCCTACCTTGAGTGTGCAAAAGTCCGACTGTTGAACAACGACCGAGTACCCCAAGAACTTTGCCGCTCCTTTCTGAGCATTTGTAATCAAGGTCTTTTCAGAGGACATATCGAGCTTCAAGTTATCAGCTAAGAATGTTCTCAGTTTTTCCTTGATTTCCTTTGCCTCTGCAACTGACCCTATAAAGCCAAGTAAAAAGTCATCGGCATAGCGTACATAAGACAGCCTTCTGTACTCAGGGTCACGAACATCTTTGTCAGGCATTTTCTGGTATTTTATTTCCAGTTCACGCGCTTTTAAAGTTTGTCCGGTTTTCCTGTAGTACCAAGCGAGTTTCTGGAGTTTGGCATACTCCTTATTTTCGGCTCTTCTTTGACCGCGCGTATATTCTGGAATTAGACTCTCCCAGACAAACTTATCCAACTTGTCGAGATAAATATTGGCGAGAATGGGTGAAACGATTGCGCCTTGAGGCGTACCACTGAGAGTATAATGATACTTCCATTGCTCGCAATAACCTGCTTTGAGCAGATTTTCCATCAGCCTGAGAAAGCGGTTATCTTTAATTTTCTCACGCAGTATTGACATCAAGATTTTATGGTCTATGTTGTCAAAACAACCGCGAATGTCTCCTTCGATGAACCACTTGGTTCCTTGCCAGGTACGGTCTATAGTAGTTAAAGCCGTGTGGCATCCGCGCTCTGGCTCCAAACCGTGACTGCTGTCAGAAAACTGAGGTTCGTAGTATGCCTCAAGCATCGAGCGTACCACTTCTTGAACCAGTTTGTCTATCCAAGTAGGGACACCAAGCCGTCGAGTTTTTCCATTCTTTTTGGGAATGTTAACTCGTCGTACTGGTGTCCATCGAAAGCGTTGATAGCGAATATCTTCTATGAGGATCTCAATCTTTTTGACAGACATTCCATCAGCAGTTTCCTCAGTAATTCCTCGCGTCATTGCCCCATCATTTTTGTAGATGCGACTGTACGCTCGGAGTTACAAATTCGGGTTGAATAGTTGTCTTTTGACATCTTTTCCCAGAGGCAACCCTCGTTGGCCTCTGTCGAGGATTACATTAAGAACCGTTTCGGCATCCCGCATCTCGCGTACCTCTTGGTTTTAGTGTGAGGAATACCTGTTCTCCAATGCCTGAGTGGACGGCTTTCGGGTCCTCAGACTACTATGAGAACTCTGTAGCCATAGGACTCGCGTCCTATGGCCATCCCGTGCTTCATCAACTCGGTACGTAATAGTGTGATTTAGGTGTCCCACTCATTCTTTGAGCCGTCTCATTGATGGCCGACATCGTTTGAAGAAGTTGTGTTGCTCAAATGTTTAAAACTACACACAAAAGATTATTCCTGTTAGACGTTGTAGGAATAGGCAATCGCCTATGCCGTCAGAATTGGGCTTCAAGTAGTCTAACTTTCACCTTGTCACACAAGCCTTGCAAGGCAATGGTTTAAACGTCTTCTCTCCATCCCCTGCTTTACCAACGTGCTGTTTTCCCTTTTGTCTTTCGACTCTAGTAGTTATCTTTGCTTTTGGCGGTGGCGCTTTTGGCTTGACTAGATTTCCTCACCTGTATGGATATTGAGTTGTCATTGTTAGGGGATATAAGTGCGAACTCAATCCGAAGATTACCCTAACAAAGCTCGGCATCTCCTCTTTCGAGTTTCGCCGAAACGAATCCCACGAGAACTTCCATCGCGGTACTCTGAGTGTGGGACACTTTGATCTTCCCGCTACGGCTGTTTATCGTCAGGAACAGTCCCAGGCCGACGCGCTTGATATTAATCGCGGCTTTAATGTCGCGATCTACTAGCAATTGTGCAATTTCATGCCAATATTCGCGGATTTCGCAGTCCGTGAATACTTTTTCGTCTCGATACGAGAGAAATTGAGAAGTGTAGTTTGGTTTGACTGCCACCACCTGAGCCAGTGCTTTTTCGGCTATGTATTCCAAGGTTTTGAAAAAGGTTCCTATTGCGGCATCATTCCAGGATTTGTTCAGTCCAGACTTGGCAGACTGACCATAGGGAAGAAACTTTCCGGTTTCATCCAGATGAGCTTTGTTCCGTTTGGTCAAATTCTTGAGGTCTAGATCCTCGTGAAACGTAACCGTTCAGGGGGTGCGCCTTTGGCGCACCACCCGGCAAGCAAGGTTGTAAAGATTTGAGAGTATTTGCGTGGGCTTCAAAAACCAGCGCTCAATTCTGCTAATTTGAGACTCATGGAAGATCCGCGCAAGAGCATCATAGAGCAAATCCCCCCGGATGATTGGGAGAAAACTCCAGCCAGCGTCAAAAAAATGGTGGAGTTAATGGCGCAGCGGATTGACTCATTAGAACAACAGGCTCTTGAATTACTCTCACTCCAGCAGCAACTATTAGAAAAAGTTAATAAAACATCAAAAAACTCATCATCACCACCCTCAAGTGACCCACCAGGAAAAGGCCAGAAATCCCGCAAAAAAAGTACTAAGAAACGGGGTGGTCAGCCTGGTCATGAGGGGAAAAGCCGCAACTTATATCCAGTAGAAAAATGTAGCTCGGTGATCGACCATCATCCAGTAACATGCCGATGTTGTGGAGAAAGCCTTAAGCGAGAGGATACTTTCCCCTATCGCCACCAAATAGTTGAGATTCCACCCATTGAACCAATAGTCATAGAACATCGTCTGCATCAATTGACTTGTGAGCGATGTGGAACTGCGACTCGTGCAACATTGCCCGACAACGTCAGCCCAAGTCGATACGGTGTAAGAACTGTGGCAACGGTAGCATTATTAAGTGGATTATACCGTAACAGCCACCCCATGGTACAAAGCGCCCTGGCGGACTTGTTTGGCATCTCAATTTCTTTGGGAACAGTAAACAAACTAAGGCTGGAAGCGAGTAATGCAGTTGCCGATTGTGTGAATGAAGCAAAAGTTTACATCCAGCAGCAAGAAATTGTCGCCGCGGATGAAACAGGTTTCAATCAAGCCAATATCGACGGTGGCAATCCTCAACACAGACAAGCTTGGTTGTGGGTAGCGGTCACACCGAAGCGTGACATTTTTTGAGGTGGCACTGACTCGTTGCACTACTGCTGCTCAAAACCTTTTGGGTGAAAATTTTGGCGGAATTTTAACCTCGGATAGACATGGTGCATACAACTGGGTAGACATCGAGCGTCGGCAATTGTGTTGGGGGCATCTGAAACGAGAATTTATTAAAATCTCGGAACGTCCTGGGGTATCAAAAGAATTAGGAACTAGATTAGTCCAACAACAAGAAAAGTTATTTGAGTTATGGCAGAGGGTAAGGGATGGAACTCTTGCTCGTGGTGATTTTGTGGAATTAGTCACAGATATTCGTCGCCAGATCGTATCACTGTTACAACAAGGCGCCGATTACGAGATTACATCCAAAGAAAAAACCCCTTTGGCGAAAACGGTTCGCACTTGTCGTCAACTACTTAAGGTTGAGGGTGCGATGTGGTTATTTGTGACAACTCCAGGTGTTGAGCCAACCAACAATGCTGCCCTTTGAGCTATTCGTCCGGCTGTAATATGGCGGCGTACCAGTTTTGGTTCCCAAACTAAAGCAGGGAGTACTTTTGTGGCACGAATGCTAACTGTAGTTACTACACTTAAATCGCAACAACGCAATATCTTGGAGTTTATCACAACTGCTGTTGTAAATGCCCGTGAAGGTAAATCTGCTCCTTCAAAGCTGCCAAAATTCGAATGATCGTGAAATGACGCTTGAATTTTTAACCTAGCTTAATATAGTTAGTTCCTTGCTCAGAATAACTGATGCTCTTAAATTGGCTATTGAGCCAATTTGTTTGTGATGAAGTTCTTATTGGCTGACGCCACACTCTGAAAAATATTTAGCTGACAACTCCTCTTGGGGTGGTGCGCCGCAGGCGCACCCCCTGAACGGTTACTTATTACATTTAACATCACTAAAATTTCGGTCACCGTCGTTGGGTAAGATTGTTCTAACAGTTCTTCCTTTGTTTGGCCTTTCATGTCCTTTGCTATTTCTTTTGCTTTAGGCCAACGTTCTAACTCCTCAATGATTTGTTCAACTGAGTATTTCATCACGGCTGAATCGGCTTTTTGGGCAGCAGAACTCATAATAAATTCCATTTCTTTTTCTGAGGTTTCCCTGTCAATCTTGAGGAGTTCATTAACTTGTTTTGCTAGCACTGACGTTAGTATGCCGATTACCTCTGACATCACTAAAATTCGGCTCACCGGCAATGGGTGAAATTCTTGTAACAGTTCTTCCGTTTTGTTTGTCATGTTCTTCAACCAATTTCTCAATATTTTCCATAACCGCTGATTTTTGTGGCTTTTTTTCGTAACTGCTCACCGCAACTGCGTTGCGGTATTGCCAATGATGTCAGACTTCGCTACGCACTAGAGTTATAGGTGGTATTCCAGAAAAAGTTGCCACAAGCAAGACGGAAGTTTTTGGAAAACTGGTTGATTCAATTTCTTTCAATGAAAAGATCAGTTGAATTGTAAGCCTGGAGGGCTACGACCAGCTAAAGACAGTAACTCATATAATTGTGCGATCGCGAAGCGGAAGGGAGGCATATCGCTTCCCCACCAGGCAACCGAACTGTTTCTAAAAAGCTAAACATTTGGGCTACAAACCCTCGCGCCCCAATCGCTTCGCGCTCCTCCAGTTACTTTCCGATGCACGACCACCGGACTATTGCTCGTTCAGCATCATTGTTGTCAGGTTTAACTTCTGGATAGTCTAAAAAAGTGAACCATTCTATCCAATAACGTTGAATTCGGTTGGCTAATCTTTGGGCATCGGCAGGCCATCCCTTTTCAGGTGGATTGTTTAAAACTGCAAGCAATTGAGCCTCAATTACCGGACGCTGACCAGCGATTTGAAAGCGGCTCAATTGACCAGCATGGTAGTCGCGATACCAACTTCTGGCGGTGGCTAAAATCTCACCCACAGCTTGAGCGAAGAGACGATTCTCCTCAAAACGACTGGTATTGAGCGCTTCCAAGTCACGTTCGAGATGGGTTAAACACTTCTGTGCAAGCCGCCGCCGATTGGGGATTGTAAGCACTAAAACAATCACTGCTAAGAATGCCAGAAAAATCTTCTCCCAATAGCTGTTTTAGTTCAGCACTACTACGGGTGGGAGCTAACAAAAGTACACAAACTTGGTCACTGGTTGCCACCCACAACCAATACTTAATGCCATCAATACAGTAAGTGGTTTCATCAACGCAGCGCACACCTGGTTGTTGCACGTAGCTCAACCATTGCTGATAGATTGGCTGCCAGCTTTCTTGGAAGTAACGCTGCATCTTGGCTAAACTCCCTTGAGAGATAGGAACTCCCAAGACATGTTCCACGAAATATTCTTGTTTTCGCCAAGGCAAGTTACCCCCATATCCTAGCCAACCAACCACACTACATAATCTGCCACCATAGCTGAATCCTTCCCTTACTACCGGTGGTAATTGAGAGTATCCCGACCAGCCACAATCGTTACACTGGCATAAGCGACGACGATATTCTCTAATTTCTACGGGTTGCTCTATTAGTTCGGCTACTTGTTGTACTTTCTTCTTTGCTGCTGTCACTGGATCTACTGCTGCCTGACATATCGGACATGTTTCCAGTTCTAGCTCAATGATTTTGTCCGGATCTCCAAATCCATTGCGTGTCTTGCCTGGATGGTCATATTTGGGGCCGCGTTTTTTCCCTTTTTTTCGCTTACTTTTGTCGCTGGGCTTTTTGAGCAGGTCTGCTGATGGGGGAGTCGAACTGTTTGATGAGTTGCGGTTTTTTAGCTTGTCGAGTACTTCTTTTAACTGTTCAATCTCCTGTTGCTGCTGTTCTATTAACTGCTGTTTTTCTTGGAGTTTTCTTTGTTGCTGTTGTAGCTGCTGCTGTTGCTTGAGTAGCCATTCTGCTAACGACAGCATTGCCTGCGCCATCTTCTCTACGGCAATGGCTATCTCTATCGGTTCGCTGGTCAGTGTAGCTTTCTTGAGCATGGAAGCTACTATACTCTATTTTTGCCTATTTGGCTCAAACCCTTACCAAGCTTCCTCCCTGGTCAGATATGAGCCTCCATTGGCGATACCGCAACGCAGTTGCGGTGAGCAGTTACCAAAAGTCAAAAGTCAATTCCTCATTTTCCCAATCCCCAGTCACTATTAACTCAAGTTGCTAGTTATAAGCTTTGGCCTTGCCAGCTTGCAAGCTTGCTAATTGCTAATATAAGATTTTTACCAATCTCGCCATTAGCCATTAGCCATTAGCCCCAAGCATAGAGATAACTAGCAACTTACGTTATTATGTGAAAATTGATACTAACTTGTCCGCTCCCATCCTCCCCACCCCATGTACAGTTCCTATTACCAAGTTGGTGGCTCTCTTGCCAACGATCACCCCAGTTATGTAGAACGAAAGGCAGACACAGAACTTTATGAAGCCGTAAAACAAGGGGAATTTTGTTACGTCCTCAACTGTCGTCAGATGGGCAAATCCTCTCTTGCAGTCCGCACCAGATATCGACTGCAAGAGGAAGGATTTCTCTGTACAACTGTGGATCTGACTCGCGTCGGCAGCGAAATGGTTACGCCCCAGCAATGGTATAAAGGAATCGCCACCGATTTATGTCTGGGTTTAGGTATATTTAAAAAAGTTAAGCTCAAATCTTGGTGGCAAGAGAAAGAAGAATTATCTTTACTTCAGCGATTAGGATATTTTCTCGAAGATATTTTATTAGCTCAAATCCCTGACCAGAACATCGTCATCTTCCTGGATGAAATTGATAGCATCCTCAGTTTAGGCTTTCCAGTTGATGATTTTTTTGCCCTGATTCGGTTTTGTTATAACCAAAGAAAGATAAATCCGGAATACAATCGCATCACTTGGGTGATTTGTGGAGTGGCGACTCCCAGCGATCTGATTCAAAATCGCCAGCGAACTCCCTTTAATATCGGGAAAGCCATCGATTTGCAAGGCTTTACCCTGGAAGAAGCGGAACCTTTAGTCCCAGGATTAAAAGCCTGGTTTGAGAACTCAAGGAAGATTTTGCAAGAGATATTAGCTTGGACAGGCGGGCAACCATTTCTCACCCAAAAACTGTGTAATCTACTTATAGAATTTAGCCAAAAAGCCGAGACTAATTTTAGCGAAATTGTTACGGGCAATGAAAGCTTTTGGGTAGAAAAGTTAGTCAAATCGTCGCTGATTGAAAATTGGGAAGATCGGGATGAACCGGAGCATTTGAAAACCATTCGCAACCGCCTGCTGCATAAAGAGAAGTGGGCGGGGAGGTTGTTGGGAATTTATCAGCAAATTTTACAAGGAGTCGAGATACCCCTTGACCAAAGCCACGAACAAGGCGAACTTTTAATATCAGGTTTGGTGGTAAAAAGTCAAGGATTATTGAAGGTGAAAAACCCGATTTATCAAGCAGTTTTTAACCTGGAATGGGTGGAAAGAAAATTAAATGCACTCCGACCCTATTCCCAATTATTAGAAGCTTGGGTCGCTGCCGATCGAGTCGATCCTTCCCGGCTATTACGGGGACAAGCTTTGCGGGATGCTCAAGCTTGGGCGCAAGGCAAAAGTTTGAGCGATTTGGATTATCAGTTTTTAGCAGCGAGTGAGGAATTAGACCGCAAAGAAGTACAACAGGCATTAGAAGCAGCGCGGATTAAAGAAGTAGAGGCGCGACTGATTGAAGAAGGAAAAAGACTTGCAGAAGAACAAAAAAATGCCCAAAGGCAAAAGATATTTATTGCCACACTAAGTACGGCTCTATTTATTGCCACTGGGTTAGGAATAACTGCTTTCTGGCAGTATAGGAAAGCAGTGCAGAGCGAAAATATTGCCAGAATCAACGAAATTCAGGCGTTGGCATCTTCTTCTGAAGGTCTATTTGCCTCTAATCGGCGTTTAGATGCCCTAATTGAAGCTTTGCGAGCCAGAAAAAAAATGCTGTCGTTAGGTGAAGTGGATGCTGACACGAAAAGCCAGGTGGAATTAGTCCTTCAGCAAGCTATTTTAGGAGCCGATGAATATAACCGCCTATCCAAACCTGCGTCAGGACTCTACGGTATCGCCTTTAGTCCAGATGGGAAGAAGATCGCAGCAACAGGCATAGATAATACCGTCAACCTGTGGACAAGAGAGGGTAAACTGCTGAAAATGTTTAAAGGAAATCAAGCATCAGTCAGTGGCGTTGTCTTCAGTCGAGATGGTCAACTGATTGCTTCCGGTAGTAGCGATCGCACTCTCAAACTGTGGCGACTAGATGGCACATTAATCCACACTTTCAAGGGTCATCAAGCCATCATTAATAATATTGATATCAGCCCCAATGAGCAATTTCTGGCTTCTGTGAGTGAAGATGGCACAATCAAACTGTGGCGACGGGATGGTACCCTACTGAAAACCTTGAATCTAGGTAGGGCTTTAAATTGGGCAGTTGTATTTACTCGAGATAGCCGAAAAATCCTGGTGGGGAAGGGAAATGGGGATCTCACAGTCTGGCAAGTTGACGGTCAACAGTTAGCAACCATCCCCGCTCACGCCGGGGCGATCCTGGGTATTGCCATTACCCGTCAAGGAGATACCATCGCCTCTGCTTCTACAGATGGCACGATTAAACTCTGGAAATTTTCCGGAAATATCCCTGTTCTCCTGACTACCCTGAAAGGACACAACGGCATAGTATTCGGTGTCGCCTTTAGTCCCGATGGTACACAGCTAGCTTCCGTATCTGATGACAAAACCGTGAAACTTTGGCAGCGCGTCGGTAAAACTTGGGACAATCCCCAACTCCTGCGTAGCTTTGCTGGACACAGTGCCATGATTATGGATGTCGAGTTTAGTCCCGATGGTAAAACGATTGCTTCTCAAGCTTGGGATAATACAGTCAGACTTTGGAAACCTGACAACCCGTTACTCAAATCTCTCAATGGTCATCAAGCATTGATTTTTGGCATCGCCTTCAGTCCCGATAGCCAAATGCTCGCTTCTGTTGGTATGGATAAAACCGTCAAGCTGTGGGAAATTGGGGATAGAGCTACGTTGGGTGTCATCCTACGCAGCTGGAAAACAGATCAAGGTTTGATGGGAGTCAGCTTTAGTCCCGATGGCAAACGGTTGGCTGTTGCCAATACCAATGGCATCCTGCAACTTTGGACAAGGGAGGGAAAATTCCTCGCCACCCTCACAGGACATACAGGGACAGTGAGAAGGCTCCAGTTTAGCCCCGATGGTACTTTACTTGCCTCTGGGAGTGGAGATGGCACGGTAGGATTGTGGAATGTTGCCGGGAAAACTCCGGTTTTACTGGCAAAATTAACAGGACATCAAGCCGGAGTTTGGGTGGCGAGTTTTAGTCTTGATGGTCAAATCATCGCCTCCTGTAGTGGGGATGGCACGATCAAACTCTGGACAAAAAACGGTAAGTTATTGCACACGATTAAAGCCCATCAAAGCGTGATTCGGTCAATTGCCTTTAGTCCTGATGGTCAACTCTTAGCCAGTGGCAGCGATGACAAAACCGTGAAACTTTGGCGACTTGATGGAACTCTGGTGAAAACTTTAGCAGAGCATCAGGATGCAGTGCGGACAGTCGCATTTAGTCCCGACGGCAAACTCCTCGCTGCTGGCAGTGGGGATGGCATCATTAAATTGTCGCAACCAGACGGCACTTTATTAACTACCCTGAAAGTCCATACTGGCGGCATTTGGCAGGTGGCTTTTAGTCCCGATGGCAAGCAACTCGCCTCTGCTGGCGAAGATCGTAGCGTGATGTTATGGAATGTCGAGAAAGTGCGATCGCTCGATGGCATCGTTGCCTCTGGTTGCGATTGGATACAAGATTATTTACGCACAAACGGGGAATTGTCGCAAAATCCCAGCCAACCTTTTGGCGACGGCGAAACTCGCCATCTGTGCGATGATGTCACAGGGCAGAGGGGCAGGGGAGCAGAGGGGCAGTGGAGAAAGCAATAATTAGGGCAGGGGAGCAGGGGGGCAGTGGAGAAAGCAATAATTGCCCAAAGAAACCGGGTTTCAAGGAATTATCGTCACTTTAGAGCCAGAGAGCTTCCCAGAAACCCGGTTTCTAGTAACTCTTGTGGGGTGGGCATCTTGCCCGCGGTTTCTAGTAACTCTTGTGGGGTGGGCATCTTGCCCGCCCCATCTTTTTATAGCGTTTCTAGTAACTCTTGTGGGGTGGGCATCTTGCCCGCCCCATCTTTTTATAGCGGGAAAGCGACTTGCTGGAATACAGCCTTTGTGGCGCATTTTGTATAGCGGCACCCTTAAGGGTGCCGCTATACAAAATGCGCCCGTCTACACGGGCTATTACTCCCATCCCGCTAGAAAATTATGTACTTCTTCTTTTCTCTTCCTTCCTGTTCTTCGCGTCTAAGCGCTGGCGCGCACGCTACGCGAACGCGGTTCATTCAGTACAAATTCTTCCGGCACCGAAGGGAGTAACTTACGAAAAATCAAGTGTATTCTATTAAGTCACAATCCGCTATATAGCAGATTGCAGGCGCAAGAGGTACACCTTGGCAGCAGTGTGCGGGCAGCAAAAATGGCAGCCCGCACACTGCTGCCAAAAGGCTGTACTTCACACGAAAAGCAATCCGCTGTATTTGCACCTAATTCCTAAAATAATCTTGATACAACTGACAACTCACAGTAGCCGCCGTTTCCTTGAGATCGATCAAACCTAAACTATTTAACTTAAATGCCCACACTTGATCTAATACCACAGGTGCTTTCCCCCTCAAAACTCGCTGAAAAGCTGACTCTAACTCAGGATACTTTTGCAGATAACTTAATTGTTCGTGCAGGTGTTGGCGGAAAATTCCGGTTTCGCTTGCGGCTGTAGTTAATAATTCAGTTAAAGGTATATTGTCCATCACAGTATGATAAAGCGCTAAACTCACTAAATAAGGGAATCCTCCTAATAAACTCATTAACTGCGCCAATTCCGTTGATGATAGCTGAACTCCATACTTTCGGGCTAATTCTTCTACCTGGGCAGCGGTAAACCGTGGTAAATCAAAGGCTAAACCGACATTAAACGGCGATCTATTTACATCTAAGGGAATATAACAATCTGTAGAATTAACGATAACAAGCCTCAGTTTTTGCCAAATCAAATTGTACTTACTTTCCTCATGCCAGCCGCGCAACAAAGCGAAAAAATCACGGCTTAAGGCGGGAAACTCAAACAACTGATTCGCTTCATCTAATACCAGCAGCATCGGGGAATCGATTTCTGGCAGCAGATATTCTTGGAAATAGGCGGTACAACTCACTAAAGTTCCGATATCCTCATCCCAGTATTCATCTAGCTGAGAAGCTAAATTTAGCTGTCGAGTTACGTTGGCACAAAACCAGCGCAAGAATTTTGCCGTAGAAGTGCATATTTGAATCTCTACTGAATTTAAGCTCAGGTACACAGTTGCGTAATTGTATTGTTTAGCCACGGCGATAATTCTTTTAGAGAGAGATGTTTTTCCCATCTTTCTGGGAGATTTAATCCGCATTAATGCCCCGGGATTAATAATTTCTTGATAACACCTATATTCGATGGGAAAGCGCTCGATATAAAAAGGCGAATCTAAAGCAATTGGACTATCTGTAAATGGACATTCAATCTGCTGTTTGGTTTTGATAAACTGAAAATTATCTAATTTTTTCTCTTTTTCTAGTATGCTGCATAACTGGGAGTAACAATTTTTCTTGCTAATTCTTCTTCCCCAAATATCAGAAAGCATTTGCCATAATTGCGGCGCCATCGTATGACTAATATATTCTGAAGAATATTTTTGTTCCTGGGCAATTTGTCCATAGCTTTTTTTGGGGTTTTTTAGTGTTTCCCGGAGTAAGACTTTCTGGATATAATTCAGTTCTTTTTGAGTTTTATTTTTGATTGATTCAACCACGAACTCAAGAATTTCCTCAGCAGAAGCACTCGTCATAGCACAACAAATCAAACAGGTTTTTACTTGAATACAAATATTTTATCAAATTTACCCGGTCTAAAATAGCTAACTTGAAACCCAAAAATAGCTAATTTTATCCCTTGATAAACGCGCAAAAATATGTTTTAAATTTAATTTCTAAGAATAAATTAAGTTTTCCGGAAAATTCGTTTAAGGAATCACTTCCGCAATAGCTAACTTTATGTATTTTTTGATGCCCGTAATATTGCTAAGGTACTTTTGGGTGTAAAAAAGTACAGAGTTTCACCCCGAAAAAGTAGGAGAACGGCAATAATATCATGTCCGCTTGAATACCCATAGTTACGACTGATGCTCCTGACACGGGGACGGGAGGACGCTCTGAGTTTTAATTAATGGTGAAAAGCCTGACATGATATAACTCGCTGCTCTGAAAATTAGGCTAGCTGATAGGTAATTTTGCTGGGAGATTTTTTGAGAAAAAATGATTGAATACCCCAAGGAATTTGAAGTTAGTATCTCCCCAGATTTAACCGCCTGGTTAGCCACACAAAATATCAGTCTAGCCTGCACCACTTACCAAACTAATCGCCTGATTTTTATTGGTCATAAATCCAATGGGCGCTTGAGTATCCATGAGCGTTTATTTGATAAACCAATGGGCTTATATGGGGCGGATGATTCTCTTTACATGAGTACCCGCTATCAAATTTGGCGGTTTGATAATTGCCTCGCACCAGGAGAAAAGTATGGGGAATGCGATCGCCTCTACATCCCCCGTACCGCCCAGATTACCGGAGATCTTAACGTCCATGATGTAGTACTTGACAATTCACAACAAGTGATTTTTGTCAATACTGACTTTAGTTGTTTAGCTACTCTCAGTCCAGATTACAGTTTTGTACCCCTCTGGAAACCCTCATTTATCTCTAAATTAGTAGCAGAAGATCGTTGTCATCTCAATGGATTGGCGATGGTAAATGGGAAACCTGCTTATGTCACCGCCTGTAGTAGCACCGATACAGCCGCCGGGTGGCGTAATCATCGGCTTGATGGGGGAGTAGTCATCGATGTTAACCATAACGAAATCATCGCTACTGGCTTATCTATGCCCCATTCTCCCCGTTGGTATCGGGGGAAATTATGGATACTCAATTCCGGTACTGGGGAATTAGGTTACATCGAGGGAAATCAATTTGTACCCATTACCTTCTGTCCTGGATTTGTGCGCGGGTTAGCGTTTTGGGGAAATTTCGCCTTCGTCGGGCTATCTCAATTACGTTCCCATAATTTTACGGGATTAGCTCTGGAAAAACGCTTAATGGCTGAGGGAAATCAGCCCCAATGTGGCTTGATGGTAATTGATTTGCAAACGGGGAAACCGCTGCATTGGCTGTATTTTCAGAGTGTAATTGAAGAACTATTTGATGTGGTGGTTTTGCCGGGAGTGTCGCAACCACAGGCGATTGGGTTACAGGGGGATGAAATACAGCGCTTGGTGACGTTTCCTGATAGTGGGGGAATTGTTACCACTAAACCCACTGCCCAACGTCCTAGTTTAGGTATAGCACCCCCTGTTGCGGGATTACCGACCTCTCCCCCAGCCCCTCTCCTGCAAGGAGAGGGGAGTAAGACTACAAGACCGACCTCTCCCCCAGCCCCTCTCCTGCAAGGAGAGGGGAGTAATCATGCTCCCCCCTTCCCTACTAGGGAAGGGGGGTTGGGGGGGTTAGGTCAGACCGTCCGTTACCAACGGGTGTATCATCTCAATACCAGCAATGCCAAAGATTACGATGAATTCACCTTTCCTCGCTTACAGAAACGCTGGCAAACCCAACCACCCCAAGGAGAATTAACTGGACTTTCGGCTTCCGTAGCAGGTTCAATGGTGGGATTTGCTATTGCTGAACGTATTAACTCCACACAAGCTGAAATTATCTCTCTATTTGTCTTACCTGAATACCGCCATCAAGGAATTGGGACAAGATTAGTAGCCTATTTAGAACGAGAATTAGCGCAACAAGGATGTGTGGAATTAATCCTCAGCTATTCCACCACTTCACTTACCAATACAGGATTAGAACCGCTACTGCAAAAGCTGCAATGGCAAACTCCCCAAACTACCCTGGTGCTAGGCAAAACCGCTACAGAAAAAATTGCCCAAGCCCCCTGGTTAAACAAGTTTCCCCTACCTCCAACCTTTGAGGTGTTTCCTTGGTTTGAAGCCGCAGGATTACCCCTGCCGCCAACAGCCAAGGATAGCCCCTTAGAACCCCTAACTAGCCTGGGATTGCGCTATCGGGGGGAAGTAATTGGTTGGGTGTTAACCCATCGGGTGGCACCTGACACAATTCGCTACACCACTCTGGAAATGGCTGAACCATTCCAGAAGCGGGGGCGAGGGGTTTCTCTGTTAGCTGAGGCGATACGTCGTCAAGTTAACAGTGATGTCAGCTACCTCACAGGTTCGGTTTCGGTTCAATATCCGCGCCTGTGGCAGTTTGTCGGACGACACCTGATGCCCTATTTAACTGGGGTGGGGGAAGTCCGTCAGACACATAAGTTGATTAACCGTATATCTAACTCAGGAGAAAAGTAATCATGCCACCAGTCAATACAACAGATCCGCAATTCTCATCACCCCAAACCAACCCCAACGGACTGATGAATGTGGGGATTTATGCTAAACCCACCTTTGCCGATATCGATAATGATGGGGACTTGGATGCTTTTGTGGGTAATAATGCAGGCAATACCCTGTTCTACCGCAACACGGGAACCACATCTGCTCCCAGCTTCACTCTTGAGGCCACCAACCCCTTTGGACTGACGGATGTGGGGAATTCTGCTGCACCCATCTTTGCCGATATCGATAACGATGGGGACTTGGATGCTTTTGTGGGTAATCGTGACGGCAATACCCTGTTCTACCGCAACACGGGAACCACATCTGCTCCCAGCTTCGCCGCTCCCGTCACCAACCCCTTTGGACTGACGGATGTGGGGGATTATGCTAAACCCACCTTAGTCGATATTGATGGGGATGGGGACTTGGATGCTTTTGTGGGTAATTATGACGGCGATACCCTGTTCTACCGCAACACGGGAACCACATCTGCTCCCAGCTTCGCCGCTCCCGTCACCAACCCCTTTGGACTGACGAATGTGGGGACTTCTGTTGCACCCACCTTTGCCGATATTGATAATGATGGGGACTTGGATGCTTTTGTGGGGGAAGCATACGGCAATATCCAGTTCTTTGAGAATATATCTGCGACTACCCCAGTTAACGATGCCCCTGTAGCAGTAAACGATAGTTACAGCATCAATGAAGATGCCAGCTTCCCAGCTATCATCGCTAACTTGCTGGATAACGACAGTGACCTAAATGGGGATGTCATTACCATTACCAATTCTGACTTTACTGGTTTCCTTGGAGACTTTGGGTTCAGCTCTAACGGCACATTTCAATATGGTCCTGGCAGTAACTTTCAAAGTTTAGCTGTCGGGGAAACCGCAACGACTAGCTTCACCTACACCATCAGCGATAACAATGGCGGCACGGATACCGCTACTGTTACTGTTACTATCAATGGGGTCAATGATGCTCCTGTTGGTTCACCCACTGCTACTTTAGCCAATACCGCTGAAGATACTGCGATTACCATTAATAGTTCTGACTTATTAGCAGGTTTCAGCGATGTCGATGGCGATACTCTCTCTGTTGCCAACTTAACTGCCAGCAACGGCACATTGGTGAACAACAATAACGGTACTTATACCTTCACCCCCAATGCCAACTTTAATGGTGCAGTGAATCTCACCTACGATGTCACTGATGGCACAGCCACCTTAGCAGGACAAACCCAAACCTTCTCAGTCGCCGCTGTTAATGATGCTCCTGTTGCCATTGCAGACAGCGTTACCACCGCTCAAAATACCCCCCTCACCATTGCTACCAGCACCCTGATCGCCAACGATACCGATGTCGATAACCCAACTGGGGATTTGCGGATTACTGGTGTTAGCGGCGCAGTAGGCGGAACTGTCACTCTCAACAATAATGGCACTCCCGCCAACTTTAGCGATGACTCGATCCTGTTCACCCCAGACAATAGTTTCACAGGTAACGCCAGCTTTAACTACACCCTCAGCGATGGTAGTCTCACCAGTACGGGTGCTGTGACGGTAGCAGTGACTCCCGTTACCGGACTGAATCTCAACGGCGGTAACGGTAGCGATCTCCTCAACGGTGGCGCCGGGGATGACTACCTCAACGGTGGCAATGCTCAAGACACCCTCAACGGTTTTGCTGGCAACGATACCTTAGTGGGTGGCACTGGTGTGGATATCCTCAACGGCGGTGATGGTCATGACTTGCTGCTGGGAGACGATCTCCAGATCGGTGCTGGCGGCGATGACATTCTCAACGGCGGTGCGGGTAACGATACCCTCAATGGTGGCAAAGGTGCTGACCAACTGCGGGGCGGTGCTGGTAATGACATCTTAACAGGTGGCAATGGCCCAGATACCTTTATCTTTGCCCCTGGGGAAGGCACCGATACTGTAAGTGACTTCCAGCTAGGTCCAGATTTGATTGGTCTAACGGGTGGTTTGACCTTTGCACAACTGAGTTTCTCTGGAAATCAGATTGTGGTGACTTCCACCAATGAAATTTTGGCAACCCTGACGGGTATTAATACCACGACGCTGACGGCTGCTAGTTTCGTAACTATTTAGCTTGTCTAGGGTGTAGGATGTGGGGTCTCTTGCCCGCGTAAGTGTTTACTCAGGGAAAAAGAGGAGCAAATTCCCCTCTCTGTACCGAGGGTTGTTCACCCATCGGGTAGCACCGGACACCATTCCCTACACCAATCTCTCAATCGCTGAACGCTAACAGAGAAAGGGGCGAGGGGTTTCTCTGTTAGCAGAAGCGATATCTCGCCAAGTTATATCGAATCAAAGAGATTCAACCCCAAACCAAAGAGAAACTAACAACAAAGGTAATAGCCATGACAACAGTAATCAATTTTGACGAGTTCCTTGGTTCTTTTCAATCGCTTGGCGATCCGTACCAAGAAGCAACATTTTCAACCGATCCATGGGGAGAGGTCCTAGTCACATCCAACAACGGTATCGCAGCCGCAAACGGCAAAGATTTAAATGGAAACCTTTACGTAGATTTTGCTCAAGCTGTTAATAATCTCTCGTTTACAGTAAGTGGCGATTTCGTCACGGGTACAGGGGCTCTAATTGATGTCTATACGATGGGGGAGTTTGCTGGACAGGTTAATCTCGTCACGGATGGCAATCCCGACACCTTAGATGTCGTGAATTTATCATCATACAGCAACATTACCAGTATTAAGATCGATGCGTCCGACTCGTTCGGCCTGGTGTATGATAACTTTCAATTTGCGGAAGCTACTACCCCAAACAATGCACCTGTAGCCAATGCAGACAGCGTTACCACCGCTCAAAATACCCCCCTCACCATTGCTACCAGCACCCTGATCGCCAACGATACCGATGTCGATAACCCAACTGGGGATTTGCGGATTACTGGTGTTAGCGGCGCAGTAGGCGGAACTGTCACTCTCAATGATGCTGGCACTCCCTCCAACTTTAGCGATGACTTGATCCTGTTCACCCCAGACAATAGTTTCACAGGCAACGCCAGCTTTAACTACACCCTCAGCGATGGCAGTCTCACCAGTACGGGTGCTGTGACGGTAGCAGTGACTCCCGTTACCGGACTGAATCTCAACGGCGGTAACGGTAGCGATCTCCTCAACGGTGGCGCCGGGGATGACTTCCTCAACGGTGGCAATGGTCAAGACACCCTCAACGGTTTTGCTGGCAACGATACCTTAGTTGGTGGCACTGGTGTGGATATCCTCAACGGCGGTGATGGTCATGACTTGCTGCTGGGAGATGATCTCCAGATCGGTGCTGGCGGCGATGACATTCTCAACGGCGGTGCGGGTAACGATACCCTCAATGGTGGCAAAGGTGCTGACCAACTGCGCGGCGGTGCTGGTAATGACATCTTAACAGGTGGCAATGGCCCAGATACCTTTATCTTTGCCCCTGGGGAAGGCACCGATACTGTAAGTGACTTCCAGCTAGGTCCAGATTTGATTGGTCTTTCTGGTGGTTTGACCTTCAGTTCGCTAACCTTTAGTGGCAATGAAATCCGCTTTGGTAGTGAAGTTCTCGCCATTCTGAATGGGGTGAATACAACCACTCTCACAGCAGCGAATTTCGTGAATGTTTAATCTTAGAAGTTCAGAAACCGGGTTTCTTCGTTGATCTCTGGTTTCCCAAGCCACGTTTTTTCAGAGAAACCCGGTTTCTGTGAGTCGCAGTTCAGAAACCGGGTTTCTTCCTTGATCTCTGGTTTCCCAAGCCACGTTTTTTCAGAGAAACCCGGTTTCTTTGCGTAAGTAAGCTGCTACGCATTTAAATCCAATAAAGAGGCGGGCAAGATGCCCACCCCACAAGAAGAAGGGAAAATTTGGCTCTCAAATTAGGTGCGTAGCAGCTTATCAACGATCCTTGTAGGGAACATCAATCAGCTTTGCCCTTAGCGAGAAGGTTTTCTCCCGTGCCCCTACAACCAATTTTAATTATTCCGATGCAACCGGATTTGATCTAACGACAAGGTCTGAAGACACGGGTTTTTCGCGGACTAGCCTATAAAAATACCAGTAGCGCCACGGCATCAATCAGCTTTGCCCTTAGGGAGAAGGTTTTCTCCCGCCGTGCTGCTGCAACTATAAAAATACCAGTACCCCACCCCCATAAATCCCAGTACCCCAACCTAAAAATACTCGCACCCCTACCCCAAAGATTTTTGCAACATCTATCTGCTTGGGGTTTCCAGCCTTGAGTACAACCTTAATAAATTTAATTAAGATAGATCGAGTGCAACGAAATAACTCACCCATGGCAAGGCTGATAAAAAGGTAATAGATTCCAACAGAGAGATCAAAACAATTTGGGTAGCCTTATGTCACCGATAGAAACATTCTTCACCTTTAGCTGTGCTTCCATTGTTGCAGTCGCTGCACTAGCCACTTGGCTGCGTTTCACCGAACGGCGTTCTCATACAAAACGGATTTAAAATTTCTTTGGTGGAAAGACAAAACCGAACAAGATCGGATGCGTAAAAATCTAATATGCCAATCTGCGAGTCAAAAAAAACACCCCTCTTCTTGCAGGAGAGGGGGTGGGGGTGAGGTTTGACTCGCAGTTTCTTAGACAGGACTATTAGACTTCGACCATATCTCTTGTGGGGTGGGCATCCTGCCTGCCCTTGAGGTTGTTTTTTGAACAGGTCTATTACAGGCGCGTCAACAAACTGCGACCGTGAGTATCCGTACCGCAGGTGTTAAGCAATCCATAAAATGCACTTAATTTCTGCATCAGTTGGGTTTGCTTGGGACTGGGACGCCAGGGGGTAGGATTATCGTAGGCGTAGTAAGTTTCAACTCCGTCGATGCCGAGTTTGGCAGCTTCGTGGATTAGGTCGTCAGGCGATCGCCGATACCGTGCCGGGTGCGCCAGTACCGCCAAACCCCCCGCAGCTTGGATAGCCCCAATGACGTTACCTGCCTTTGCTAGATCGCCCTTAGCACCGGATTCTTGCAAATAAGGTTGTAGCGATGGGTGTTTTGGATCGAAGGCATAACCGAGAATGTGGACATCTGTATTCAACAAGTCGGCGTTAATTTCTACCCCCGTCCACAGGTGCGGAATTGGGTATTGGGAGCGATCTTGATACCATTGTTTCCACTCTTGTAGCCAGCAACTCGCTTGCAGATAGCCGTTTACGCTGTGGTGATCGGTAATGGCAAGCCCTTGCAAACCGTTGGCGATCGCTTGCTCGATCAACTCCTGGGGTCTCAGCTTACCATCCGAGGCGATCGTGTGCATGTGAAAATTATACGAGCGCGGACAACTTTCCGGATCGATTGTCTCGAACACCTGTTTGAGTGCCGATACATCTCGTGCTGCTACTTGGGTTGACTCTAAGGGTTGAAGATTAACTGCCATAACCGCCATAGAATTTTGCTGGGATTGTTTACTATAGTCCAACCCAACCGCAGCAAGGTGTCAGTGTGGCAAAGACTGCCACGACAAGTTATGCGCCCTTGACGATGGGCTGACTAGAACCAACTGTGTATAACTGTTAAGACTAAGTTAGCAAACTTAAACACTCTAAGCACTAACGTATTTATACCTAATTTCAATCAGAGTCATAAGTGGTAATGGGTAATGGGTAATGAGTAATAAATACTCATTACCCATCTCAACGGCGGGGTACTCCCGCCAGAACGGTACTCCGTTTGGCGGTGAGGGGGATAGCAGGGCAATGAGGAATCCCACCCCCGACCAATTTTGACCACCGCTCAAAGAGGTGAGTGGGGTGGGTGACGAATTGCCAATTACTCTGCAATCTCGCTCTGATTCTCAACATATTTTCTAACTTGGTCAAGGGTAACACCTCCGCAACTGGCAACGAAATAAGCACCTGTCCAGAACACGGGCTTGCTATAAATAAGGGATACAACATCAGTAAACTCTTTACGAATTAATCGACTTGAAACAGTTTTAAGATTGTTAACTAGCTTGCTGATTTCAACATCTGGTGGAAAATCAATCACCAAATGAACGTGGTCGGATTCGCCGTTGAAATCTGTTAATTTTCTATTCCACTTTTCACAAGTGCCAGCAAGTATTTCATGTAATCTTAAGAGAATCTCTTGGTTGATGACCTTGCGCCGATATTTGGTTACTAGCACCAAATGAATATTAAGGGAGTAAACACATCGATAGCCCTTGTTGCACTGCATAGCGCCAAGCGCGATACAATGATTCTATGCTACTCACTTATCAGTACCGATTGCAACCAACTCCTGACCAGGCGGCGATCTTGAGCCACTGGGGTGAATTGCTGCGTCGGCATTGGAACTATGCTCTTGGACAAAGATTAGATTACCTTCGCCGCACCCGTTCTTCAGTCGATAGATGTAGCTTAGTCTCTGAGCCAATTGGAGATATTCCAAACCAAGTAGATTACTATTCACAAGCTGCCGATCTAAAGGAGACAAAATTATTATTTACTGAATATAAAAATATTTATGCTGACTGCCAACAGCAGAATTTAATGCGGTTGGATAAGGCTTGGAAACGGTGGCTAATTCCCGATAAAGCGGGCAAGAGAGGAGGTAAGCCAAGGTTTAAAAAACCGGGCGACATTTGCTCTTTCACCTTTCCTAGAGTCAACAGCCCTAAAGCTGGATCCACTCTGGTTGACAACACTTTAAAGTTGTCTAAAATCGGTGAGATACCAGTTATCTTGCACCGTCCCATCCCCAACGGTTTCGAGATTAAACAAGCAACAATTATCAGTAAAGCCGATGGTTGGTACGTCAGTTTTTCGCTAGAAGATAACACTGTTCCAACTTCAGTACCTGTTGATGAAATTAAATCTGTTTGCGGAATTGATGTGGGGTTAGAGAAATTCTTAACTACTAGCGATGCCCAAGCAGTTGCCGTTCCACAGTTTTATCGCAAGTCTCAAGTGGTTTTAGCCCGTCAACAACGGCAATTATCTAGAAAGAAAAAAGGATATAACAATTATCACAAACAAGCGAATAAAGTAGCAAGAGGGCATCTGCATATTGCTAGACAAAGAAAAGATTTTCATTACTTGGTGGTTCATTGGCTATGTGCAACATACGATTTAATTGGGTTCGAGAAATTAAACATCAAAGGACTGGCTAGAACTAAACTAGCTAAATCGATACTGGATGTCGCTTGGGGCGCATTTTTGAATATATTGCAAGCTTTCTTCGGTAAGACGCGGTAAGCATACTCAAGAAGTAGATGCTAAAGGCACGAGTATCGAGTGTTTTAATTGTGGCGAAAGAGTCATCAAAGATTTGTCTGTCAGAGTTCATAATTGTCCTAATTGTGGAGTCAGTTTAGACAGGGATTTGAACGCAAGTTTAAATGTTTTGAAACGGACGGTAGGACAACCGTTTGCTGCTTGTGGAGGCAAGCGTGGATGCACAGCCGATGAAGCAAGAACTCTCATTTGTGAATTTGAGAAGCCCCCGCTATACCGCTTGCGGTTAGCGGTGGGAGTTGTCACTACCCGTATCCTGTGAGGTTTCATATTGTTTGACCCGCAGTAGTGCTGCTGTTACGAATTTCCCAAGCTTTGTCTAATAATTGCGACCAGCGCTTTTGCACCTGTTTGGGCGTCCATTTGAGTAAGGAGGCGATCGCGCGATCGGTTTCTGACTCGCGTTTTAGCTGCAACAGTTGCCGCAGAGGCGGTTCGAGTTGTTGCCAAAAGGTTTCCCACTGTTTTTCATTCATCCCCAGCTTTTCATCTAGATCGGCACCCAACCACTGATGTACCAATTGCCACTCTTGCTGGCGGGCGAATTTTTCTACATGGTACTTGAACCGCTGTTGTAGGTAGTCGCGCTGACGGGGTTTTAAGCCCAGAATTTCGTCAATTTCTTTGGCAGAGAGGTCTTGCAACTTTAAAATCAAATAATCTACGCAGTCAGATTGTTTTTGATCTGCCAGGTATTTGATTAAGGCTTCAATCACGCGATCGCGCAACACCGACTCGGTTGGATCGACCGCCTCGGATACCATCGAAGCTCGTACTTGCTGCATCGCCGATGAGTTCCCATGCGCTTGCGCTTCGTCGCTTTTGGCAGATTCGGCAGCCAGTTCTATATCCATCGTCGTTTCCGCAGGCTGGCGGCGGACAAACCCTTGCGCCCTCAACACTATTAGCTGCTGCGAACCACCGCTACGGAGTCCGATCCGACGACGAGCATATTGTTCGGTAAAAGTCAAGTACTCGGCGATTTGGAGTTGGGTGCGAGGAGTGTAGTTGGGAGCGGTTTGATTTTCGCGGCGGAAAGCTGAGAGGGACTCGATGTAGAAGTTTTGCAGGAAGTCTTCTAGCATGTGATAGCGACCTTGGAAGCTAGAGGGGGATCGCATCGGTGTCATATAGCGATAAACCATCGCACCCAGCGTGCTGTGCAGTTCGATGCGCGCCTGTTTTGCACCGAGGTGATAGTACTTGAGACACTTGGAAATGCGGTGCCGTGCCAAACCAAGTTGCCAAGAACCGATACAGCCAGATTTTTGGATGCGGGGACTAGCAGCGCAAATGCGATCTACTTCCTTAGCAATGCGAGTAGCGACCGCTTCAATAGTGGGAGAATCTAAGGCAATTTCTGCTTCTAGTTCTTTGGCGAGGAGGTTGGCGAGAACATCTACATCGAATGCGGTGGCGATAGCTGGTTCGTTGATATTGTTATAAGCGGACTCTAGGGAAAAATTTGTATATGCAGCTTTCATAATTTCACCTACCTGTGGGACGCAGCACCTAGTCAGCCAATTGCGGAAAGCGAGTCACTTAACTCTCTCTACACTTTGACTTTAGGGCTTTACCATTAGCCACGGGTAAGGCGATGTGGCACTGTTATAACCTGTCAAATTTAGGTAAAAAATACTATGGTTCCCCCTGGCAGAGGTGCCGGGGATAAAAGCAGGCTCAACCCCAATATGGGCGGGAGTTTTGGGCATTTAGAGACGGTGACTTCGCACCACAACCGTCCTCCCATAAACTCCTCCTCCGAGTGGACAATCGAACAACTGGATAAAAAAGGTTTTGTTATGCGGATTTTAAATTTGAGAACGGGTAAGTTACCTTTTCTGGCTTGATGGGTGAGTCTAACCCCCCAAGCCTCCCTATAATTGCATAGCCGCCATAGCCTCCCAACCCAGTCCCTGGCGCACTACAACTGGCTCTTCTCCCGTTAAATCCAGAATCGTTGACACTTCAAAACCCGGTTCCGAGCCATCGTCCACCATGACATCCACCAGTTTGTGCATACTGTCAAACAGTTCCTCCTTGGAGTAAAAGCCGTTCGTTTCCAAGTTACCCTTCGGGAAGGTTTCATCCTCGCTGACTAAATGAGCCGAAGTCGAAATAATCGGATTGTCTAACGCCTGCAACAGCGCCTGACAAACCGGATGATCTGGCACCCGAATCCCGGTAGTTTTGCGCTTGGGATTCATCACCAGCTGGGGGACTAACTTGGTTGCCGGTAGCAGGAACGTGTATGGACCAGGTATTAAATGCTTCATCATCCGATAAGCAGAGTCGCTTACCCAAGCGTAGGTTGCCACATCGGATAAAGACGGACACAAAAACGTCAGCGGCTTGTCGTTGGATAGCTGTTTAATCCGCCTCACCCGTTGTACGCCGGATTTAGATTTGAGATCGCAACCGATCGCATATACCGTATCGGTAGGGTACAGCATCACTGCTCCTTCCTGAAGGGCTTCCTTAATTTGTTCTATACTGCGAGCTTGGGGTGTATCCGGATGAACCCTATAAATTGTAGCCATTGGAACCTCGACGGGTGACTGTCATAGCAGATATTACCGACAAGCGGTTGCGGTTGTCTGTAAGGGGAAAAACAAAAATTTTGCAATCTATCGTTAGACAGAAAAAGTTCTTTGATCTGTGGCAAAATTGGAATGGAAACGTTGCTGCGAACTCTGCTGTAAGCGAATTAAATATAGCTGAATCAGCTTTCTATTATGAACAAACTCGCCTACCTCGAATGTCCCACCGGCATTGCCGGTGATATGTGTTTGGGAGCGCTGGTAGATGCTGGTGTTCCAATTGATTACATAGTAGAAAAGCTCAGCAGTTTGGGCATCGCCCACGAGTATGAATTACGAGCTGAACAATTAAAACATAATGGTCAACAAGCTACAAAAGTGCATGTTGAACTATTAGACCATCACCACCATCACCACGACGACGAGGGAGAGGCCCACGTCCACGGACGCTACCTGCCAGAAATTGAGCAAATGATTAGCAGCGCCAAATTGCCAGCGCGGGTGGAAGGGATGAGTTTAGCAGTATTTCGTAAACTGGCAGATGCCGAGGGTGCAGTACACGGAATTTCGCCAGAAAAAGTTCATTTCCACGAAGTTGGTGCGACGGATGCAATTGTAGATATCGTCGGTACTTGTTTGGGATTGGATTGGTTGGGAATAGAACAACTTTATTGTTCCGCAATGCCAACGGGTGGCGGGACAGTAAAAGCTGCCCACGGTGTAATGCCGGTGCCAGTGCCAGCGGTATTAAAATTGTGGGAAATCAGGGGAGGCGTACCAGTTTACAGCAACGGCATTGAGAAAGAATTGTGTACCCCTACCGGAGTTGCGATCGCCACCACCCTAGCCACCGCCTTTGGTCCCCCACCCCCCATGACCATCCACCGCGTCGCCAAAGGCGCAGGAACCCTAAAATTACCCATTCCCAACATCCTGCGATTATGGATTGGCGAAACAGCCAACGACCAATTACCCTCGTTCCCTGGCTCTGCCTGGGAAGGCCATTACCCTCGTTCCCTGGCTCTGTCTGGGAACGCCATTACCAATTTAGAAACCATTTCGGTGTTGGAAACGCAAATCGATGACTTGAGTCCGCAAGCGATCGCATACACCTTTGACGCCTTATTTAATGCCGGTGCATTGGATGTTTTTTCCCAACCTATCGTGATGAAAAAGTCAAGAGCAGGAATACTCTTGACAGTTATTTGTTATCCCGAAAAACAATCAGCCTGCGAAGCAGTTTTATTTCAGGAAACAACAACTTTAGGAATTCGCCGCTCGACTCAGCAACGAACTATTTTGCCACGAGAAATTCAGCAGGTGCAAACGCCTTTTGGCGAAGTGCGCGTCAAAGTTGCTTATCACCAAGGTTCCCTAACCAACGTCCAACCCGAATACGAAGATTGTGCAGCATTGGCAAAGCAACATCAGAAAAGTTGGCGCGAAATTCATCGCCTAGCTCTACAAAGTTGGTACAAACAAATTGGTAATTGGTAATTGGTAATTGGTAATTGGATTCATTGGCAGTAGGGGGGTTTAACGAGGCCATCACCAAAGTTTCGACCTATATCTCTTTCCTTGCTCAACAATTTTTCAGGTGAAACCCGGTTTCTTGCCACAGATTGATTGGTAAAACCCGCCCCTACTTTTGACAATTACCCTCGTTTCCACGGCTCTGCCTGGGAACGCCATTACCAGCGCCAAGGGATGTAACTAACGCAAGTTGCTAGTTATAAACTTTGGCGTTGCAAGCTTGCTAATTGCTAATTGCTAATCTAGGATTTTTAGCAATCTCGCCATTAGCCATTAGCCATTAGCCGCTGTGAGAGAAATTGCAAGCTTGCTAATTGCTAATTGCTAATCTAGGATTTTTAGCAATCTCGCCATTAGCCATTAGCCATTAGCCGCTGTGAGAGAAATAACTAGCAACTTGAGTTAACTAACAACTTGAGTTATTAGACCCCTAGTAAAAGGCATACTGGATTGTCCAGTATGTAACGCAAGTTGCTAGTTACATCAAGCGGTACTGGTAATGGCTAATGGCTAATGGCTAATGGGTAGTTGTCAAGAAGGCAAAAGCCTGTTAACCCAATTAGCAATTAGCCATTAGCAATTAGCAAGCGAGCAATTACCGCTGTCACAAGTTATAACTAGCAACTTGGGTTATGTAGGAGATTTCTTATGTCAACTATTTCCTCCTCCACATCTGGACCTATCGCTCTGGAAAACCTCTTTTACCCAGATTTTTATGACGAAAACAGTCTAGATTTGGCTGGTTTTAGCGATTGGCAAGCATTAGAGCAATCGAGAAATTATAGCGATTGGCAAGCATTAGAGCAATCGAGAAATTATAGCGGATTGCAGGCGCATGAGGTACACTTTCGTTTGTATAGCGGCAGCATTAATGCTGCCGCTATACAAACGAAGCCAGAAGGCTTGACTTCACTCGCTGGCAATCCGCTGTACAGTCTAGCCCCACCGTTAGTCGATAGCAAGTGAGTTTTAACCAGATTGAATTATCCCCAATCTTTGGATAGATCCGGGATTTATCAATTGCATAAAACCTCGGCTTTTATTGACCTTAATTCCTCCAAAAAAAATAATTTTGATAATAGTCAACTGATGAATCAACCCTTGAGTTTTGGTTTAAACCAAGGTCAAGCTGTTTCTCGCTTTGTAGAAGTGCGGCAGAATTTCAGCTCTTCTGGGTTGAATGAAAAACCTGCTTTATCCCAGCATCCTTTTAATAGTAACTTTGGCTATGGTTTGGTCGATGCCGCAGGGGCGGTAGCCGCCGCCATTGGAAGAAGTCCTTTTGCCGAAGTCCCCGCTCTAGGAGGAAATAATTGGGGATTGGATGCAATTAAAGCGCCAGAAGTTTGGCATCAGGGATACAGGGGACAAGGAACTGTAGTCGCTGTAATTGATACGGGAGTTGACTACACCCATAGTGATTTGGATCGCAATATTTGGGTTAACCCAAACGAAATTCCTGGAAATAACCTGGATGATGACCGCAATGGTTTTGTTGATGATGTCCGGGGTTGGGATTTCGTAACTGATGATAGCGCTCCGATGGATGAACAAGGACACGGCACTCACGTAGCGGGAATAATTGCAGCAGAAAATAATGGCTTTGGCACAACTGGAGTCGCTTTTAATGCCAAAATTATGCCCGTGAGAGTGTTAGGTGAATCCGGAGGCTCCCAATCAGATATTGCTGCCGGAATTCGTTATGCTGTCGATAACGGTGCTGATGTAATTAACCTCAGTCTGGGAGGCGATTTTACTTCTCGTCAAGAAGCTAACGCGATTAGATATGCTGCTGAAAAAGGCGTTGTCGTTGTGATGGCAGCAGGCAACGAATCTAAATCCCAACCTGTATATCCGGCTCGCTATTCTACCAATTATGGGATTGCTGTTGGGGCAGTCAATCGAAATAATCAGATGCCTGGGTTTTGCAAGCCGGAAATACACAGTTAGATTATGTAGTTGCGCCTGGGGTTAATGTTTACTCTACTTGGACGGGTAATAGTTATGAATTCGCCACTGGCACATCGATGGCTTCACCTTATGTGGCGGGTGTCGCTGCTTTGACTTTAAGTGCCAATCCCAATCTGTCACCGGCGCAGGTAGAAACAATCCTGACTTCAACGGCTAATGGGACAATCGTGCAGTCTGCTGGTGTAAATTCAACAGCAGCAAAAGGTTTAAAGTCTAGTGCCGCAATGGTCGATAGCGTAACTGGAAATACTATCGATGCTGATTTTGATCGTTTTAGTTTGGAAGATGCTGCTGCGAAGGATTTTAATGTAGATCCAGTGACGAGTGCGGCGGCGCCCAAGCACCTACTACGAACGGGTGCGATCGCGCAAAACACCCCTGAAAATAACATTGCTCCCAACATCTCTCCACAGCTAATGGCAAACGAGATCTTACTTGCGGGGGTAACCTGTCTTGTCACCAATTTCAAAAATAGTATCAATCTACCCCTCGAAACTGGTGTAGCTTCCATCCCGCTGGATTCTTGGGATAATTCTACCGGGTATATTATCCCCGAAAAACCAGGGCAGAACTCGCCGATTTTAGCTCCAATGTATGATAAAAACCTCAAGCTAGAAGATGGTTTTGCTACCTAATCGCAGGTAGAAATGCTGGACTTACGCACGACGATCCTATCACCAAAGTTTGTTGCTGCGAACGCGAGTGCTAGGGGTGTGCATATCTCTAGTTCTCTTGCGACGATTTTTCAGAGAAACTTTGGTGTTTGCGTCAGATCATGTCCTTAGGTATCGGTAGTGTATGGATGGCTAATTGCTAATTGCTAATTGCTCGCAATTCAATTGCCAGAGAGCCGCCATTAGCGATTAACTATTAGCAGTTACACAACCGTTGCTATTGGACATGATATCAGTCCTGAAATGTTTAGCGTCCCATCGCAAAAAGGAAATTTATCATACATAAAATCCCCACCAGAACCTGTAATATCGGTGGGGGAACCTAAGCTATTGAATCCAAAATGAGGCTAAATTCAAGTTCAGTCTTCGGTGCTAAATAACGCAAGTTGCTAGTTATAAACAAGGGCGTTGCTAATTGCTAATTGCTAATTGCTAATTGCTAATTGCTAATCTTGGATTTTTACCAATTTCGCCATTAGCCATTAGCCATTAGCCGCTCCCAGAGAGATAACTAGCAACTTGAGTTAAATAGCGAGTGGATTAATCCAAGCGATCCAATTCGCGGGACTTGTCTTTAGCATAGCTAGAAACATCATCCGCAGCTCGCTGAGCTTTATAAGCTGCATCTTGAGCATTTTCCTTCACATTAGATGCTGCTTGCTTGGCACTACTTTTCACGTCATAGGCGGCATCTTGAGTGTTTTCTTTGATGTTTTCAAGTCCCCGCTGAGTGCCCTTAGTAACTCCTTCGTTTACTTCTTTAACAGAAGAGCCTATATCCTCACCAAGGTTTTCAATTCTTTCGCCTAGAGGCGTGCCTGAACGGTAATTGTGAAAGTATTGTTCGGGGGTGTCAGCGCGCTTTTGGAGATTTTGTTCAGCTTTTTTTTCCAGATAATTTGCCTTTGCTTCAACTCCCGTTCTGTCGGCTCTGGGATCGACATCGCTAAATTGATTCATCCCACCTTCGCGGGGATTAGTGATGGCATTTTTCGGCACGTATTGTTCCGGATATGCCTTGGTATCTAGAGCTTTCGCTTGCACTGAGTTACTGGGGTTACAAGCAGTCGCGAAAAATAAGAAACTGCTTGCCAAAAACACCGTAACAATTCGGACAATCCGCATATTTTGCCAAAAAGAAATGATTCGTTTCATCGGAATATTTCCTCCCTTTTTTGAGTTTTGTTAGAGTTTAACTGCCAACGCATCCGAGGGCAAATCCATCTTTTCTTAAGTAACCGATTGTTGCATTATATTTCACATGATTGGCCAAAACATCGATTACTTATGCGTTTTGGTTACGGTGTTTATAGGTTCGCCTCCTTTTTGGATTTCTTCAGATTTATCTGTTAAGAATTCAGACGCTTCTGAGAAAGATTCCTGAACTTTTTCCAGACGGTCGCTGATGCGATCGCCTAAATTTTCCTGGCGCTGAATCAGCCCGCCCGGTTGAGGTTTTTCTGCGTCTTTTGCAGTTTTAATCGGTAATTTTTTTCCATTCTCGAACGTACCTGCCGGTGCTTCAGCCCCTGGATAAAGTAGCTCTTGATGCCCAGAAGCGACAATCAGCCGCTCGGAATTAAGCTGTAAATCTGCCCGCTCTTTACCAGTTTGGTTGTTAATGCGAGGGTCGGTAGATGAATTAAAATTGGTGTAACCATCTCCACCACCTTTGTAAGGGTTGTTTGCCCCACCCGCTTGCACTGGAGGGTTGTTCGGACGCGCCCCTCTGGCATCACCAGGGTTACAAGCGGTGCTAAGAAATACCAACGCACCTGCTAAAAACACAGTCAATATTTTACGCAGTTGCAGTTTTTTAAAGAACCCATTCAACTGTTTCATGGCTGACTCCCATATTTTTATCCAACGCTTGTTAAGGATAGAAAAAAAATCAAGATTAATTCCTCTAGCTGAGGTCGCATTATTGTGAAGGCAAGGGAGAATTTGCTTCTAACTTTAGAGAGAGAATGGTAACGCAACTAGCTAAAGGAATAAAACTAAAAAATACAGGTATTTAAACAAAAAACCCGTCGCAAAAATACCTGGGGCAGGCAGGATGCCTACCCCACATGATCAGAAAATATCTTGTGGGGTAGGGGGCAGGCAGGATGCCTACCCCACATGATCAGAAAATATCTTGTGGGGTAGGGGGCAGGCAGGATGCCTACCCCACAAAATCAGGAAAAATATTGTGGGGTGGGGGGCAGGCAGGATGCCTACCCCACAAAATCAGGAAAAATATTGTGGGGTGGGGGGCAGGCAGGATGCCTACCCCACAAAATCAGAAAATATCTTGTGGGGTAGGGGGCAGGCAGGATGCCTACCCCACAAAATCAGAAAATATCTTGTGGGGTAGGGGGCAGGCAGGATGCCTACCCCACAAAATCAGGAAACATCTTGTGGGGTAGGGGGCAGGCAGGATGCCTACCCCACAAAATCAGGAAATATCTTGTGGGGTAGGGGGCAGGCAGGATGCCTACCCCACAAAATCAGGAAACATCTTGTGGGGTAGGGGGCAGGCAGGATGCCTACCCCACAAAATCAGGAAACATCTTGTGGGGTAGGGGGCAGGCAGGATGCCTACCCCACAAAATCAGGAAACATCTTGTGGGGTGGGCGTCCCGCCCGCCCTTCAAATAGTTAGCTACAAAACTTTATTAAGTAATCGAAAGAAGGCTGTAGGCAAAACTCCTAAAGCCTTCTTGGTGGATAGGCGATCGCCCTTACCCAGAGAAACTCTATACCAAGAAACCCGGTTTCTGACCTCCGAAGTGCGTAAGTCCTGTTTTTAGAACCGCTGACCGGGAGTACCCACTTCATTGGGTTCGCGGTAACGCGCGGGTTCTTCGCGCTTCTTGGCTAAACCAGCCAAACCGATTAAACCAAGCAATCCCAGCCAACCCCAATCAAAGCCGCGGTCTTCGGTGCGATATTGGGTCCCGGTGCGACGGTCGGTGTCTACATTCGGATTGGTCGTCGTTTGAGCAGATACGGGTAAAACGGCGGGGACGCTCAAACTCAAGGCGAGAAGACTAGCTCCAACAAATTTAGAGAATTTCACAGTCAAGTTTCCTCCTTCTGTTTTAAAATTCCTGAAGATTCTTTGCTACAACTGTTATGGTGTGTGAGGGTAGGCAAGTGAGCGAGTCAACAAAACAACTCTTATTTATTACCTTATTGATTGGCAGTAAAACTACAATCATCCTGCGGCTAGAAACTTAGAATTTCTTAGACTATCACTAGAGATATAGACATCCCGCCCAGAGAGATTTGCACCTGCACCGGGCGTTCTCGTCCCCTGTGTTTTAGGAGCGGCTCAACGCCAGTAGTAAAACTTTTACATCGCCGTCAAAATGAAGAAAATTATTTCATCTCTAAAGCCTTACCTGCGCTGGGTAATTCTAGGCGGGACGCTGTTTTTTTTGGTCAAAACTTTTAAGGATAACTGGCAGGAAGTCGCTACAATCCGGATTACCAGTGCTGGATGGACAAATCTAGCGATCGCTTGGTTGGTCACTTTACTCGCTCACGTTTGGTCTGGTTGGGTTTGGAGTTGGATTCTCAGGGAATTAAACCAACCTTTGAGCGGGCCTTGGGGTGTCCGAGTTTACCTGATGACCAATTTTGCTAAGTATTTACCTGGTAATATTTGGCATTTTTACGGACGAGTGAGAGCGGTTAAAACTGCTGGTGCTTCCGGAGGTGCGGCTACTTTAAGCGTGTTGTTGGAACCGCTGCTAATGGCGGCGTCGGCGTTATTGATTGCTTTAATTTGTATCCAGATCGTCGGGATGGGGTTACCCCAGCAATACAGGTGGTGGCAATTTCTCGGTTTACCCGCCGTGCTGATGGCGGTTCATCCCTGGAGTTTGAACAAAGCGATCGCTTTGATGGGTCGTTTGAAGCTTCAGTCACAAGATTCTACCCCGCCTCATGGTACTGGTTTCAAAATGGAACATTATCCCCTCATACCTTTACTGGGAGAATTGGGTTTTGTCGGACTGCGAAGTGCTGGTTTTTTGTTTACTTGGATCGCTCTCCAACCTGTGGATCTCAACCAGATGATTTTGATTTTAGGGGATTTTAGTTTGGCTTGGATGTTGGGTTTGATTACCCCGGGCGCGCCGGGAGGTATTGGCGTGTTTGAAGTGACTGCGATCGCTCTCCTCGATCGATACTTTTCTGATGGTCTTATCCTCAGCGTCGTCGCCTTCAACCGCTTGGTCAGTATTTTAGCTGAAGCTGCTGGTGCTGCACTAGCTTTGCTGTACGAACGTTGGTTTCACCTGATTAAAAAGTAACGCCAGTTGCTAATTGCTAATTGCTAATTGCTCATCTAGCATTTTTCCTGATTGAGCCAAATTGATCGAGTAATTTTCTATGACCAATCTTCATAATTTTCGGCTTTTTTATCTTCCTTAAACTGGGAAAAAATTCGGTATCCATCCAGAGCCAAGCACGAATTCTTCTCCGCAGCATTAGCATTTGGCATCTGGACTAAATTGTATTCAACATCTTCAGTATAAATTGCCAATGTTACGTTTAAAATTTCTAAAAAATTAATCAACCATTGGCATTCGTCTTCTGGATATTTTTCGTAGTATTGGATCGCCACTGCCAGACAAGCTTCTAAATGCGCCCGCACGTTCTTACAAATTAGTACCAGTTTTACTAAAACCACGACTAAATTTAGTACGTGTCCTTGGGTCAGCAATAGAATGAATAGCTCAGAAGGTTCTTTCTTATTATTTGTAATTAAATATTCTATGACTCGATTACAAGTTCGGAATCTTAATGAATTCTCCAAACTTTCTTCATCATAATTTTCATAAATCCTTTCTAATTTACCTGCCAGGTTTTTACTTACAACCTTAGCAAAATTTTCATTTTCCACATCAAATATCAAATATTTTATCAGGTTTTTCTTAAAATACTTATAGGTTATATTTTGATTTTGTTTAACAAAAATATGTGCCAGGTTTGTATAGCTGAATGCGCCACGCCTGAGTACAATCGCTTTCACCAGAGGCAAAACCTCATCCCCCAATCCAGTTGGGTTTTTAATCCGGTGGTTATTAGCAACAGCAGATTGAGAACGCGCGGTGTACATAGCTAGTTCAAATTTAAACTGATCTTTCAATTGCTGCGAAAATATTTTGGCAGCTGACCGCTGTTCTACTGGATTATTCAAATCCACATATTGAGGGACTAATAGGTAAGAAGTGAAGCGATTTTTCCAATGGGATCTGACATTGTATTTTGCCACAAACAAATTAAGTTCTTGATAATCTTTGCTGTTAATAAAATTAACTATCCATTTTTGCAGACGGTCTAAGGTTGGCGAGCCAGTTTTTTCACCAATCTTATATTCAATGAAGATTTTAATTAGAGCGTTAATCCCTTGATATTGCCTGGTAGCATACCAGTTATTGAGCAGAATATAACAAGATCGCTTCAGGGTATTTCTAAACTCTAATTCATCATTCCCCAACAATAGTTCAGAGATAGCAATCAGCGCTTTTGAGTAACGGATTCCTCCAGAATAAATAAATATTTTTTTAAATTCTTGCAAAATCTCATCAGGCTCTTTTATCTTAACGCTATATAATAAATATTCATAAATAATACTTTGGTTGTATTGAATATTCTGTTGAGCTTTTTCAAGCTGAATCAGAGCCTTTGTCTGAGCAGCAGTTGGTCGAGCGTTATCGAAAATTTCAAGTAATAATGATTGCGTCATTTTCCTGTAATTAGGCGTTTAAAAACTAGAGGTTAACCTGAATCAACTTGAGAGCATTTCCCTATTTTTGATTTTAAATTATTTTAGCTGCACATAGGCGTGAAACTAATCACCCAAGCGGGTTATAGATATAGGATGCTTTGGCGACAAAACGCCGTGCCAGCTAAATCAGGACTTACGCAAAAAAACTTTGGCGATCCGAAAAATCGTGGGTTTACAGTCGCGAGATTGACGCATCACCGTTTTTGGCCGCGCGTGCGTCAGTGCTTTAAATGCAAAACTATGCACGTAACCTTGACAATTTAGAATTTGGCGACCTGGTTCGCCGAGTCGCCCATTCGTGCTGTGATGATAACCTCCGAATGCTGCTTTCAGATAAATTAGCAGCTGAAAATCCATTTGTAAAGATATGATTAAGCGAACCAAGTAGGTTGCCGTTTTTCTTTAAATGTACAGGACTGACGCAGGACGAGGCCAGAAACCCGGTTTCGACCGTCGTTCGCGCAGCGTGCCGGAGGCATATCTCTGGTTGCCAAACCCACTATTTTTCGGATCGCCCTTTGTTTCTTTGCGTAAGTCCTAATGTACTTGACAAAAGCTATTGACATACCCATTAAAAAAGGGTCAGTTCACAAACCGACCCTTCTGTAGTTATGGGGGTGGTGGGACTTAACCAACCCAATAGTTAAACATGGGCGGGAAGAGAATCGAACTCTTATTCCCTCGCGGGAGGTAGATTTTGAGTCTACTGCGTCTACCAGTTTCGCCACCCGCCCTTGGGTGAAGCTTTACCAGTATACACCATTTCTCCGTTTTGCAACAACAATTGATATTCTTTACTGCTCGCCCAGCGATCGATTTCTCTGGCTCGCAGTACCGGCACCGGGTGAGTCAGGGTGCTTGTTTGCGCCTGCTTGAGCATTTCGCCCAATTCGTTGTTGCTGATATTGTCGTAGGCACGGGCTTGGGCTAAAAACGCTTCTAAGTTCAATTGGGGGGCTAAAGTCGGCGAACCGCCTGCTAGCTTCATCAGGACAGAACTGACAACTTTGGGGTTTTGGGTAGCGAGTAACGCGGCGCGATCGCAGGTAAACTCAGCACAGCGCAACCACCGTAACATTTGTTCCCGCATCCCTTGCGCCACGATTCCCCCCCAATTGGGAAGTTGTCCGGCTGCCAGTACAATTAAATTCGCGATCGTCAAGTAAACCCCATGCTCGCACTTGAGGTGTCCCAACTCGTGAGCAATCACCGCTTGAATTTCCTCCGGCACGAGCAAGTCAATTAAAGACGTGTGCATGACGATAAAAGGCTGCTTCCCGCGCATCGCGAACGTGTAAGCATTGGGAACCGGATGTTGGCGCACGTAGAGTTGGGGCGGTTCCAAATCCAAAATTTGACAAGCTTCCAGCAACAACTTGTGTAACTGGGGCAGTTGTTTTTCGCCCACCAACACGCTTGCCGCAATATTTTCCAGATAGAAAAACTGTTCTGCCACTGGCCCCAACAAATTGCGTACCATCACATCAAGGCCAGATAATTGCTTAATCGCCTGAGTTGCCTCTAAATCCAGAGGATGGCGAAATTGGTCTGCTTTTAAACCGATCAGCGGCGTCTTAGGGAAATACATGTATCGTTTTTCAGATCTGGGTGCTTGAGCTTGGTTGGTTGCGACGCGGAGAATCGCAGCCAGTTGCTTCTAGAGATCTTAGTTCATCAGCTGAGAAACCGGGTTTCTGCATAGATCCAGGACTTACCCACGACGAGAAAAGAAACAAAGGTGAGACCGTCGATCTCTGGTTCCCTTTCCGCCGGATTTTTGCGAGAAACCCGGTTTCTTTGGCGAAAACCTGCGGCATTCTCTTCCTCTTCTTCTTTGCGTCCTACCCTTCTTCGCGGTTGATTTCAAACCCCTCCCCGTGTCGGGGAGGGGTTTGGGGAGAGGCGATCCAACTCCCGATTCAAGTTAGCAACCGTTTAGCCAACTTTATCAGTTTGAGCCACCAGAGGCGCATCGGCTTCAGTTTCTCCCTCAGCTGGAACGCGCTTAATTTTTGCTCCCAGTTTTTGCAGTTTCAATTCCAGGCTTTCATAACCCCGGTCGATATACCGCAATCCTTGGAGAGTTGTTTTGCCTTCCGCCGCCAATCCTGCCAACACCAACGCCGCACCCGCGCGGAGGTCAGTTGCCATTACAGGGGCACCCGATAGGAATGGCACGCCTCGGATGACCGCGTTGTTACCTTTGACGCGGATATCTGCGCCCATGCGGTTTAACTCGGCTACGTGGCGCAAACGGTTCTCGAACACGGTTTCCGTAATGATGCTATTGCCTTCGCACAGGCATAGCAGCGACATGAATGGTGCTTGCAGGTCGGTGGGGAAACCGGGATAGGGTAAAGTTTCGATATCCGTTGGCACGTGAGCGTTTGCCCCCTGGATGCGCAGGCAATCTGGTGCTTCGACGATAATTTTAGCGCCGATGGCTCGCAGCTTAGCGATCGCTGCCGTAATATGATCCGGCACCACTGACGATAAAATGATTTCCGAGCGCGTAATTGCTCCCGCGACTAAAAAAGTTCCCGACTCAATCCGGTCTGGAATCACGCTGTAGTCGGTAGAATGCAGACTGTTAACTCCATCGATCGCGATCGTATTAGTTCCGGCGCCGCGAATGCGCGCCCCCATTGCACGGCATAAATTAGCCAAATCTACAACTTCTGGCTCTTGTGCCGCGTTTTCGATCGTGGTTTCTCCGTCTGCTAGCGTTGCCGCCATCATCAAGGTTTCCGTCGCCCCAACGCTGGGGTAATCCAGGTATATATTTGCACCTTTCAAGCGGCGATTGCTACCGGGGATGTAGGCATTCACCATCCCGCGATCGATTTGCACATCCGCCCCCATCGCTTGCAGACCCCGCACGTGCAGATCCACGGGTCTGGCACCGATGGCACAACCTCCCGGTAGGGGAATTCTGGCTACCCCAAGTCTTGCCAATAAAGGCCCAATTACAAAGAAACTAGCGCGCAGCTGGCTGACTAGCTCGTAAGGCGCTTGGGATTGTCCGATGTCACGAGCATTGATGTCTAAAATATCACCGTGTCGCTCTACCTTCACGCCCAAGGCTGCCAAAATTAGAGCCAGACGATGCACGTCCACCAGTGAGGGAACGTTACGAAGGCGACAATCATCCGGGCAGAGTAAGGCGCCTGCCATGAGCGCGAGGGCAGAGTTTTTCGCCCCACTGATTTGGACGTGACCTTGCAGGGAAGACCGTCCCCAAATTTGCAAAACGGATTGGTCTTCTTCAGGCAAAGCGTGAGTGTCGGTTAGGTTAAGTGAGAAAGTAATTGTCTTACCCTCCACAATCAAGGGACAATTTTAGATTTCTTCAAATTTGGTTTAGATTCTACCCGAAAGATGTCAGTTGTCTAGTGTTTTGCTCAAAAATGGCATGGCTAATGGCTAATGGCTCATGGCTAATGGCTCATGGGCAGGCTGGATCTGCACCCTCACCGGCTGTTAAAAATTCCATTCCCCCCCTGTTGACAAATCAGATGACTTACGCCACAATAGTAAATCGGCGACAAAATTAAACAAACCTGCGGAACTGGCGGAATTGGTAGACGCGCTAGATTCAGGTTCTAGTGGCAGTAATGCCTTCGGGGTTCAAGTCCCCGGTTCCGCATTAAAATTTCAGATTGTAGATGGCAGATTTGAGATTGAATTATCGTTTAAATCTGCAATCTGCAATCTAAAATCTAAAATTACCCGATGTTGACCAGTCTGCAAAATCCGCTGGTAAAGGAAATCCGCAAGTTGCACGCTGCCAAGGAAAGGCACGAGAAGCAACTGTTTTTGTTGGAAGGGACGCACTTGGTTTCGGAAGCTTGCGCGGTAGGTTATCCCCTGGAAACGGTTTGTTATACTGCTCAATGGCAGGAGCGTTACCCAGAACTTTGGCAAGAAGTGAGTCAAAGCGCCTTGCGCGAGCAAATAGTAACACCAGAAGTCCTCAAAGCGATCGCTACCACCGTCCAACCCGATGGCGTTGTCGCAGTTGCGAAACGCCTGCAAATGCCTTTTCCTACTGTCCCCACATCTCTAGCATTGGGTTTGGAAACAATCCAAGACCCTGGTAACTTGGGGACTACGATCAGAACTGCCGCCGCTGCGGGTGCAACTGGTTTGTGGGTGAGTGCAGATAGCGTAGATTTAGATCATCCTAAAGTTCTCAGGGCGTCGGCGGGACAGTGGTTTAGATTACCAATGGCAACGGGTGAAAATTTAAAATCGCTGGTACAGTCCTGTCAGCAACAAGGAATGCAGGCGATCGCTACAGTACCCGATGCCAAGTTGACCTACTGGGAAATTGATTGGAATCAACCCGGTTTGATTCTGCTGGGTAACGAAGGTGCTGGACTATCTGCCGACTTAGTCGCCCTGGCAGATAGACAAGTTAGAATTCCCTTAAGTCCGGGAGTCGAGTCGTTGAACGTGGCGATCGCTGCCGCCTTGATATTGTACGAAGCACGACGGCAACGGCAGCGGAGGGAATTTTAAATATCAGATGTTAGATTTTGGATTTAAATCGAATTTCAATGTTTGATTGGCAATTCCAATCGTACTAACGCCTTCGCTGCTGCATGAAAGCTGCAATATCAGCAACTGCTTCCTCAAACGCGGCTAAGTCTAGATGGGATAAATGTTCTGCTGTTGGTTGTTCGGTGCGGCTATCTTCCAAAGGCTCTTGGGATGCAGATGCGGTATCGTCGTTTATTAACATCACTGCCAATTGGTGAAGAAACTCGATAAACGCTTGGTCAGCGGCACGACGATTGTTGATATGCGTCCATAATTAAGGTTGACTCTAAAAGTGCGGTATAAATCCAGGCTACTTGTGACGATGGGAGGCTATTTAATTAGTCATCAGCGTCTCCCAAACAGGTGCGGTTACGGTTCGCGTTCTTCGTGCAAAGCGGTTGCCGCACGTTAGCGTGCCCGCGGTGTGGGTATCGCTGCATTCACAAAAATTTAATCCGCGATCCCGCTGCATAAAATCAGATTGCCCAGATCTGGCTAGAAAAATTCCATCTCCCGGCAAAAATGTTGTCTAAATTGCTCCCTACAGTTGAGAATTAATAAGGGCAACGCGCAAGGCTGAGATATGGTGAGTCAGGCATTTGATTACGATCTAGCGATCGTTGGTGCAGGGGTAGGCGGACATGGTGCCGCGCTGCACGCAGTTAGTTGTGGTTTAAAAACGGCGATTATCGAAGCTGCCGATATGGGTGGAACCTGCGTCAATCGCGGTTGTATCCCTTCTAAGGCACTTCTGGCAGCTGCTGGAAGAGTGCGAGAGTTACGCAACGCCGACCATCTCAAAGCGCTGGGAATACAGGTAAAAAGTGTAGAATTTGACCGGGGCACGATCGCAAATCACGCGGCAAATATTGTCTCTAAGTTGCGAGGCGACTTAACCAACAGTCTCAAACGCTTGGGTGTAGATATTATTCAAGGTTGGGGTAAAGTAGCGGGCAGTCAAAAACTCACCATCGCCACCGATACTGGTGAAAAAACTATTACCGCTAAAGATATTATTCTCGCTCCCGGATCGATTCCTTGGGTTCCCCCCGGTATTGAAATCGACGGCAAAACCGTTTTTACTAGCGACGACGGTATCAAACTAGAATCGCTTCCCCCTTGGGTGGCAATTATTGGCAGCGGTTATATCGGTTTAGAATTTTCCGATGTCTACTCGGCACTCGGTTGCGAAATCACGATGATTGAAGCGCTGCCAGAGTTAATGCCCGGATTTGACCGCGATATTGCCAAAATCGCCGAACGGATTTTGATTACTCCCCGCGATATCGAAACCAAAGTAGGTGTTTTGGCACAAAAAGTGATTCCAGGTTCTCCGGTAGTCATCGAACTCGCCGACGCCAAAACTAAAGAAGTGGTAGATGTCCTGGAAGTCGATGCTTGTTTGGTAGCGACTGGACGCATTCCTTATACTCAAAATTTGGGTTTAGAATCCGTCGGCGTCGAAACCGATAGGCGCGGATTTATTCCAGTTAACGACAAGTTGGCAGTATTATCGGCAGGAGAACCAGTCCCGCACCTGTGGGCGATTGGAGATGCGACGGGCAAGATGATGCTGGCACACGCCGCATCGGCACAAGGGATTGCGACGGTAGAAAATATTTGCGGACGCGATCGCATCGTAGACTATCGCAGCATCCCCGCCGCCGCTTTTACCCACCCAGAAATCAGCTTTGTGGGATTAACCGAAACCGCAGCAAAAGAGTTGGGGAAAGAAGAAGGTTTTGAAGTCGCCGCCGTGCGGACTTATTTTAAAGGCAATTCTAAAGCAATCGCCGAAGGCGAAGCCGACGGTATCGCCAAAGTTGTCTATCGGAAAGATACGGGAGAAGTCCTCGGCGTCCACATCATCGGATTGCACGCTTCCGATTTAATTCACGAAGCATCGAATGCGATCGCTATCCGTCAATCCGTCCAATCCCTAGCTTATCTGGTTCACGCCCATCCCACACTTTCAGAAGTGCTGGATGAAGCATATAAACGCGCCGCTGGTCATGGCTAATAGGTAATAGTAAATAAAAACACCAATTACCAATTACCAATTACCAATTACCAATCACCCAAAATGCAGATTCGTCGTCGTCCCCCCAATCCCGCCGTTGCTGTCCAAGAATTGCGCTATCAGGTAGCAATGCCAGATTCATCCCCGCGCCATATCTTGGAAGAAATTGTCTGGTATAAAGAAACCGAAGTTACCCAAATGAGGGAACGTCTGGCGCTGTCGGAATTGCAGCGGAAAATAGCCGACGCGCCAGCACCCCGCGATTTTGTCGCCGCTTTGCGACAAGGTAAAACTAAACCAGCACTGATTGCGGAAGTCAAAAAAGCATCTCCGAGTAAAGGGGTAATCAGAGAAGATTTTGACCCAGTAGAGATCGCCACAGCTTACCAAACTGGCGGCGCGACTTGTCTTTCGGTTCTGACCGATGAAAAGTTTTTCTGTGGTAGCTTTGAAAACCTGGCTAAAATCCGCGCTGCGATTGACTTGCCTCTTTTGTGCAAAGAGTTTATTATTTACCCTTACCAGATCTACCTAGCTCGCCTTAAGGGTGCTGATGCCGTACTGCTGATCGCGGCGATACTTTCCGACCAAGATTTGCAGTACTTTGTTAAGATCGCCAATGCTTTAAGGATGACTGCCCTGATCGAGGTGCATACTTTAGAAGAGCTAGACCGCGTGTTAGCCTTGGACCGAGTTGACCTGGTTGGCATTAATAATCGCAACCTGCAAGATTTTTCTGTCAACCTGGAAACAACAAAGGAAATTTTGGCGGCGCGGGGTGACCAACTGCAAGACCGGGGTATTCTGGTCGTGAGCGAGTCGGGTTTGCATACACCCAATGACCTCAGCTTAGTAGCAGGTGCTGGTGCTGATGCCGTTTTAATCGGCGAGTCGTTGGTAAAGCAACCCGATTTAGCAGGCGCGATCGCGGCGCTGTTTGCTCCCGCGCAGTCTACCACCTAGATAATACGGGAAGCCAGACAGCTTCGTGGCAGCCCGAAGCGGGAACTTGGATTCCTGAAAGTGAGGCTATAAAACTGAGGTAAATTCGCATAAATGGAGCAAATACCCCTTCCCTCCCCGATTCACTACGAACTGGTTCTGCAAATGCTAGAACGACAAACCATGTTCGCGGTGACGGGGACTCCTGCTATGAGGGAAAAAGTGCAGCAACTGATTGTTACCATGCGGAAAGCAGCTGCCCAACAAAAACAACTGGAAGAAATTTTCCAGCAGGCAGGTTTACAAGTAGACTACCGTTGGTCGCTCAATCACGTCAATTCCGACCCTAATTCCCCGTCAGATCGCTTCCCCATGCGCCAAAGTCCGCCTGCTTAACTTCTGGTCAATTAACAGTACAATAAAAAGTTCCAAACAGGTCGCTCGCTCTCAAACGACCTCAACCTTTCTGCCCTGAGAAATATTAATTCAGATTTGAGAAACCAGGGAATCGGAAAATCTAGGGGCTAAGATTTGGAAACTCCAGAGCTAGATTAAATCGCCAGATTCTTTACTAAACTTACTTATAGTTACGCAACTTGAGTAAGTTATAAAGAAACCTATAGTTATTGATGGCGATTCACTTTTGTGCTATATTCCTGAACAATGCCGAAAACCAAGGCTAAAAAAATTGTCGCATTTTGTAAACCACAGTCGATTCAGAACTAGCCAGCCTATCAAAAGGTCGAACGGGAAACCACGATTCGTTAAATTGGCTGAAAATAATGGATGAACAATGGCTCTTAGCTTCAAAAGTAAAACGCTAAAAAGCTTCATAGGGTGGGCTACACCCAAATTGACGCCTGTGGACAAGAAGGAGCCGACTCCCTTGGTTGAAGCAGGAAGCAGACCCTCCAGAAACTGTTTCTGGTTGAATGGTGAACTTTAAGCAAGTTTAGCCAAGTTCTGTATAGCACTATCTCAGTGTTATAGGATCAAAATGAACGACAAGCTGATGCTGATGATACCGGGTCCTACACCCGTGCCAGAACAGGCATTACTCGCTTTAGCCAAGCACCCCATCGGTCACCGCAGCAGCGAGTTTGCTCCAATTATGGCGGAGTGTACCGAAAACCTCAAGTGGTTGCACCAAACGCAAAATGACGTGCTGATGCTGACCGCATCGGGGACGGGGGCGATGGAAGCGGGGATAATTAATTTCTTGAGTCCCGCGGATCGCATCTTGGTAGGATGCAATGGTAAGTTTGGCGATCGCTGGGCGGAAGTCGGCGAAGCTTACGGCCTCCATGTAGAAAAAGTTACCGCCGAATGGGGCAAACCCCTCGACCCAGAACAGTTCCGCGAAAAGCTGGAATCCGATAAAGAAAAGCAAATCAAAGCCGTCGTCGTCACCCACAGCGAAACTTCTACGGGTGTCCTAAATGACCTGGAAACGATCAACCGCCACGTCAAAGCGCATGGAGAAGCTTTGATAATTGTCGATACGGTCACCAGCATGGGCGCGGTCAACGTCCCCGTGGATGAATGGGGACTCGATGTGGTCGGTTCCGGTTCGCAAAAAGGCTACATGATTCCCCCCGGTTTGGGTTTTGTATCGGTAAGTGCCAAAGCTTGGGAAGCCTACAAAACCGCTAAACTGCCCCGGTACTATCTGGATTTAGGTAAATACCGCAAAGACGCTGCTAAAAATAGCACACCGTTTACCCCACCTGTGAATTTAATCATCGCGCTGCAAACAACGCTGCGGATGATGAAAGCGGAAGGGTTAGAAAACATCTTCGCGCGGCATACCCGCCAGATGAATGCGACTCGCGCCGCCGTGAAAGCGTTGAGTTTGCCACTATTTGCGCCAGATAGTGCCGCCTCGCCGGCGATTACCGCCGTCGCCCCAGTGCAAGTGGACGCGGAAAAAATTCGCTCGATCTTGAAGAAGAAATTCGACATCGCGATGGCGGGAGGACAAGACCACCTCAAGGGTAAGATATTCCGGATCGGGCATTTGGGATTTGTCAGCGATAGGGATATATTGAGTGCGATCGCTTCCCTAGAAGCTGCCCTAATTGAACTGGGATACGATGCCTTCACCCCCGGTGCAGGTGTCGCCGCCGCCGCTAGCGTCTTCGCCCAACGTTAAGCGGTCAAAACCTGTGGTGCGTTACTGTAGGGGCACGGCATTTAACAATTTTTTGGTATAAACCAAAACTTACTCCACGCCGTGCCCCTACAGGTTTGTTTTTTCCTGGCGAACCGGACAACCAACTGGCACCAATTCAGGGCGGTAAGGAGTCGCGGTGGGTGCTTCAGCAATCAGAACCACTTGGCCTTTTTCGTTAATTATCCAACCCGTTGCTTCCACTAGCTGAGTCGAGTTTGTTGTATCAGATGTAACCAACGATTCCTCAGTATTACCTCGGCTCCCCTGCTCCCCTGCTCCCCTGCTCCTCTGCTCTTGGGCGTCGAGGGTAACCAAATATACCAGTACCGTTTCGCCGCTCAAAGGTTCGTTGGGACTGGGGGGAATGCCCCCGCGTCCGGTGACGACAAAGCTACTGCCTTGACGCACGGGGGCGCAGCGGTCAACAATTAACCTGGAACTATCGACGATTTCCACTCCGTGTATCTGAGGCTGTTCGGTTTGGATATCTCCTTCGATGGTTAATTGCCCGCTGGCGTTGATGATACTATCCGGGGACTGGAAGATTGCTTCTGACTCATCCAAAGGGGAAATTCTAATATTACTTCCCCCATTGGGAGCAATGGCATCGGTTCTAATTTGGCTGGCTTCTAGCAGGACTAGCGTTTCTGTATTAATCCCAATATTACCTTCTATAGCTCCTGGGGCTGAGGCGGCAGAAATTACGCTTTGGCGGCGTAACTGTATATTTCTCCCTTGCAGATTAATATTGCCGCCCCTACCTGTTGAAGAAGCGGCGGTTAAAGTGCCTTGGTTATCCAAACGCAGATGGCGAGATGTGACGTCTAGGTTGCCCGGATTTCCTTGCCCTTGACTGCTGACGCCCAGTTGAGCGCGATCGCCCACGGTTAATCTGTCAGCATTTACAGTAACCGTTCCCCCATTTCCCCTGGCGGTGGCAAAAACTTCAGCTGACAAGCGACTGGGTGCAAAACTATTTCGATTTGGGCGAAGGAAAACTCCCACATTTTCCAAACCCGCCACACCGCCGATTACTTCCACTCGCGATGCCTCAACGTTCACAAAACCTGCATTGCCGAAACCAAAAGTAGCGGCTGATATTTCTGCCCCATCTCGGAGAGTCAGTCCTCGAGTTGCAATCGAGATCGTTCCTCCATTACCAGTGGTGTTGACACCAACTTGACTGGATATGGTGCTGAGATTGAGAAGTGTTGATGATGAGATGCCAAACAGTTCGACTGACTCGGATGCCCTGATGAAAATATTTCCCGCATTACCCCCGCCTTGAGGTGGAATTGGTTTACCAGGCGTAGGTTGCCAATCGGGGAGCGGTTGTTCAATCGGTCTAAAGGCAGTACCCGATGAGATTTCTGCACCATTCGCCACCACTAGGCGTCCCGTTTCAATTCTGATATCTCCACCTCTACCCTGATCCAGACTTTGAGTCGTGATGCTACTGCGATCCAATAAACCAAACTGACCTGTTCCTATCAGTTCAATATCTGTAGCGCGAATGGCGATCGCACCAGCATCGCCCCTGCCCAAAGTAGCAGCTGAGATCTCTGCCCCATCGCGGACAATCAACCGCCCGGTTTCAATTGATATATTGCCCCCAGCACCAGTAGCTGTTTCGCCAACACGAGCTGACAACCCACCGGGTAACATACTATTGGGGATAGTACCGCTCAATTCCACATCTTGAGCGCGAATGCGGATCGAACCAGCTGCGCCACTGCCACTAATAGCCGCAGTTGAGATTTTTCCCCCATCTCGAACTGTTAACCTTGGGGTTGCAATCCTGATGTCGCCACCCTTGCCGGAACCAGTAGTTAAAGCCAACAAGTCGCTGCCTGCTTCAAATGACTCGTTACCTATATTTACGGTTGATGTGCCGCTCAACTCCACAGACTCAGAGGCATCGATCGTCAAATTGCCTGCCTCACCTGTTCCTTGGGTACTGACATCGGCGCTGGCTCCATTTTGGATCGTCAACCTTCTCGTATTAATCGTGATCTCGCCAGCATTTCCACTACTTTGAGGATGAGTGCCAACAAACAAGGTGCTGGGATACCCCGCTGGGGTTATGCCAATCAGTTCCACAGACTCAGAGGCGTTCACCGTTACGGTTCCCGCCTTACCCTCAGCAAAAGTTAAACCGCCTACGACTGCCCCATCCCTAGTCGTTAACCTTGCAGTGCGAATCGTTACGTTACCGGCATTGCCCCGTCCAAAAGTAACTAACTGGATGCCGCTACTAACACCGGAGAGGTTGATATCCCTAGCGCTGATGACAATATCTCCTGCATTGCCGGAACTAGCGGTTAAAGATTGAGCGATCGCACCCGACGAAACATGAAACGAATCTGCATTGATAAAAATATTACCGCCATTGCCTAAAGCTAATGGCGCTACCTCATTGTGCAAACCCGTGGCGGCGAGACTCTCTTCCAGAATCTCTTCGATGGGAGAATCAGGAGTAATAACAGAACCAGTACCAACGATACTGACTTTCTGCGCATTAATTCGGATATCGCCAAGATTGCCAGTGCTACCCCCTACAGCTCGATTGTACAAACCACTGCCAGAGTTCGCTCCTCGACCAGAAAGGCTGAACTCGTTAGCGTTAACTGTAATATCTCCACTCTTACCAACTCCTCTAGTACCTGCGGCTAACATCCCACCATTTGTAGCCGTAAAGTTATTCGCATTGACGATAATATCGCCGCCTCCGTCCCCTACTACATTGACCAGTGCATCATTGGTTAGGAATACATTGGCTCTTGTAATATCTGGGGGAAAACTTAAATTCAGGGTATTGCCGTTTACTGCTAATCCCACCGTCCCTGATGTTGCCAGTCCTCCCAGTTCTACGCGACCCCCCGCAGCAATCAATCGACCCCCATCCAGGTTGAGTCCGCCGCCTACTAAGACTAAACTTCTCCCCGGCGACACTTGGAGTCCGCTGAGACGACCTTGATTATCGATTGCACTGCCTTGCTTGACGATACTCCCTGGATTGGTTCCAATTTGCAAGCCGATGGGAACATCGATCGTTAACAAAGGTGCAGCTTGAGGATTTGTAGCGCTAAATTCTACCCCATCGGCAAACTTGAAACTACTCGCCGTAGTTGCTAGAAACGAGCCACCAATATTCAGCCTTGCATTAGCGCCAAAGATAATTCCACTGGGATTGAGCAAGAATAAATTAGCATTACCCTTGGCTCGAATTAAACCATCAATATTAGAAATTGTTCCACCAGTGACGCGACTGAATATATTTTGAATTTCTTCGGCATTATTAAAAAAAGCTTCTCCACCTGTAGGAACTGAAAACTCGCGAAAGCTGTGGAAAAGATTGTTTCCGACTCGGTTGCCGTCGTTTATTGTAAAGTTAAGATTATTTGTAGTTGTAACATTGGTAGAGAGCGTCCCATCTGGGGCAATTTGCGAATAAACTGGGCTAGTCTGGCTCAGACAGGCGAGGGTAATACTGGCTAAAATCCAGAGTGAGTCTGGGAAAAAACCCGTGCTGCGGCTATCATCCTGTTGCATAAATTAACTATCTTAAACGAATAATTTTTATAAGAACTTATATACGCTTGTTGCTAGTTATAAACAAGGGCGTTGCTAATGGCTAATTGCTAATTGCTAATCTTGGATTTTTACTGATTTCGCCGAGTTCCCAGCCATGAGCCTGGGAACTCGGCGACTGCCTGGGAACGCCATTAGCCATTAGCCGCTCTGAGAGAGATAACTAGCAACTTGAGTTATATACTGAAATTTGAGTTTTTTACATCTACCTTAAGATAGAAATTGAAAGTGCTAGTAATGGTAGGGTGCGTTAGCGCAGAGTACGGCACCGGAAGTAAGCCTACAAACCCTCACTCCCCTACAACAGTAGGCAATAGATCGGGAATTTCATAAACACCCCAATCTTCAGGATACAAACCCTGTGCCACAAAGCGATGCAGGCTAGAAAATTGCCATTCTCTCGGTGTTTTGCACAAACCGTGTTTCACAGGATTGTAATGAATATAATCCCAGTGGTTAGCAAAATATTTTTCATTCCGAATCAAATGCTGCCAAAATCTTATTTGCCAGAGGTTTCTTTCCTTGCGCTTTTGTCGTGATTTCGTAATCTTTGCATCAATTCCCAGATTATACCCACAATTTTTAGTCACAAAATTTTTAATTAATCGCAAACGAGTCGCATAGTCACCGTCTCCGGGGGGGAGTGTACAAATACAATGAATATGATCGGGTAGCAAAACCAGGGCATCAATGGAAAATGGAGATTTTTTCCGGACTTTATTGATGGATTCTCTCAAGGTTTGACGGGCAATTTCGGTGCAAAGCCAGGGGCGACGTTGGTACGTGACTATTGTGAAAAAGTAAGTAGCGCCGGGGATAATTAGTCTTCTGTAGTTGGGCATCTGTTTTTGAGGATTGGTGATTGATTGTAGGATACCCATTAGATTTCTCCGAAATATCAATAGGAAACCGCGCTACTGTTTGGGTTGGTCTGGTGCCGTACTCTGCGCGAAGATCGCACCCTACTGTTTGGGTTGGTTTGGTGCCGTACTCTGCGCGAAGATCGCACCCTACTGTTTGGGTTTTATAGCCAATTGCCAACTAAAACAAAAGGCGCCCAGTAATAGGGATGCTTGAAATTCTCTGACAAAGATATTTGGGCGCGGCGCAATGCTTCTGACTTGCCATGAGTTGCTAATTCTCGGTAAAACTGGGGCATCATGGTAGCGGTTGCTACATCTTGCACGGGCCAAAGCGTTGCCAAGGTGCTGCGCGCACCGGCGCGCACTGCTACGCCAGCGATGCCTAAAGTCGCGCGCCTGTCTCCAGTTGCGGTTTCGCAGGCACTCAAAACTAGCAGTTCAATTGCTCGACCTCTGGCTTGGTTTCTGACGCGCAGGAAGGTATCAAATTGCTTGACGTTGATGCGACCATCCCAGGTGAGAATAAAGGTATTGTCGGCAGTGGAACTGAATTTACCGTGGGTGGCTAGGTGGACGACGGGGTAGGGTGCGGCGTTGATTTGCTGGCGCAAACTCTCCCCGGTAAATTCCTGATTCAAAAGTACTGTACCAGGCACGATCGCTTTAATTTGTTGCAATTCCTTCTCCACGGCAGGTAGGGGTGGAAATCCGTCGCGAGACTCGCTTAATCCCAGCATTAAAGCTTTCAATTGGACTTGTCCCAAGGATTGTGGTTCTAGCAATTGCAACCCGGGCGCTAGTGCAAGGTTATACTGCTGCAATAGGTGTTGGTTGCCGTCATGGAGAACCGCCATCGGGATATTCCGCAAAGTACCATCTAACACAAATACCAAGGTTTTAACGCCGCTGTTTTTGATTTCTGTCTCTCCGGGTCGAATTAACCAATCATAAACTTGTTGGGCAAGGCGCAAGATTTGTTGCCTGCTGGAACTCGGTCTTCCTAGTTGTTGTCGCAGTTGTTCTAAGGTTTCTTCAATTTGGTTTTGGGTCAGGTTGGTGCTGTAATGGCGCAAAGGTTGTTGCGGCAGACTGAGGATAACATCTAAGCGATATGACAAAATAATTGGGTAGATTACTGCTGCGGTTCTGTCTACTTGGTCGATTAATTCTGGTTTGGCATTCAGGCAAGCTTCTTGAAAGAAATTATCGAGTTCTGCTAGTTGTAGAGATTCGATCAGATTGCGCGCTTGAATCAGGTTATTTTGGTTAACATTATCTCCATTTTGCAACAGTAACCCGACTAATTGGCGATAAACGGGTTCGACACTTTCGCGAAACGAAAATTGCACATCTGGGTTGATCGCCGTTAAGTCGCTGCGGAGGGATTTTAAGGTGTTCACGGCTTCGGTGTATGCTGCGATCGCTGCCTCTTTTTCTCCTTGTGCTTTCAGTACCCTTCCCAATTGCCACTGCCAACGATAGGCAATATCCGAACCATCAATTGCCTGCGCCAACAGCAGCGCTTGCTGGGTTACGGTTTGAGCGCTTGACAATTGTTGATTTATCTCGTATAATTCGCCCAAACTTCCCAAAGCTAAAGATTCGGCGCGTCGGTCTTCCAGGTTTTTGGCTTCCTGAACGGCTTTAGCCAAAATTTGAGCAATAGTTGTTAGTTGTGGGTTGGTATTAACAGCTGACTGTTTGATCAAGCTTTGCGCCAAATTAATGCGAGCATAGACTGAAGTACGACTGGCGGGTAAGTCGTTGAGTTCTTGTTGGATGGTAGGCAATAAAGTTTGGGCTTCTGAATTTTGTTGAGTTTCGACCAACAAACTAAGGTGATTAATTAACGCTTGAATGCGAGTATTGCGAGATTGGGAAGTCGCTGCTTGTCGGTATAATTCTAAAGCAGCTTGAGTTTCATTCTGGGGGGTTTGTATTCTATTTAATGTTGCGGTTTTTTTAGCTAAAGCGCGTTTGGTATTGCCTAAACTGAGTTGAATCGAAGTAGTTGCACCGCGCAATCCTAGTTTTTGGGCAATCTCCAAACTTTGCTGCAAAACTTGTTGAGATTTATCTAAATTACCTACAACGCGCAGGGTATTGCCCAGATTGAGCAATCCGGTTACTTTAATAATTGAATCGGGTGATGCAAGGAGGCTGGTTTCTACTTGTTCTAAAGTATTGGCAGCGCGACGGTAGAATCCCAATGCTTGCATCGCCTGGGATTGGTTAATTAAATTGGCGATAATACCAGGTTGATCGCCTGCTTTTTTATAAGCCGCCGCTGCTTTTTGCAAAGTATTGAGGGCATTTTCTGCTTGTCCTAAAGATAATTGTAAGAAACCTTGAATATTCAAAGTTTGAGCCAAGATTAGCGGTGAGGAATCGGTGTTGAGGAGGGAAAGGCTATTTGCGATTGCATCTTTCGCTTGATTCCACAATCCCAATTGCTGGTAAGTTAAAGATAAATTGCTCAAAGCCGAAGCTTGATTGAGTTTATCCCCAGCAGCAGCAAAAGCATCAGCAGCTTGCTGCCAAATTTTTGCCGCATCAGAAAACTGTCCCGCCTCATACAAAGCTTTCCCTTGTTGCACCAGTACGTTCGTAGTAAGGACTTGGGTCCTCATCCTATCTGTTGCCAAAATTGCCTTTGCCGAGAGGGATTGAACGCCCAAAAAAGTTATCAATCCTAACAGGGAAAACAGAATGAAGGTAAATAATCGCTGGTAAAAAATTCGTTTAACTAACATTTTGCACGATTCTCACTAAATCCGATAACCTGCCCGGAAATCAATTTCCGGGCTGATAGCCAAAGTCCACTAAACTGGACTGGAAATATTTAGTCTACTTTCGCCTCGTTATCAGGCTCTTGCCTGGTGCCTCCTGTGCCTCGTTACCAGGCAAGAGCCTGGTAACGCAGATCGAGTCGCCTCGTTATCAGGCTCTTGCCTGGTGCCTCCTGTGCCTCGTTACCAGGCAAGAGCCTGGTAACGCAGATCCAGTCGCCTCCTGTGCCTCGTTACCAGGCAAGAGCCTGGTAACGCAGATCGAGTCGCCTCGTTACCAGGCAAGAGCCTGGTGCCTCCTGTGCCTCGTGGCTAACGCAGATCCAGTCGCCTCCTGTGCCTCGTTACCAGGCAAGAGCCTGGTAACGCAGATCGAGTCGCCTCGTTACCAGGCAAGAGCCTGGTGCCTCCTGTGCCTCGTTACCAGGCAAGAGCCTGGTAACGCAGATCGAGTCGCCTCCTGTGCCTCGTTACCAGGCAAGAGCCTGGTAACGCAGATCGAGTCGCCTCGTTACCAGGCAAGAGCCTGGTAACGCAGATCGAGTCGCCTCGTTACCAGGCAAGAGCCTGGTAACGCAGATCGAGTCGCCT
>NZ_BLAY01000043.1 GCF_020521235.1 Microseira wollei NIES-4236 | reverse complement strand
ACAAACTCAGCCCCAAGGGCTGTATTCCACCAAGTCACAATCTGCTGTAATGCTGCCGCTTGACAAACTCAGCCCCAAGGGCTGTATTCCACCAAGTCACAATCTGCTGTAATGCTGCCGCTAGACAAATTTGCCAAAAGGCTCTACCTGACTCGAAAAGCAATCTGCTGTAATGCTGCCGCTAGACAAATTTGCCAAAAGGCTCTACCTCACACGAAAAGCAATCTGCTGTAATCGGAAGTTGCTCCCGCAGGGTTCAACTTCCGCTGGCTGAAATTTTTTTCCAATCTGGATTCCAGCGATTTGAGCTAAAAATAGTGTAATTGCTCTACAAAGCAGCAGCTTGACTCATTTCCATCAATGTCACTTCCCAAACTAAGCGCGGTTGAGCAAATTTTTGCAAACACTTCCGCGCTTTTTCCAATTTTTCTATAATTGCCCTATCTAAAAATTGCTCCCAATAGCAATGCTGCAAGTAATCTATTAACCACAATTGCGCTTCGGTATCCAAGTTTTTATCAATTTGACGCGCTAATTCTAAGGCTTCGCGCAGTTTTTTCGGAGGGTGTTTTACTGCTTCGATTAATTCAGCAGGAATTGCTTGCAATTGTTCCATTGATGCGATCGCTTCCCCCGGACTCCCCTGGGCGATCGCTACTATCTCCCCATGCTCTAAAATCTCCCCATGTCCCTTCTCCCTCAGCACCTGCGTCATCGCCTCTGTGGTTAACCGATAAAACGGTATCCTCTGACACCGCGATACCAGTGTGGGTAATAATGATTCCGCCGAGGGTGCAATTAATATTATTGTTGCTCGTCCGGGTTCTTCTAGGGTTTTCAGCAACGCATTTGCCGCCGCTTCTGCCATAGTTTCGGCTTGTTCTAATACTACGAGCGATCGCGGTGCCATCAAGGGCGGACGACTCAGAAATTGGGTGATTTCTCGCACTTGTTCTAAACGAATCGAGGGCGGAGCCTTGCGTTTTAACCCTTTTTGTGCTGCTTCCGCCGCCGATAGTCTTTCTCCGTTGTGCAAATAGGTTGGTTCCACCCACAACAAGTCGGGATGGTTACCCGCAGAAATGCGTTTTTTCTCCTGTTCCCGATTGGCTGGCACTTTAGCACAAAATAACTGTTCGATAAAACACCGTGCCGTCAAACTCCGTCCCACTCCATCCGGCCCAGCAAACAGATATGCTGGTGCTATGCGGTCAGCTTCAATCGCCTGCAAGAGCAACTGCACCGCCCGATCTTGTCCTATTATTTCTGTAAAAGAATTCATCCCCGCGCCGTCTGACAATTACCAATTACCAATTACCAATTTGGATACCATTCTGACAACCGCTTCTCGACAAGAATCCGTATTTGCTCTTGTACCGACTCCTGGCTAAGGCTGGCATCTACCCGCGCGATCCGGGTTGGATAAGCTTTGGCTAAGGCTGTGAAGCCTTCTTGCACCCGCTGGTGGAATGTTAAATCGGCTTGTTCCATACGGGTAATTTCTTTTTGTTGCTGCTTCCTCGCCAAACCAACAGCGGGGTCGAGATCTAGCCATAAGGTTAAATCGCTTTGTAAACCGCCGGTAGCAATTTGGTTGAGTTGTTCGATTGGGGAGAGGCTTAAACCTCGTCCGTAGCCTTGGTAAGCGATAGTAGAGTCGGTGTAGCGATCGCACAACACAATCGCTCCTCTAGCTAACTGGGGTAAAAGCACTTCTTCTACATGCTGCGCTCGATCTGCTGCGTATAAGAATAACTCTGCCCGTTCGTGAATCGATAGGTGAGGGCGAACCTCTAACAGCAGGCGTCGCAGTCCTAACCCTAATTCGGTTCCCCCAGGTTCCCGCGTCACCACTACCTCTTGGGCAATACCCGCTGCTTTTAAGCGTAACAGCCAGCCGCTATCTTGCAACCATTGCCCCAGTCGCCGCAGTTGAGTCGTTTTGCCGCAGCCTTCTACCCCCTCGAAGGCGATTAATTTGCCCTTTTGGGCTGAAGTAGGCTTAATTTTTTCAGTACAAGCCACATTCTCTTTCAAACTGGTTGATGCTAATTCAGCCGAATTTTCTGGCAACATAATGGCATCTGGTAGTCAGCATTACATACCACAATTTGGTAAAAAGTGCGTAGATCTCTGGATAGAGGTAAAGGACTGGTTATGGCGATCGCTTGCAAATCGGATCAAACCTCTAGGCTGAGGTTGGGTATTATAAGAGGGTCTTGGAGTTGCAAGCCCGAGGTGTTCCATGGCTCGCTATACTTGTTCCTATACAATTGCCCTTCCCTTAGATCGTCTTCGGCAGTCCTTGGTAGATGTTTTAAAGACCTGTCCTGTAAATATCATCTATGAGACGGGTGATTATTTGATGGCGCGGGAGATTCCCGGTAAGGTTTCCTATGCCAAGCTGGTGACGGTAGAAGTTTTGCTAGATCGCACAACGGCTACAGAAAAAGAGACTCGCATGAGTTTGGTGATGAAAAACGAAGAATTACCCCTACAGGTTAACAACCATTGCCACCAGATGTTTGATCTGATGAATCAGGCAATTATCGAAAATCGCCAATGGCAATTGGTTGAAACTGTAGCAGGAGAGTTGCCAACTATTTAGTCAAGGCAGACTTCGATTAAGTTGGGTGGAGCAAAATTATCTACTCTTCCGAATCGTCATCTAACATACTCGGGTTAATCAAGGTGATATCAAAGGGATCGAGGGGTCCCGACGGCTGGGTATCGCGTCTGAGTTGGTAATATTTGGCTCGCACTTGGGGACCGAAGACAATCTCGTCTTCGTTTTCCAGGTCGTGAGCAGCCATTCGCCGACCGTTAATTAACAGACCGTTGGAACTGCCTTTACCTTTGGCATCGCCATCAACAATTCGGTAATAGTGAGTGCCATCTTGCCTGGGTAGGCGTACCAACGTGGCATGTCGGCGCGAGACAAAATGGGAGACGAGGCGAATATCGCACTGTGGATCCCGACCAATCGAATAGACCGGGGCTTTTAGTACTACTTCCTTGCGTCCTTTATCGTCTTCAACAATCAACAGATGATTGTGTTCTTGTGGTACAGGCATTGAAGAATCTCTCTTGGAACAAGTTTAAAAACAGCGGTTAACTCAATGTTGAATGTAGCAGTTGCTCTTAACGTTATTGAGTTATATCTGACCGGGAGTTGGCTGACTCTTCGCTGGAGATTGTTCTTCTACAGTTTTTTCTACCATAGCGGGATCGATCAGCGTCACATCAAATGATGGGTCTGGCAGCGGTGCTGACGAGGTGTCTTGGCGCTGCATGTGCAGATAGGTAACCTGCACGTTAGACCCGAAAACAATTTTGTCGTTATGTTTCAGGATACGAGCGCGGATTTTTTGACCGTTAATTGACAACCCGTTAGTACTATACTTGCCTTTTCCATCACCATCGATAATTTGGTAGGAGTAGCTGCCATCTTGATCGGGTAAGCGAAGCAAAGTCGCATGGCGATTGGAGACAAACAAAGACTCCACGCGGATATCGCACCTCTTACTCCGCCCCAGGGAATAAGCAGGAGCTTCTAGAATAAACTCCCTTTGTCCCTTATCGTCCTCAACGATCAATAGATGTTTTTGATAGTTTGGTGAAGTCATCGAAGCATCTGTAATGCGAGGCGGAATCAGCGTGTCTTTGTTTGAATCATAACAGGCACAATCAAAGCGAATCCGATTGACAATGCCTGTTAACTTACCGACAATTTGGCGATGGCAGTTAGGGGGTCAACTCCCGTGAAGACCGACTTTCGCAGCCATTGACAGGGATACACAAGGGATTGGTGCGGCGCAGAAGCAGAGAATTGGTAACAACGCTGACCGAACTAAAGGCCATCATTGCACCCGCACCTGCTGGAGCGAGAACGATGCCCCAAGCCGGAGCTAAAATACCGGCGGCTACGGGAATTCCCAGGGTATTGTAGGCCAATGCCCAAAATAAATTTTGGCGGATTTTGTTGACAGTCGCACGGGAGAGCCGAATCGATTCGACAATGTCGGTGAGGCGCGATCGCATCAGGATAATCTGAGCGCTTTCAATAGCCACGTCGGTTCCCGCTTGCAGAGCAATCCCCGCATCCGCTTGTGCCAGTGCCGGTGCATCGTTAATCCCATCACCAATCATAGCGACTCGGTGACCCCCGGTTTGCATCTGTTGGATCGCCGCTACTTTGCCATCTGGACGGACGTTTGCTTTAACGTCTTTGGCATCAAGTCCTAAAGTTTGGGCGATTGCCACTGCCGCTTCGCGCCGATCTCCTGTTAAAATCATCACCCTTAATCCCATCTGCCGCAGGCTATCCACTGTTGTTTTAGCATCTGGTCTGAGAGCATCTGTAACCGCTATTACCCCTGCTAGCCTGCCTTCTACTGCCACGTATACTACTGTTTTACCAGCCAAAGCTAGCCCCTGCGCTTGGGCTTTTACCGCTTCGACCATCGAGACACCCTGCTGCATTAACCAATCTTCACCTCCCACCAGCACTTGCTGACCTGCCACCGTGGCAGATACCCCCAACCCTGCTTCGGTATAAAAGTCTTGTGCCGCTGGGATGGATAATCCCTTGGCTTTAGCTTCCTCCCCAATTGCCGTTGCCAGGGGATGGCAAGTGCCGCTTTCTGCCGCCGCCGCTAGTTGGAGTAATAAGGACGCGGTGACGCCAAGACGCGGTGACGCGCTGACATCTTTACTCGCCGCGTCTCCGTCTCTCCGCGTCTTGGCGTCTTCCCCATGCCCGATGCCCTCAACTGGTATGCAATCTGTAACCGTAGGTTTACCTAGAGTCAGTGTGCCGGTTTTGTCAAATACGATGGTATCGAGTTGCCGTACTCGTTCTAAGACATCGCCGCCTTTGATTAATATTCCTCGTTCTGCGCCGATGCTAGTGCCGACTAAGATAGCCGTCGGTGTGGCAAGTCCCAAGGCGCAGGGACAGGCAACTACTAGGACTGCGATCGCTAGCTTTAAACTCAACAGCAGGGGTGATGGATGCAGCGTCATTTCCATCCCCATTCCTCCATGCCCCATTCCCCATGCCTCATGCACGACATCAGGCCACAGGTGCGTCCCGATAAAATACCAGAAGACAAAGGTTAAGGCTGCGGCTGTCATGACGCCGTAGGTAAAGTAACCGGCTACTGTATCCGCCAGTTTCTGTACGGGGGCTTTGCGCGTTTGCGCTGCTTCCACCAGTGCCACAATCTGAGCAATGGTTGTATCTTTACCCGTGCGAGTCGCCCGCAAGACGATAACGCCCGACTGATTTAGCGTTCCGGCGGCGACTAAATCTCCTGGTTGCTTTAATACCGGCATCGCTTCCCCAGTCAGCATCGATTCATCCACCGTTGTTTTACCTGCCACGACTTCGCCGTCCGTGGGGATTTTTTCTCCGGGTAAAACCTGCAACCATTCTCCTATCCGCACAAGGTCTGCTGGAATTTCAATTGCCTGATGTATCGATGTTTCATCTACAACCTTGTCCCTAGTAGTTTTGACTAAGCGCGCGGTTGTTGGCTGTAGCGAAAGCAACGCTTCAAAGGCTGATGCGGCTCGTCCCCTCGCCTGTTGTTCCAAGGTTCGACCCAAGAGGATAAAGCCCAACAACATCACGGGTTCGTCAAAGAAACATTCCCAACCCAATTGGGGAAACAGTAAAGCTACGACGCTAGTGGTATAAGCGGTTACAGCCCCCAATCCTACAAGCGTATTCATGTTGGGTGCTAGCCGTCGGATGCCCCAAAAACCATCTACAATGATGGATCTACCTGGCCCTAGTAAGGTTGCGGTTGCTAACCCCCAGTGAAACCAGAACGGGGTAAGAATTGAAAAGTGTTGACCCAGATGCCCCAGTCCGGATAAAACAATTAAAGCACCAGCCATTATCAACCGCCAAATAGTAGCTTTGATTTCCCGGCGGTGACGTTCTGCGGGGGTGATGTAATCTATTTGATTGGTACTCCCATAACGGGGTTGAGTGGGAAACCCGGCAGATGTAAGTTTTTCAGCTAATGTAGCGGGTTCAAGCCTACCAATTTCGTACTCAACAACTGCGACCTCGGTTACCAAATTGACGCAGGCTGAAATAACTCCAGGATTTGATTTTAGCTGTTGCTCTACAACCTTGACGCAGCCAGCGCACCTCATGCCTGCTACATCCAAAGTGGTTGTATCGGTGGATAATATTGGTTGAGCGATCGCGTTAGCGTGCCTCTGGCCGATCGCCGTCTGCGACAATACGGGATGAGAAGATTTCTTGACTAATTCCAACACTTCGCTTGCCTACTCTGTTTCTTGTTTCTTTTTCCAAGGTAGGCTTTGGCTCGCGCGATCGCCTCTATCTCGCTAAGTTTTTTAAACTATCGTTTATAACTGTTAATATTCCAGCCGCAGTCAGTATGTGATGATACTTTGTTGCATCTATCAAAAGCTAGAAATATTAACTTTTTTAGTGAAAAACGCTGTTTTATTGCTTCTGCTTCTACCTTACAGGACTGAGGCACGACGAACCTAGAAACCCGGTTGCTTGCCGCGTACTCTGGTGACAAAGCCATGATTTTTCACAGAAACAAAGGTGATGGCCGCGTACTCTGGTGACAAAGCCATGATTTTTCACAGAAACAAAGGTGATGGCCGCGTACTCTGGTGACAAAGCCATGATTTTTCACAGAAACAAAGGTGATGGCGCCCTACTCTGGTTGCAAAGCCATGATTTTTCACAGAAACAAAGGTGATGGCGCCCTACTCTGGTTGCAAAGCCATGATTTTTCCCAGAAACCCGGTTTCTTTGCCTAAGTCCTGCCTTATTTAGCCCCACTACCTAAGATAAATAGACTCAACAAAGTGCCGCTATTCCACAAACTGTGGAGTAGCATCGGAGCTAGTAGGTTGCGCGATCGCGTATAAACCACCCCCAGCACGATGCCCAATGTCGTCAGGGGCAGTACTTCTGACAAACTCAGGTGAGCAACTGCAAACAGCAAGCTACTCGCCCCAATTGCGCCCCAAACTGGCAGGTAGCGCGTCAAAGATGGCAGTAAAAATCCCCGGAACAGAAACTCTTCAAACAGCGGCGCCGCAACGGCTGCTGTCAAGAAAAATATCAATAAAGCCACCCCATCTTGACTCTCTAGCACCAAGGGCAACAAAGGATTACTCCCTCCCTGTCCACGCCAAACAAGCTGGTTAATCAACGATACTAAAATCACCAGCGGCAGTGCGGTTAAATAACCTCCCAAACCCCACCACAACCAATTGCCGCTCAAATCGATTTGAAACCACTTTTCTGGCTGTGGTAACGGTAAAAAAGGCTTGAGCGAGAAAAACAGCACCAATAATCCACCCAGCGCCACCAAAACATAACTCGCCAGCACGTACAAAGACTGCCCCCGCACGTCGAAGGTAGAAGCTTTGACTTTTAGCAAAAAGAATGCTAATGGAACCAGGATTTGACCCATCAAGAAAAAGCCGACAACGAACACTTGCCAAATCGTCTCGGCGTCCCAGGGAGTTGACCAGGGGAGATTCTCATTTTGCGCCAACAGAGAATCTTTGCCCTTGACCAGTCGCTGACCCACTAGAAAAATTAGCAGTCCGACGCCAATTAAAAACCCTAAAGTTGGGACAGCACTGACAACGGCTAAGTTCAAAACCGCTTGCTCGGCTATTTCCCGTTCTGCGGCGATCAGCTTAGAGAGCGCATCCTCGCGTTGCTGTAACTGGTAAAGTCGGGTTAACGCCTGGTAGCGGAACCATCCATCTAACTGCTTGTTAATCGACTGCTGTGCATCTGGAAGCAAGCGGGGGGGACTGCTCCACAAACCAATCAAAACTGTAGCGGTTTTGGCGGCGGGTTCTGCATTGGGTTGAGTTTGAACTCGCTCTTTAACATCTGTCCAAGTCTTTAACGCCGCCTCGGTTTGTCCTTGCTCAACCTGTAAAATTCCCAGCCGCAAGTCTAGCTCGTTAATCAATTGTTGCGTTTGTTGAATGGAAGCCTGCAAGGGTGCTTGCTTGGCAGAAATCGATGTTTGAACGCGAGTGGCTTTGAGGGGTTTCTTTGGGGTGGGTGAAAGCTTGGTATCTTGCTGTTGCAGTTGTTGTAGCGTATTTTGGGCAGATTGGCGTGCCTGTTCGTATTGCTTAGTAGCCGCTTTGAGCGGTTCAACCCCAATCAGGGTTTCCCGTGCTGACTTGAAATCGACTCCTTGGGCGGTTTCACCTTGCCACTCGGTAGCGTGGAGTAGCAAATTGGTTTGATACAGTTCCAGGCGACTTTGAATCTGAGGCTGATTCCAACTCGCTATTAAAGACAAGCTCAGGATAAACAGTATCGCAATGGTCAGTACGCCTAAAATAAACCGCTTCAGTGTCATCTGGATCTCCGCACGCTCACCCTACCATTGAAGCTTATTGAGGGACGAATGGCTTACCTACAACCGTTTCGTCAGTTGTTTGCTCTATACTACTAATAGTATGACTTATAGTAGCAAATGGCTAAAATCTCTATTTCAATACCAGATGAATTGCTAACCTACATCGACCAAAAGCTAGAGAACCGCAGCGCTTTGATTGAATTGCTCTTGCAACAATGGCGGCGGCAACAGGAAGATGAAGCTTTGGCGCAAGCTTGTAAGTTGGTTGATGAATTAGGTTTAGGCTCTGATGAGGAATGGCAAACTCTAGCGCTCGCGGATTGGGAAGCATCTGGGTAGTCAGATTCGAGCCATCTGTGGGTACGGAAATCAGAAAAACTCGACCCGCTTTGGTTATTTCTGGTTCTGCATTTAATGCCCAACGTAGCAAGGTAACCGTTTTACCTTTTGCTTCAGCTCGTGCCAACGATCCTCGCATTTCTCCGGCTATGGTATTTGTGCCGTCATCAGCAGAAAATGGCTTAGCGGTGGATAGTTTACTGGTGTGCGTTGACCCCATGACATTTGATAAGTCGAGATTAGTACAACGATTGGGTCAATTGGAAACTGAACTGATGACTCAAGCGCAGGCGATTTTGCGTCAATATTTGCGGTTGTAGCATTCTGGTTCTGGATCTTATTCCAAAATAGCTTCGATGTAGCCAGCAGCATATTCAGAGTTTTTGAGACGTGCAATCAGGGACTCGCGGTAGCTATTATCGGTGGGCATTTTCTCTTGTCCTAATGTTGAGGTAATGGTGCGTTACACTTCGTTAACGCACCCTACAAACTCTAAAAAATTAGTAGTTCTTTTCAGTTTGGAGAAATGGGAAGTCTTCTGTTTCAATCCACAAGAACATAGCGGATCAAACTTCGCATTAGCTTATTGGGAGTAAAGGCAGGTAACAGCCTCGACCATTCTTTGACCTCGGCAAAGCGACATTTATACAGCGCGTGAACAATTTTGTCAATACCCTTTGCTGAACCAATGACTAGGATCAGCACAGGTTCGCGGTCTGGTTCAGCAGGCGCAGCAGTTAGCTGTAAGGCAGATGATGTGGGAATCTCTTGGACATCTTTGGCAGTAAAAAGCCTGGTTTTAATCATAGCGGTTGACCTGATTGGTAGAAATAGTTGCTAATCGTCAACTATGACAAGTGTACCGCATTGGGTGACAATCAGCATCGTTTACGAGTACGAGACTCTCTGACACAATCGGGAGCATGGGAAGAGCAGGTAAAGCCCTCAAACAGGTGTTGGCGGCATACGATATCAGTCAGTATCAATTGGCGGCAACAATGGAGATCGATCGCTCAAACATCAGCCGTTGGGTAAGTGAAGAACGAGATCCTTCGGCTGAGGCGGTATTTGCGATTAAGAAAGCATTGAAAGTACTGAACCCGGACGCTGCTAGGGAATTCGTCTGGTTATACCTGGAAAATGGAGAGCAAGATAGTTAGGTGATGACCTATAGGGGATGGGATTGTGGGAGCGATCGCGATCGCTTCACGCGCAATGGGTGCGCCAGCACGTATCGCTCTCAATCCCCACTTTTTGAATTATCTGATTTAACCGTAACCGTTAACTTTAATCCTAGTTTATCCAGCCAAAGTGCCAAGTTATAAATTTCAGCACTTCCTTCTACCGAAAGAATACGGTCTAATTTTTCCAAATGAAGCTTACCTTGCTCTTTTGGCAGATTCATTTCTCCAAGTGCAAGGGCTACATCTTGTAGAGCATCTTTGAGCAATTCTGGTTCTGGATCTTCTTCTTCCAAAATAGCTTCGATGTAGCCAGCAGCATATTCAGGTTTTTTGAGACGTGCAATCAGGGACTCGCGGTAGCTTACACTTTTAGGCATTGTCTTAACTCCTTTGACACTCCCCGACCTGAAGGTACGGGGATTCTTAAGATCTTACGGTCTTAATATCCTTGTTGCCAAGGTTCCCAGGCTCGCCAATGACAGTCACGAAGACGTGGCGATTTCTCCTTACAGTATTTTGGGCGTTTAGCGGTCTTATCCGCAGGTTCCGTCGAGTCCCGGCGTACCATTTCTAATGCTCTGTCTCGGATGTTTTTCGCAGCAGAAATATCAGCATGTGCGAAAAATCCACAGGCTGAACAGATGAACTTTTCGCCATCGCGGTTACTGCCGTCAATATGTCCACAATTTCTGCATTCAGTGCTGGAATGCTTCGGATCAACCTTGATTGCGATCTTTCCCCTCTTTGCAGCGAGATACTCAATCTTCAAAATTAATTCATTCCAAGCAGCATCAGAGATAGCGCGATTTAACCCCTTTTTTCTGGATTGTCCATTCGGTAAAAACCTCCCACTTTCTTCATCTTTCTTCACCCGACAGCGACGCAACATGCCAGAAACGTTCAAGTCTTCCAAGGCAATAGCATCCACTCGTCGGGAAACAATAGTATTAGCTACCCACCATTGATAAGCTTGTCGCTTATCGCTGATTTTCTTATGCAGGCGTCCAACTTTTCTGGACGCCTTTTTTCGGTTGTTGCTACCTTTAATTTTCCGATTAACCCGTCGCTGCCTAATCTTCAGCAGATGCTTGGTCTTTTTATTGTTTCCTGCCCTTGGATTTTCAAATTGATGCCCATCAGAAAGATGTACTAATTTGGTGATACCCAGATCGCATCCAATAACAGATCTGACTTCAGTTAAAGATTTAGCCACCAGGTATGGTACGGTTTTATCCTCAATTCTGAGCGATACATACCATCCGTCTTGTCGTTGCCGGATCGTCGCTGCTTTGATGATAAAACCGTTTGGAATAGGTTTGGAGTTGTAGAATCGCATCCAACCTAACTTGGGTAAATAAATTTTGCTTCCCTGGGTTTTTACCCCCATCGCGTATGTAAACGAGGTGAAGTTGCTGCGATTCTTGAATTTAGGAAACCCTCTACCTTCAAAGAAGTTTTTGTATGCAATATCCAGACGTTTTACGTTCTGTTGCAAAACGGTTGAATCAATCCCGGCATACCAAGGTCTAGCTGCTTTTAGTTGCGGCAATGCCGTAATTTGAATATCGCCAGCGCTGCGGCGGGGGTTTTTAGCAGTTTCGGTGTCTTTCCACGGTTCTCCCGTCGCACCGTTCTTGCTGACAAAACAAGTTAACGGACAAGCTTCGGCACGGGTTCTGATATCGCAGTAATCTCCTTGGATGAATTGCTGGCTGTAGTGGGTAATTCTATCGTTTAAGCACCAATTGTAATGGCTTCGCAACATGTTAACCCAGGATGCCATTGTCACTGATTGAGTTGTGTTTGGCCTCAGCTTGTAGGCGTAGCATGTCAGCAAGATTATCACCTGCCCAGTCTTTGGACGCATTCTTACTTCGTATCTACTGCTGGTAACGTCAGCAGCGAAACTGTGAGGAAATATATTGAAGAGCAGCGCCATCACGATACTACTTGACGGGACTTAAAAGTCCCGGTCGCACTACATCCCCCGCGTAAACGACGGGGGTTTTGTGCTTCTCGTTCTGTTTGATAAAAGGAATTGTACCGTTTGGTGTTACGTAACGTTGAATATCCTTGGGTTGTGCTTGCATTATCAACGGTTGTAGCTGCAAGGGAATTTTATCCTAATCGGTCTATGGGAAGTCTCCGATTCAGTGCAGCTGCCCAAACAAGGTAAAATCTTTGCAGACCCCTCTCCTATTGTTTGCGGAGGATACTCCCCTGGCTACCCGCGTTATCCTTGTCCGTCACGGGCAAAGCAGTTACAACCAGCAGCAGCGCATCCAAGGTCGTCTCGATGCGTCGATTTTAACCGATGCAGGCCGCGCTACCGCGCTTTTAGTGGCAAAGGCACTCAGCGGTATCACTTTTAATGCTGCTTACTCTAGTCCCCTGCAACGGGCTAAAGAAACCGCTCTGACGATTCTATCGAGTTTAGAATCATCAAATGTGCCATCGCTACAGGTTGCAGATAATCTCCTGGAAATCGATCTGCCGCTGTGGGAGGGGTTGTACAAGCAAGAAGTTAAGGACAATTTTCCCGAAGAGTATCGCTGCTGGCAAGAACGTCCCCACGAACTGCAAATGCAGGTTTCAACGCCAGAGGGAACTAAAGCATATTTTCCCGTCTTAGCGCTTTGCGAGCAAGCAAAGCAATTCTGGACTGAAGTTTTATCCCGCCATCAAGGACAAACTATCCTAGTCGTAGCTCATAACGGGATAAATCGGGCTTTGCTCAGTACGGCAATTGGCATTCCTCCAGCACGCTATCATTCAATTCAGCAATCAAACTGCGGCATTAATGTCTTAAATTTCGCCGGTGGTTTGGGGGATACCGTACAGTTAGAGTCGATGAATCAAACGGCTCACTTAGGAGATATCCTACCCAAGCCGCGCCCCAGTCACAAGGGACCGCGTTTGTTGCTGGTGCGTCACGGGGAAACGGAATGGAACCGGCAAAAGAAATTTCAGGGGCAAATTGATGTACCCTTAAACGATAATGGGCGAGAACAATCGAGTCGGGCGGCTGAGTTTCTCAAAGATATTCCGATTGATTTTGCTATAACTAGCCCGATGTTACGTCCCAAAGAAACCGCTGAAATTATTTTGCAATATCACCCAGATGTGGAATTGCAATTGCAGCCGGAATTAAAGGAAATTAGTCACGGGCTTTGGGAAGGAAAATTAGAAGCGGAAATTGAGCAAGAATATCCCGGTTTGCTGAAAGACTGGCAAGTCGCACCGGAAACGGTTCAAATGCCCGAAGGGGAAAATTTGCAACAAGTTTGGTCGCGCGCGATCGCATCCTGGAATGCCATTGTTACCGAATTCAGCCAACAACCCAAAACTGGTATAGTTGTAGCTCACGACGCGATTAACAAAGCCATTCTTTGTCATATTTTCGGCTTGGAACCAAAACATTTCTGGAACTTTAAGCAAGGCAATGGCTCGGTCACCGTCATCGATTATCCCAAAGGTGTGGAAGGATACCCGGTTCTACAAGCAATGAATATTACCATTCACCTCAGCGGCAGTATCCTAGATAAAACCGCAGCCGGGGCATTGTAATCCAGTCTGGAGTTGCAAATGGCAGCTAATGGCTAATCGCTAATCGCTAATAGCTGCTAAAACAATCAGCAATTAGCAATTAGCAATTAGCAATTAGCAATCAGCAATGAACGAACTACTTCAACAAGTAAGAGTATTAGATCCGCTCTCTGGAACGGATAGAGTTGCTGATGTTCTAATTGCAGAAGGTGTAATTCAGGCGATTGAAGATAAAATTTACCACTGGCCTCACGATACATCGATACGCGATTGTTGGGGATTAATATTAGGGCCAGGATTGGTAGATCTTTACAGTCATTCTGGAGAACCTGGTTTTGAAGAAAGGGAAACCTTAATTTCTCTGAGTCAAGCCGCCGCATCTGGAGGTTTTACCCGCCTTGCCATCTTACCCGATACCGCACCAGCTATAGACAATCCAGCAACACTAGCAAGGTTACAGAAATTATATCCCCCCCTCTCCCCTGCACCTATTCTCCACTTCTGGGGTGCTTTAACCTTGCTCTCAAAGGGAGAGGAAATGACCGAATTGGCAGAATTGGCATCTGCTGGAGTAGTTGGTTTTGCCGATGGTCAACCTCTGTCCAATTTAGCGCTAGTGCGTCGCTTGTTGGAATATTTGCACCCTTGGGGAAAACCAGTAGCTTTATGGTGTTGCGATCGCCAGCTTACAGGCAATGGTGTCATGCGCGAAGGCTCTCATTCTATTGTCTACGGTTTGCCTGGTAATCCGGCAATTTCCGAAACTTCTGCGATCGCTGCTTTACTAGAAATGGTAGAAGCCATCGGCACGAGCATCCACATCATGCGCGTTTCTACCTCTCGCGGCGTCGAGTTAATTCAGCAAGCTAAACAACGCGGTTTACCCGTCACCGCCAGTACGACTTGGATGCATTTGTTACTTGACACAGAAGCAGTTATAAGTTATAATAGCTCCCTAAATATTGAACCGCCTTTGGGCAATCCATCGGACCGGGTGGCATTGCGGCGGGGGGTGAAAGAGGGGATATTGGATGCGATCGCCATCGACCATACCCCCTACAGCTACGAAGAAAAAACCGTTGCCTTCGGGGAAGCTCCCCCAGGTGCAATTGGTTTAGAATTAGCCTTGCCCTTACTCTGGGAAAATTTAGTAGAAACCGGCGAATGGTCGGCAATAGAATTGTGGCGGGCGTTGAGTACGCGACCTGCCGAGTGTTTAAAGCAAATACCCGCTAGCGTCGCACCCAATCAACCCGCTGAAATTACCTTATTTGCCCCCCAACAAACTTGGACAGTCGAGAAACAAACCTTGAAGTCCCTTTCTACCAATACACCTTGGCTGGGTCAACAACTCAAAGGTCGCGTTCTGCAAACCGGGCGCCAACCTAGCAATTAACAATTAGCCATTAGCCATTAGCCATTAGCCGTTAACTCTGGGCTACTGACTATTTAGCAGGATACAACGGTTGTGGAGTCAGTCCCCCCATGCGATTGAGAGGCCAGAAACGAACCACTGCCTTACCAATAATATTGTCGCGGGGAACGGGACCCCAGAAATGACTATCGCAGCTATTGTTACGATTATCACCCAAGACTAAGTAATATTTCGGAGGTACGGTAACCGGGCCAAACTGGTAGCTGGGAGGGGCATCGATATACTTTTCTGGCAACTTTTGACCGTTAATAAACAGCTGTTCGCCTTTAACCTCGACTTTATCGCCGGGTAGCCCAACCACGCGCTTGATGAAGGCATCCTTGAGTTTGGGATTATTCTGGGTGGTAGTATCTGAGGACGAGTCAGCCCAATTATTATTATTTGGATTGGGGTCGGGAAAGTTACTAAAGCAACTAGCAGCCTTCTGGGGTGGCATGAATACCACAATATCTCCCCGCTGAGGATCGTTAAACCGATAGCTGATCTTATCAACGATTAAGCGGTCGTTAATCTGTAGCGTTGGTAACATCGACCCGGAGGGGATGTAACGCGCTTCCGCCACAAAGGTGCGAATGCCAAAAGCCAATACTGCACTTAATCCGATCGTCTTGACAGCTTCTAACCAGGCGTTATCGGAGTTTTGATTGGATGTATTATCTGGAACTTGCTTTTGCACGCGAGTCATGTAGATTTTTAACGTAATGGAAAGCAAGGCGGGGATTGGTGCTTTCCTAAACAATAATAGTAGGTGAGTTAGAGAGCGATCGCCAAGAATTCCCCCTGGCTCGATCCGATAGCCAGAAATCTCAGCGTTCTTAACAAATCTAACATGACTTTAGAATCGCTGTTGACTCAAAAACAATCAAGGATGAACTATTGAAATTGTCCTGCTTGACCTATAATCCATGACCCATAACCCATCCCTATTAATCCGCCACGCCCGAATTCTGTTGCCCGACGCAGGGTATCTGGTGGGAGATGTGCTGGTGCGATCTCGCACCATTGTCGAAGTCGCAAGAGAAGTCAGCGCCACAGCAGATAAGGAAATAGACGCAAAAGGTTTAACTTTGTTGCCAGGAGTCATCGATCCGCAGGTACATTTTCGCGAACCTGGACTGGAACACAAGGAAGATTTGTTTACCGCATCTTGCGCCTGTGCCAAAGGGGGGGTAACCTCGTTCCTAGAAATGCCCAATACCCGCCCTTTAACCACCACCCAAGCAGCGTTAGATGACAAGCTGCAACGGGCATCACAGAAGAGCTTGGTTAATTATGGCTTTTTTATCGGGGCGACGGCAGAAAATTTACCCGATCTGGTAGAAGCCAACCCGACCTGCGGCATTAAAATTTTTATGGGGTCGATGCACGGAGCGTTATTAGTAGATCGAGAAACAGCCCTCGAAGCTATTTTTGCTAACGGAAAACGTTTAATTGCCGTTCACGCGGAAGATCAAGCCAGAATTAACCAGCGACGGCAAGAATTTGCCGGCATTAGCGAGCCAGCGATTCATTCTCAAATTCAGGATAATCAAGCAGCTTTAAATGCGACTAAATTAGCGCTGGAATTGTCGAAAAAATATCAGCGACGGCTGCATATTTTACACATGTCCACGGCGGAAGAAGCCGAGTTAATGCGTCGGGATAAACCGCTTTGGGTGACTTGCGAAGTAACGCCGCAACACTTGCTATTAAATACCGATGCTTATGAGAAAATCGGTACTTTGGCGCAAATGAATCCGCCATTGCGCTCGCACCACGATAACGAAGTCCTTTGGCAAGCGTTACTCGATGGCGTAATTGATTTTATCGCCACGGATCACGCGCCCCATACTTTAGAAGAAAAAGCCCAACCTTACCCCAATTCTCCTTCTGGAATGCCTGGGGTAGAAACATCTTTACCGCTAATGCTAACTCAGGCAATGCAGGGAAAATGTACGGTGGCACAGGTGGCAAATTGGATGTCTACCGCTGTAGCGAAGGGTTATGGGATACCGAAGAAGGGAGCGATCGCAGTTGGTTACGATGCCGATTTAGTTCTTGTAGACTTGAACAATTACCGCCCGGTTTTACGCGAAGAATTACAGACAAAATGCGGCTGGAGTCCCTTTGAAGGCTGGAATTTAACCGGATGGCCCGTTTATACTATTGTCGGCGGTCAGGTTGTTTACGAACGGGGTAAATTGAATACAGAAGTAAGAGGTCAGGCGTTAACGTTTGATGCTTGATATCCAATCAAAATATTGGTGTCCAACCTTTCAGCTTGACCAATGCCTCTCATTTTGAGAGAATAAGATATATAGCGGTTTGCAGCCGTATGAGGTACGGCGACTGTTTGTGTAGCGGCAGCATTAATGCTGCCGCTACACAAACAAAGCCTAGTGGCTATAACTCAATCATTTGCAATCCGCTATAAATTGATTGCCTCTCCCGTACTTGCAGTGGTATTACACTCTAAGTACGCGAAAGTTAATCAATTTTTGTGGTCAAAACATATGAAAAGAAAACCTACAAACAATGCATCTGATTTCAATTCGCCACCTCCGAACTGATGTTGCCCAGTACCCCGATGTCAAAAAGCAAATTGATGACTGGTATGCAACCGTCAAGAATGCGGAATGGCAGAACTTAGAGGAGGTTCGTAAGATTTACCGCAATGCTGAAGCGGTGGGAAATTTTACTGTCTTCAACATCAAAGGCAATGACTATCGCCTGATTGTTGGCATCGACTATCAAGAGCAAGTAGTTTACTACAAATATTTTCTAACACATTCTGAATACGACAAAGGTAAATGGAAAAATGACCTTGACTTTTGACCAAACTATTTATCGGAATCTACTGGCTGAAGTTGCTCCCGTAGCGATTGAGACAGAAGCGGAGTACGAACGTGTTTTGGCAGTGGCAGAGCAGCTAACCTTTAAGAAAAATCGTACTTTAGAGGAGCGTGCTTTACTCAAGTTGTTAGTGATATTGATTGAAGCTTATGAGGCACAGAATTATCCAATGGATAGATCGACGCCTCATGAAATTCTGCAACATATTATGGCAGCCAGTGGAACTCGCCAAGCTGACTTAGTAGGTATTATCGGATCTAGCGGCGTAGTTTCCGAAGTTGTGAATGGCAAGCGTTCGATTAGCAAGGCACAAGCTAAAGCGCTTGGGGATTATTTCAAGGTGTCACCCAGCTTGTTTATTTGAGCCTTTTTGTACAGTTTGCCTCAAACAGTTAAACCCTTTAACGCTCAAAGATACAGAATCATTACTAACGCTTGTTGCTAGTTATCTTTTTAGGGCCCAAGACAGGCTAATGGCTAATAGCTAATGGCTGGTAGAACCGAAAAATATTCCCATCAGCAACTAGCAAGCTTGCGATTAGCTTCTGCTGTGCAACCCACGATAGTTATAACTAGCAACTTGGGTTACTAGAGTTGGGTAACAGGCGTCAACCCAACCTAGAGGAGATCGGCTATCGCACTATGGTATTACCTTGCGATTCAAAGCTTTGGTATTCCATTAAGGAATAAATCTCACAGCTTTCAGAACAATTTGCAAAAGTGCATCAGAGTTTGTTGTGAGAAACTTACCTGGGTCAATAGCCTGATCTAATTGAGGGACTGCGTGTTCCTCTAGATACTTCCAATCAAATTCAATTTCTTCCCTGTCATTGGAGTTGGCAATCTCCATAGGGTTTTATCTGAGCAATATCCTATATTTGTAAGGCCAGACTGGCATCCCAACTTTATGCTCTTGCATGATGAAGTACATATTCTGTCGAACGTTGCTCCACCATAGCAAGCCCCCCATAGTTGTAATTGGTTTTCTGAAAGCCATAGTAAATTATTAATTTGTAGGGTGCGTTAACCCAGTGTAACGCACCCTACTAGCTAACTCATCCGCTTGCGCCTTTAGATCGGCTTAAAATCTCGTTTATCTTCCAGGACGTGGTGTTTCTCCCTCACCCAAAACAGCTAAATCTTGTTCAGCCATAGAAAGAGGTTTGGTTCCACTACACAACCCTGTTTCTAACTGAGACTTCTGCCTAGAAGCATAAACGAGGTACTGTTCTGTTTTTTGAAAAGAGTACCCACAACTAGCACTGGAACTAGATGTCATAACAACGATTCGCGGTCTTTTTTGACCTTTCCAAATCCTGGACACTTCAAATATAACTTGAACTTCTGAATCAGGATTTGGCTGAATAACATCAATGACTCGTCCGGCAAACACTGCTTGAGCAGATGCAAAACTTTGTTGAGGATTGCTGGGGAGACAACTACAGGCATAAGCCGCAGTTGCCTGGAAAATAGCCAACAAGCTGGCAACACTAAGTAGTCTCTTATTCATAGCCTTCTCCTGAGAATTTTCGGTTTACCTTAAACTATTGACCGATGAGATTCCAGAAAAGTTCCTCCAGTCTGGAAGTCAGAGAAGCAAATCTAACATGTTTATCTATTTTTCTAACACTGCTGATAGTTTCGACTAAAAGTAACGTCGTTAACTACACCGGATTGCCAGCGAGTGAAGTACAATGTCATATCTGATTAGAAAGTAAATTTTTAATGACTTTAGCTAAATAATTAAAACTATCATCAAGAGCGATTACTTGCAACAACCCAGAGTCAGCTAATTGTCTGCTGCGCTCATCGGAGGTGGGTTCCCCGCGCAGGACAGATGCTAGTTGATCGGCGGTTCTACCGCTGCCAGCAACAACAATCACCAACCTGCCGGCAAAGACGCTGTACAAAGCATCCCGAAAGGTAATTTCCCCGCCATTGAGCAACACTGTAACTGAAGGATTGCCAGCAGCTAGCAAAGTGGCAACCGTCGCTAACCAAGGAGATTCATCACCCCAATTGCTGCCGGGAATCAGCACAAAATGAGTATGATGCGGTTCTAAAGGTGCAGAATCTGCTGGAGGATTGGTATCGTTGGGCAATGCTATTTTTCCATCTGGGCTGACACCAATTAGAGGAAATGTGGCACCTATTTTGGTACGAGCTTGACCCATCAACCGCATGACTCCCGCATCCGTACCGCCATCTACTACATAGGCTTCCAAGGTTTCAGCGATGGGGCCTAATACCTGCACAAACAGTTCTTGGATAGCTAAAAAGCTAGCTTCGCTAATCTTACTTGCGCCCCCCACTACAACTAAAACAGGACGCTGCTCCTGAAGCCCGATCTGACTTAAAGCTTTGGGTAATTCTGCTGGTTCTTGGACTTGAATGGCCTCTGCTGTTTGTCCCTTGGCAAAGGTGAGGCTAAAATGCTTTTCCATCGCGTGATGTAATTTTTAAATTAAGTCAGTCATATTCTTCGTCATTTATACTTTACACTCTCATAGAGAGTGCCAGCTTGCCAGCTGGCTGTTGTTCATCTCCATTATGGATTAGCGATTAGTAACTCAACGAAGGTTTATGCCTGTACGAAGTATACAACGTGATTTTCAAAAGTTTTCTTAAGCGATCGCCAATCCCTGGACTGAGCGAACAACATCAGCGAACTCAGCATGAAAAGTGCGTCAAATGTAGCGAGAATCACCGCAAAGCCGATGGTCGCAGTTCAGCGTGCAGGTCGGTTTGTATATTTTATTTAAAATTCTTTACTTGACTGCAAAAATTTTTTTGGTATAGTGGAAAACACTAGGGAAATATACCTAACGCCAGATGCATGAACAGCTTCCAGGATGCATTTATCTCCTATGGAAGAGCAGATAGCAAAGCATTTGCGTTCAAGCTCTACCAAAACTTAAGCGCTCGCGGCCTGAAAGTTTGGTTTGACTTTCAAGACATCCCTCTAGGGGTAGATTTTCAAAATCAAATAGATGACGGGATGGAAAAGGCGGATAATTTCCTGTTCATCATTGCCCCCCATTCAATCAACTCCCCCTACTGCCGCAAAGAAATAGAACTTGCCCTCAAATGCCACAAGCGGATTATCCCCTTGCTGCACGTGGAACAAATTAACCGCGACACCGGGCAGCAGCGCAACCCTCAAGGAACAGATGCCGACTGGGAAGCGTACCAAGCCAAAGGCTTGCATTCAAGTTTTCCCAACATGCATCCAGCAGTTGGCAAAATTAACTGGGTGTATTTTCGTGAAGGGATAGACGACTTTGACCAGTCACTTACAGGACTGCTGGGGATATTCGATCGTCACAAAAGTTATGTGCATCAGCACACCTACTTTTTAGCCAAGGCACTGGAGTGGGAAAGCCAGCAGAACCAGTCGCGCCACTTACTGGTTGGGGAAGAACGCCAGCAGGCAGAATCCTGGTTAAAAGTCAGGTTCAAAAACGAACAACCCCCCTGTACGCCGACCAACTTGCATTGCGAGTACATCACCGAAAGTATCAAGAATGCCAACAACCTGATGACTCAGGTGTTCCTGTCTTATGCCTATGAGGACAAGGGGGTGAGGGAAAAAATACGCAACAGCTTGCGGCGAGAGGGGTTCACTGTCTGGACGAATACCACCGATATTCAAACAGGGGAAACGTTTGAGAAGGCAATTGAGCGAGGAATTGAACAAGCGGATAATGTTGTTTATCTGCTCTCGCCCGCAGCTTTAAACTCTGCCTACTGTCAGCGAGAACTCAACTATGCTCTCTCCTATAACAAGCGCGTCATCCCCTTGTTGGTGCAAGAAACTGACCCCCAACAAATACCGCCAGAACTGCGGAGTTTGCAGTATATAGACTTGACTGACAACGTTAAGGAAGAAGACTATCGTCTGGATGAAAGTAAGTTAATCAAGATTCTGCACCAAGAAGAAGCTTACTACCAGAACCATAAGCTACTGCTAGTCAATGCGCTCAAGTGGAAGCAACAGCATGATAATCCGAGCATTCTGCTGCGGGGTTACAATCTGCGTCATGCCGAAGCTTGGTTGAAGGTGGCAAGGCAGAGAAAGTTGCATCGTCCCACACCTTTACAGGAAGAATATATCGCGGAAAGTCACAGACAGCCACCTGCAAGATCGCTGGATGTATTTATCTCCTATTGCGGTACTGATTCTGACTTGGCGCGTCAGCTGAATGATGCCTTACAGTTGCAGGGGAAAACCACTTGGTTTGACCAGGAAAGCATTGCTTCGGATGCAGACTTTCAGCAGGAAATTCGTCGCGGCATTGAAATCTCAGACAACTTTTTATTTATAGTCTCACCTAGCTCAGTAAATTGCCCCGACTGTGGGAATGAGGTGGAATGCGCAGCTTCGCTGAATAAGCGGTTTGTGACGGTGCTGCAACAAGCGGTGAACCCAGCACAGTTGCATCCGGAGCTAGGAATGGATTGACTTTAACCAAAACGAAACCGACTTTGCCACCAGATTCAGCCAACTGATCAGAACCCTAGATACGGATCAAGAACAGGTCCAGAATCACACAAAATGGTCGCAACGGGCGCTGGAGTGGGAGGAAAAAGGCAGGAATGAGGATTTGCTGCTGTGGGGGAGTGAGTTTGCCATTGCCCAAAAATGGTGGCAAACCGCATTAGCAGAAAACAAACAGCCTGCACCGACGGCGTTGCAGCAAACATTTATTGAGGAGAGTCACAAAGCGATCGTCGCTGCCGAGGCAGCCGAAAAGCAGCGACAAGCTGAACTGCTGCGCTTGCAGGAGGAAAAGACCAAAGAAGCCGAAGCAAGGCTGGCAGAACAGAAAAAAAGTGCCAGACTCCAACAAAGGTTCCTGGTTGTCGCCACGGTGTTGGGAGCATTGTCTTTACTAGGGTGTGTAGTGTCTTCATTTATGTATATCAGAGCCACCCAAAGTAAACATCAGGCAAAAGAGGCCACGGCTGAAGCACTAGCTAAGTCTTCAGTAGCACTGTTTGCGGATAATAAAAAATTAGACGCTCTGTTGGAAGCACTCAGGGCGAAGCAAGCACTACAAGATATCAAAGGGGTTTTCAGCAAGGAATCATCCATCTTCCAAAGATTGACGGTGTTGTCTTCGCTGGCTGAGGCAATCGTCTGACCATCAGGGCTAAACGCCACATCTGTGACCTTATCGCCATGTCCCCGAATTATCTCCTTCAAGGAACCATCGCGATTCCACAGGTAGATAGCCTTATCCGAACTGACGGAGGCAATCGTCTGACCATTGGGGCTAAATGCCACTGCTTTTACTTCACTAAACGCCCAAAATTCTTTCTTAAGCGAGCCGTCGCGATTCCAAACCATCAGCCGATTAAGATTTTTGTCTCGACCAGCTGAGACAATTAGCTTGCCATCGGGGCTAAAAGCAACTGCCTCCACTTCACCCTTGTGTTTCCTCAGAGTTTTGAGCAAACTGCCGTCGCGATTCCACAGTTTCACAGTTTTATCATCGCTTGCCGAAGCCAGTAGCTTTCCGTCCGGACTAAAAGCCACTGCCTCCACTTCACCCTTGTGTTCCGTCAGAGTTTTGAGCAAACTGCCGTCGCGATGCCACAGTTTCACAGTTTTATCATCGCTTGCCGAAGCCAGTAGCTTTCCGTCTGGACTAAAAGCGACTGCCTCCACGCTAGCCTTGTGCCCTTTGTCTCCTTCCAGGGTATGGACTAAGGTGCCATCTCGCCGCCACAGTTTGATAGTTTTGTCCGCACTCGCTGAGGCAATCAGTTCCCTTTCTGAACATCAAGGTATAGTCACAGCAGTCGCTTTCAGCCCAGATGGAGAGTTGGTTGCTTCTGCTAGTGGTGACAAAACTATCAAACTGTGGCGGCGAGATGGCACTTTACTCAAAACCCTAGAGAAACACAGCGATCAGGTGACGGCTGTCGCTTTCAGCCCCGATGGCAAGTTGATTGCTTCTGCCAGCGAGGACAAAACTGTGAAGCTTTGGAATCTAGAGGGGAAATTGCTCAAAACCCTAGAGAAACACAGCGATCAGGTGACGGCTGTCGCTTTCAGCCCCGATGGCAAGTTGATTGCTTCTGCCAGCGAGGACAATAGTGTGAAGCTTTGGAATCTAGAGGGGGAATTGCTCACAACCCTAGATAAACATGAGGATGCAGTTGAAAGCGTTGCTTTTAGCCCAGACGGCAAGCTAATTGTCACAGGGAGTAAAGACAAAACTGTGAAGCTTTGGAATCTAGAGGGTAAGTTGCTGGCAAGTCTGACAGCGCATAAGGGTCGTGTGACCGATGTGTCGTTTAGTCTTGATGGCAAGCTGATTGCCACAACTAGCGTGGACAACACGATTAAACTTTGGCGACGGGAAGGGATTCGGCTCACTTATGTGGAAACACTTAAACATCGTGAGTCGGTGAATCAAGTTGTTTTTAGCCCCGATGGTCAAAGGATTGCCTCTGCCAGTGCGGACAACACGATTAAACTCTGGAATCACCAAGGAAAGCTGCAAACCACTATTCACGCACATAGCGATGCGGTCAATGGCGTCGCTTTTAGTCCAGATGGTCAGACGCTTGCCTCTGCAAGTGAGTGACGACACCCTAGTGATTCTGTGGCCTGTAGATCGAGTCCTACAGCCACATAAGCTACAGACAGAGGGATGTACTTGGCTGGGGGATTATCTGCGGACGAATCCAAAGTTAGACGAGAGCGATCGCCAGATATGCAACAAAATTAGTTCCAGTAAATCAGTTGTTTAGCTCTCTGTAGGCGCGCCAACTCATGAAGTGGGTGCAATTAACTTGGAGGAAACAAATTTTTAGCAGGAGGAATTTAAAACTATGGCAAAGAAAGACGACTATCGCCAATACCTCAAACAGACCCTCATATCATGTCCGCGAGAGATCAGTTGTGTATAGTTGATTGTGCGAAAAAGCGTTTTTTCTCCCCCAGCTCCCCCATCCCCTTTGCTCCCCCAGCTCTCCAAACGCAACCGATGCAACCGGACACGATATCAGTGGACTGATCGACCAACTCGACTTGTCAGAGTTGCGAAAAGACTTTCTCAAGCAGCGCTGGCTCGATCAATTACTGTGGCTGGAGGGACGAGCCACCAAAAACCGCGATCGCCATTACGCCCTCAGACTGACTACTATCGTTGGCGGGGTGATTATCCCGGCGCTGGTCGGCTTTGGCAAGGGTACCGCTCAGTGGCAGGAATGGTTTGGCTGGGCGGCTTTCGGCTTAAGTCAGGTGGTAGCCATCTCCGCTGCGATCGAAGAATTTTTTGCTTATGGCGAGAACTACCGCAACTACCGCAATACTGCCGAAGGCTTGAAAATTGAGGGTTGGGAGTTCTTTCAACTGACTGGATCCTATCGTCAGTTTGAAACCGATACGGATGCCTACACCGCTTTTTCCGAGCGCGTGGAGCAGTATATTAAGCAAGATGTGCAGGGGTTTATTTCCAACTTGCAGGAAAGGCAAAAAGAAGACAAAAAGAAGACAGAAGAAACTGTCAAACAGAATGTCGAAATTGCTATGGAAAAGCTCAACCAGCAGTTGCAGCTACAGGCGCAGTTGGAAGCAAAACTTAATCAGCTGGAGGAAGAGAAGCGCAATCTGGAAGAACAAAAGCAGCAGTTGGAACAAGAGCGTTTAGCTCAGCTTCAGAGCAATAGCGAAAAATCAGCAGAGGTGGTCTCAGATAAGCTATCTGAGGTAAGTAATGTTGGGATAGATTGCCATGAAGACGAAGAAATCGGGACAGCACCAGCCGCAACGGCGATTCAGTACAGTAGCTACAAATCTGCAGATTGAACGGGTAGAATTTGAGCTTGACGGCTGCCATCTGTTTGATATGTCAAACAAATTTTGATATAATTATTAGGTTGATCGGGTAATCTTTCTGCCCATTCTATTGCAACTATTCCTGGCAGAAATTCGATGCCTTCCCAATAAGCTTCTAGATTCAATGCTTCAACTTCTTTGGGTTCTAAGCGGTATAAATCTAGGTGATAAAGCGGGATGCGTCCTTCCAGATATTCGTTAATTAAGGTAAACGTGGGACTGACAATGGGGTCTTTTATGCCCAATCCCTCACCAAGACCTTGAACTAGGGTAGTTTTGCCGCTGCCTAAGTCTCCTTCTAATAAAATGACGCTACCCGGTGGGAGGGATGGAGCTAAATTGCGACCGAGTTCGCGCGTCGCTTCTGCATCAGGCAAAACAATTGTATTGGACTCGAGTTTCATGGCTAATGGCTCATAGCTAATGGCTAATTGTAAGAGCTATTAGCCATTAGCAATTAGCCGGTTTGAGCGCGACCATACCATCGCAGGAGAACGCGAGCTAGTTTTTGGGGATTGTGGCGGACTAGACCTGTGTTTTCATCTTCATCCATGACGTTGGATAGAACGATCCGACGCCCCAATTGTCCTACTGCTTCTCGATCTAGGCGCACGGGATAGGAATTTTCTTGAGCATAGCGGATCAGCGCTTTGGCGGAGGGGACTTTCCGCTGCACGAGGACGGCGTTAAATAACCGCTGTCCGCAGGCTTGATCGATGGCCTTGATGTGGTCGGCAACGGTGTATCCTTGAGTTTCTCCCGGTTGGGTCATGACGTTGCAGACGTAGATGCGGGGGACTTGCCGTTGGGCGATCGCACTAGCAATTTCCGGCACCAACAAATTCGGAATCACGCTGGTATAAAGACTTCCCGGCCCGATAATAATATAATCCGCTTCCTGAATTGCCTTGAGCGCTTTGGGTAACGCGGGTGGATTGGCGGGTGTGCAACCAATTTTCACAATGCTGCCTTTGGCTTCTGTAATATTCGACTCGCCTTCAATGCGGCGTCCGTCGGCTAATTCCGCCCATAAACGCACATCTGAGAGCGTCGCCGGTAACACTCGCCCTCGCACGGCTAGAACTTTGGAACTGGCTACGATCGCTCGGTCTAAATCGCCGGTAATTTCGCTCATCGCCGTCAGGAACAGGTTACCAAAACTGTGACCCGTTAAACCATCCCCCGCCTTGAACCGATATTGAAACAATTCGGTTAATAACTTTTCCTCATCTGCCAACGCTGCCAAACAGTTGCGAATATCTCCAGGGGGCAAAACTCCAATTTCCCGCCGCAGGCGTCCTGAGGAGCCGCCATCGTCCGCTACGGTGACAATCGCGCTTATATTGCCGCTGTAAGCCTTTAATCCCCGCAGCAGCGTCGAAAGCCCCGTACCGCCGCCAATCGCTACAATTTTCGGACCCCGATTTAACCGGCGATGCGCCAGCAGCATGTCAATCAGTTCGTCATCTCCCCCAGGTTTGAGAACCTCTGTAATTGAACCCAGGCTGCGGGTTTGCCCCCATAAAATCAACAGCAGACCACAGAGTATCACTATAGGCCCGCTGATATAGTTGGGAACGATCGCAGCAATCTTCTCTACAACTTCGAACGTGAACTGAATCAGGCGATAGGTGGGCGTTAGCTTCACCCATATCGCCATTCCCAGACTTGTCAGCAGCACGCCGGTAGCACTGATCAGCAACCAGCGTTTCACTAACAAACCGGGCGCTAACCACTTAAACCATCGGTTAAATCGCCGGGGAGTCCTGGGGTTAAAACCCCAGGCTAGGCGCGACTCCTGAGACAGGAGGAGTAGAACTTGTTTGAATATACCAATTGACATGATGAATCCGGGGGTGGTGAATTTAACTAAATGGGGGTTTGGGGGCGATGTTCGTCCCGCCAAGAGAACGGTCAGCGTCGGGATACACAGACCCCCAACGCAGTTGAGTCTGGGTGAATGCCCCCGAAACTGCCAATTTGCAAGGGTTTCGAGTTATAATACAGATGGTCTCGATCCCGCCTGACCGGATCGAACAGACAGGCTAATTCTGAAGTAGAGTGACGACTCTTGCCGCAGAAAGATCGGTAGATCTGGGAAGGAACTTCTCCAGCTGGCGGCGATGGCATAAGACCAAGAGAAGTTTTACAAACAGAAAGCTTTCGACCAGCGGCAGGCGAGTTGCTGCCGGGGTTCTGGCACTGACTGGATAAAGGTTCGCAAGCACCAGAGATGCTGTGTAAGACCATCATCGGATTGGGTTCCTCACATCCTGTAGTATGTCCCTAACGTGGCAACGGCAGAGGAGACCGGAAGTCCGTGCTGTATGCGGAGCATCAGCGCCCGGTACTTCACCAGGATCGCCAGAACAATGTATGATATATATTTTTGAACCAAGCTGCGAGTCGCATTTTTGTTCTCAGCGCGGTTTGATTAGGTATTTGTTAGCAAAGTTTTGCCATATTTATCAACTCTGAGCCAGTAAAGAACAAGTTTCATCCCTTGAGCGTCTATATGTGGGTTTTTTTCAGCGATTGCCGATCAGATTGAACGACCTTATTGTACCCACCCACTTGGGATAAAGTATTTCACGCCAAGGTAGTACAAAATCTGAAATTTTTATGGAGCAGCGAATTCTGGGATTAGATCCGGGGCTGGCTGTGTTAGGGTTTGGGGTGATTCGCTGCCAAATGCCACAAAGTCCTACACCGCTAGATTTTGGTGCGATTAAAACCGAAGCCAATACCGAAATGGGGGAACGACTCCGCACGATCTACGACGATCTGCACACCTTGATGCAGGAATGGCAACCCGATCTGGTAGCAATTGAGAAACTATTTTTTTATCGCATGGGTAACACGATTGCGATCGCCCAAGCGCGGGGCGTGATTATGCTAGTTTTAGCTCAGCACGGCGTCCCATTTGTCGAGTATACACCCGCCCAGGTGAAACAGGCGCTAACGGGAATGGGCAATGCAGATAAACAAGAGGTACAACAAGCCGTCGCCCACGAGTTGAATTTAGATTATATCCCCAAGCCAGATGATGCGGCGGATGCACTGGCGATCGCACTGACGGCTTGTTTTCAACAGTAAGATAGATCCCCGACTTCTTCTAGAAGTCGAGGATCTGAGTGTTTTCTCGTTTCTCGTTCCCAGGTTCAACCTGGGAACGAATTCAGGGAGGTTCCACCTCCCTTGATGGAAGATCTGAGTTTACTCTCATAGACCCTAAGAGTATCTTTCTTAAGATAGGCAAGCATGTCTGCCCTAAGTTACTTTTGCCAAATCTGACCGAAGATTATCCTCATATTTAGGTGTCAATTGGCATACCAAATTCGGTATTTCAAGCAAGGAGGATGATGCTTTAGTGATTGCTAATCAACACGAGAATGGATGGGAAATTATTTACCACCGCGCCCATGCTTTACTAGCAGCACAAATCGCGGGAAACTGGCATAAAAAAGACCGTCCCCAACGCATCATTGAAACCGTCGCGGCGATTTCCCACCACGACGATTTAGAAAAGGAATGGGAAGGTAATCACCTCACTCCTGCTGGCACGCCATTAGATTTTACCCTTGCTAAAAAAAGCGACATTAAACAGCTAAAAGAATTCACTAATAATGCTCGCTATCGGGGAAGGTGGGTGGCGATGTTAATTTCAATGCACATGAGCTTTTTGAATGAAGGCAAGCGGGGAGAGTCGCCGGAATTGGATAGTTTTCTGGATGAGCAACTACAAAATCAAGAAAAATGGCGGAAAGAATTGGGGATTACAAAAAAGGAAGCTGAAGCAGCTTATGCATTTTTTCAGTGGTGCGTTCGCGCAGCGTGCGGTCGGCATATCGCTTGTCCCTAATCTTGTGCAAGCGCGAGATTCCCGCAGGCGAACGTGCCTTAGAAATTGGCACTGGTCCTGATGGCGATCGCTACGACATCAAGCAAGAAAGCGATGGCAGCATTACTGTTATCCCTTGGCCTTTTGAGGAAAAACAATTCACCGTCAACTTCGAAGCTTGCTATCTCAATCAAGTCAAATTTGAAAATAATGCCGAACTTACAGAAGCACTGCAACAAGCTCCTATTAAAGTGTTAGAGTGGACCCTTGTAAAATGACACAGAAAGAACCCCGAATTATCTAATAATTCGGGGTTAGGCGCTCAGTTTTGGGTGTTATATCGTTGACCGTTGCATCGTAATTACGACCTCTAGGGGCAATTATAAATTAGCAATTAGCAATTAGCAATTACCAAGAAAGGCCGATCATTTCGATGCAGGATTTGATATTAGTTAATTTCGCGCTTTCAAGGTCAAATGCACTCCCCCCTTGGGTGCAAATGTTATGCCGCGACGGACGGGTATTAGAGGTCTTTTTTCTGCCAGATCGAGCGAACAGCGGGATAAGATATTTGCCAGTGCTAATTTCATTTCAAACATGGCAAATGCCGCCCCCAGACAGCGACGATTGCTCCCTCCAAACGGCAAATATTCATAGGGAGAGAACTGCCGTTCTAAAAATCGCTCTGGCTTAAACTGATTCGGTTCTGGATAAATATCCGGGCGATGGTGAGTCAAATAAATGCAGATAGACAGCATCGTTCCTTTTGGTAAATTGTAGTCCATTAACTGCATCGGAGCTTGCAAAATTCGCGGTAAAGCAAAGAAAACAATTGGGTAAATCCGCAGCGTTTCTGAGCAGACTGCATTCAAATAAGGCAACCGAGCAATCTCCATCGGATCTGCGTTATCAATGTCGATATAATTGAGTTCTTGCAGCAGCTTTTCTCGCACTTCTGGCAGGTAATGAATCCAATACAAAGCCCAAGCTAAAGCGGTTGCTGTTGTTTCATGACCTGCGAATAGCATGGTCATCAATTCATCGCGCAATTCCACATCGGTCATCGGTTGACCTGCTTCATCGCGAGCAGATAGTAATAAACTCAGAATATCTTCACCCCAAGATTCCGGTTGAGCGCGACGTTCCCGAATTTCTTGGTACAATAGTTCATCAAGTAATGCCCTTTGTCGGATAAAATTGCCCCAAGGACTCCAAGATCCCAGATCGACTTGCAGGGATTTAAAGAAGAGAAATATCGCGCTTAAAGGCTCGTTAAAAGAATCGAGCATCGCGGTTAAAATCTTTCTGATTTGTTGAGATCGCTCGCCTTCCTTTAATCCAAAAATGGTGCGAAGAATCACTTGCAAAGAAATCTCTTGCATAGCGGGACGCGCAACAAAAGTTTCCCCAATTTTCCACTCGTTAGTGACTTGTTGAGAAATCTCGCAGATTGTCTGACCGTAAGCTTTCATGCGTTCGCCGTGAAAAGGCGGCATTAAAAGCTTGCGCTGTTGCATGTGGCGATCGCCATCTAACAATATCAATGAATTTGGCCCTACTAAAGGTTCAGTAATCTGATTTCCAGAACCAGAATCAAACAGATTGGGATCTGCTGTAAAAATTTGCTGAATTGCTTGGGGATCGCTGATAACTAATTGGTTGGGAAAACCGGCAAATTTAGCTAAATAAATGTCCCCATAGTCTTGTCGTGTTTTTTCCAGATAATACATGGGGCGGGTAATTCCATTGATAGTTTGCCGCCACCTGGGAACGGATGTTTCTGGAATTTTATTAACTGGTGTATTTTGCTCTTTTTCTTTCAGGCTAACCATTAGTTGTTCTCCTTGTTTGTGAGTTTAAAATGTAGGTTTGGGTGAATATATAAATCTCAATCACCCCAATTATAGCCATCAGAAATACCGCATCATGTAGATGACAAGCAGCACGCCAACTGCGAGGGTTGTTATTCCAATGACTTTGCCAATACTCTTTTCTGCGGATTTTTTCTGATTCATCTTTCAATCTCCTTGGTATTTACCAGATTAAACTCAGAACGCGATAGGCATCGTAAAATAGCATAACAGCTGTCGGATACAAGGTAACTCCCATGCCAAAGCCTCTGTAAAGGGGATTTTTTAGATAGCCAATCCAAAAGGCAATTCTTCCCAAGACAAACAGAATAGCTAAAATGGGAATTAGTTTGATACTGGCTGCATCTAAAAAGGTAGAAAGAACTAAAGTCGCTACGAAAAATAACACGAATTGCTCTAAAGTATTGCTGAGATAGCGCAGGTGGACGCGCATTTGTTCTGACTCAGCATTTGCTAATGGGTTAATCGCTGGACTGAGAAATCGACTGTTCCCAATGGTTGCAATTCCAGCAAATAGCATTAGGAGGGGAAAGATCTGACAACGGAGGGCGAAAATTAAGCGCTGTTCTGCTGTATCTAACAGAGGTAGGGATACCGGAATTATAAAATAAGCAATTAACACAAAAGTTGTGCAAAATACAACGGCTGCAACAATTTGCCATCCTACAGTTTTTTGTTGGTTATAAAGACTTGGCAATGTTTCATCTGGATGAGTGGTATTCAACATTTATTTTCTCCTTATACAGCCATGAGAGTTATAATTGTTTAAGTTTGTTCAACATAGATAGATCTTCCTAAGTTATAGTCTGGGCGAGTAGCGCCTATTTTCCTGGAGCCACAGCCCTTAGGTGGCTTTATCTTGCTATTCTTATTTAGAGGGTGGCTGTTTGCCTACACCCAGTCGGGCGATTCTGTTGATCTCGATCTCAGTTTCGTTTAACCGCCTGGACATTGCGATACAGCTAAGTTAGGGAAAAGTTCAGCGTCTGCTGATATTGGACAATTGGGAAACAATCAGGACTTACGCAAATATTACCGGCATCACCAGGATAACAGACGCGCAAAAATTAGGGACACGGCATTATATCATGTCCCTGAGCAACGGTTGTGTAACTGCTAATCGCTAATCGCTAATGGCTAAATAAAAAAGAAACAGTCACTGATTGCTGAACAGCTCTGGAGGCAATTGACAATTAGCAATTAGCAATTAGCAATTTGTTAAAACAGCCAATTAAATCTCTTGTAATGCCACAGTTTAACTTGGCCGAATCGGAATTTCAATTTGAAACTCGGTTCCTTTTTTTGGTGTGGATAGACACCGCAACCTACCGCGGTGATGCTCGACAATAATTTGATAACTGATGGATAATCCCAATCCGGTTCCTTGACCGACTGGTTTGGTGGTAAAAAAGGGATCGAACAGTCGAGATTTTACTATCTCGGTAATTCCTATTCCATTATCTTTGATGCTAATTATGACCCAATCTTTGTCAATAATTTCAGTCGTAATCCACAGGCAGGGAGAAGGGAGAGACTGCTTTTCCTTTGCCGCTTCTTTTTCCCTTTCTTCTAAAGCATCGATGGCATTGCTCAAGATATTCATAAACACCTGGTTGAGCTTGCCTGCATAACATTCGACCGCAGGTAAATCGCTGTATGCTTTAATAATTTCAATTTCGCCTCGCTCGGGTTTGGCTTTGAGACGATGCTGCAAAATTAACAGCGTGCTATCAATGCCTTCATGGATATTCACCGGCTTCATTTCGGCTTCATCTAAGCGCGAGAAGTTTCGCAATGTCAAGACAATTTGGCGGATGCGGTTGGCTCCTACTTTCATAGAATCAAGTATTTTCGGTAAATCTTCGCGCAAAAATTCCAGATCTATTTCTGACTGTAAATCTTGAATTTCTGAATCGATATTGGGATAGTATTGTTGGTACAATTTAATTAAATCTAGCAGGTTATTACTGTATTCTGCTACATGAGTGATATTGGCATAAATGAAGTTGACTGGGTTATTAATTTCGTGAGCAACACCCGCCACTAATTGACCGAGGCTGGACATTTTTTCCGTTTGAATCAGTTGCGCTTGGGTCTGGTTCAAGTTTTGCAAGGTTTCCTGGAGAATTTTGGCTTGCTTGAGCAGTTTTGATTCAGACTTCCGCAAGGCAATTTCTGTCTTCTTCCTTTCTATAATTTCTTGTTGCATCTGGAGATTTTGCTTGTCGAGTTCTGCTTCTGCTAACTCGCGGCTTTCCTGCGCCAGCACTAACCACCAGGTGCCAATCCCAATCAAAACTAGCAAGGCAGCATATAATTTGAGGAATGTTCCTAAAAGCGCATTCGCCAGGAATGCAATTTCTGGAGAGAGCCAAATTTCTTGATAATAAATTATTCCTAAACATGCTCCTACTGTGACTGATAACACCGAGAAAATTCCGATAAATTTTAATATTCTTGCTCCCATATGGGGAGATATTTTTTGAATCAAAATATTTTTAATCTGGATTTGACTTAGCCGGTTTTTGGTAATTTTTGCATGTTTACAAATATCGTGGCATCGACTGTTTAAACTGCAACATAAAGAGCAAATGTGCCCGTCATATACTGGACAATAAGCCATATCTTGTGGTTCGTATTCCGCTCCACAAATTGAACATTTTAGGGAATGAGCAATTGTATTTTTGAGCAAAACATTCTCTCTAGCGATGTAGTATTTGCCTTTAGTCAAAATGGCGATAATTGGAGCTAAAATAAAGGCTAAACCCAGGGCGATGAAAGGAGAGTAGGCTTGAGCAACAGGGCCAAATACACCAACGAAGGCGGCGATCGCAACTAGGGAACCCACGAGCATGGAGCCAAATCCCACCGGATTGATGTTGTAGAGATAAGCGCGTTTAAATTCGATATAGGAGGGACTGATTCCCAGGGGTTTGTTGATCGCTAAGTCAGCTACCAAGGCTCCAATCCAAGCGATCGCCACATTCGAGTACAGTCCCAACACTTTCTCCAGGGTGGCAAAGACGCCGAGTTCCATCATCAACAGCGCGATCGCTACGTTAAAAATCAGCCATACCACTCGTCCCGGATGGCTGTGCGTCACTCTGGAAAAGAAGTTTGACCAAGCTAAGGAACCTGCATAAGCATTGGTGACGTTAATTTTAATCTGAGAAATAATCACAAACAGCGTGCCGACGGTTAAAACTATCGCTGGATTTGAAAATATCGCTTCAAACCCAGCTAGATACATTTGAATTGGCTCGACTGCTTTGGTAAAACTGACGCCATGACTTACAGCTAAAGAGGCTAGAAAAGCGCCGCCTAACTGTTTGGCTCCCCCCAAAATAATCCAGCCGGGACCTGCTAAAATCACAGCCAGCCACCACCGAGTTCGATTTTTTGCTGTTTTATCGGGTAGAAAACGCAGATAGTCTACTTGCTCTCCCAGTTGGGCAATTAAAGAAAAAGATACGGTAGCCGCCGAACCAAACAACAGCGGATCGAAAGCAGCACCGCTAGTCGATTTACCTGCAAAGTTGAACCAATTAGAGAGCGCGGCAGGTTCTTTGTATAGCACAAAAATATAAGGGGCAATCATCAAAATTAACCATAAAGGTTGCGTCCAGAGTTGGATCTGGTTAATCAGAGTCACCCCAAAGAATACCAGGGGAATAATAATTAAAGAACAAACGATATAACCGATTGCCAAAGGCAGGTGGAAATATAGCTCTAGCGCCTGGGACATAATGGCGGCTTCTAGGGCGAAGAATATAAACGTAAACGAAGCATAAATCAGCGAAGTAATCGTGGAGCCAATGTAACCGAATCCCGCGCCTCGCGTTAGCAAATCCATATCGATGTTATATTTCGAGGCGTAGTAACAAATCGGAATACCCGCCAGAAAAATAATCGCGCCTACAACAATAATCGCCCAGAAGGAATTGGCAAACCCATAGCTGATGGCTATTGACCCCCCAATCGCTTCTAAGGCTAAAAAAGAAATTCCTCCCATCGCTGTATTGGCAACCAGCAACTCTGACCACTTGCGGAAAGATTTGGGAGTGTAGCGCAGGGCATAATCTTCTAAAGTTTCACTCGCCACCCAACTATTGTATTCCCGTCTATCTTTAATAATTATTTGAGCAGGATTGTCAGTCATGGTTTCGGCAAGTGTTTTGCTCTTAATCATATACTATCTTCTTCAAAACAGTAATTTTTTGACTTTTTCTACAGGTTTACTTCAAAATATATTTGATTATATTATAATTTTATACAATCTGAATTGCCTCCATGATTTTATTGATTTATCAATGGCAACAATTTTAATAATTCAGTATTTTTACGATGGCTATTTTGTTAAGAAAATATCTATGGCAAAATTACTGAATCAGGACTTACGCACGACGAGAAAAGAAACCCGGTTTCGACCTCGATCTCTGGTTCCCTTTCCCCAGGATTTTTCGGATCGCCCTTTGTTTCTGGGCGTAAGTACTGTGAATTTACCAGTGTTAATGGTATAAAAATTTATACAAATGGTAATTTGTGTACTGAAACAGTGAAACGATCGGGACTTATATCATGTCCGTTTGATTACCCATAGTTAGGACTGACGCTCGCTCCGTAGGGACACTCTGACGCTCTGAGTTTTAATTATGGGTGAAAAGCCTGACATCATATTACCCACGACGATCCTGTCACCTTTGTTGATTGCTGCGAACGCGAGTGCGGAAGGGAGGCATATCTCCAGTTTCCTTTGGCGACGATTTTTCAGAGAAACCCGTTTTCTTTGCGTAAGTCCTGACGATATATTCAGTCCCAGAGGCGTAGCTTGTCTGATTAAGACTCAGGCGCTCTAAAATCATTAGGCAAGTCATCCACATTCCAATTCAATACCTTACACAAAGCTTTTATCTGGGGAAGAGTCAGTTTTGCTTCTTTATATCGTCCTGTCTCCCAGTTACTTATCGTTTGGACAGACACATCAACAGCAACAGCAACGTCTCTTTGCGTCAGTCCTAACTCTTCTCTGCGTTTCTTCAATGGCGACTCTTGTTTTGATCCTTGCTGTTCCGTCATCTCGCTTACTATAAGTCCCTTATACAAGCTGCTTGACAAGGTTACTATAAGCAGCTTATAGTGGAAGAACACAATTCAGTAGCAGGCAACCGAAAAAGCATTCCTATTACCAGGTCGTTTTCGGTGTATCTGCTTTTTCAGTTTCTCATCAATTGTCATTTCAACAAACAACAAGCGCGATCGCTATTTAAGCGATCGCTTAAATTCCCTATGTCTTATCTCGATCAACTTCATCCTTGGTGCATTATCCGGTTTCTACCAAATGCCCAGAATATCACTGTTTGCCGTTTGCGTCGCCGCAGCGATGCTGAAGCACATTTGCAAATACTCAGACAAATGGTTCCAACGGCGACATATAAAATCGTCTTTGACGGGATGATCTATAAACCCGACCCAACGAAACAGCAGAAGTTCAGAAGTAGCTAGCAATAGGGTAGGCAATGCCTACCCTGCTACTAAAGGTAAACGGTAGAAGCGATCGCACCTACGCACTCACAGATGCGATCGCAACTTCCACGGCTTGCAATGCCCGCTCGACTTCCTCTGCGCTTACAATCAAAGGCGGTACAAACCGGACGACTTTTGGTCCTGCTGGTACTAATAACACGCCGAAGGCCATCGCTGCTTTGACGATATCGGCTGAAGTTAGTGCAATATCGGCTTTTAATTCCATGCCGTTAATTAAACCCCAGCCGCGCACTTCGGCTATTTTATCCGGGTATTTGGATGCGATCGCTCTCAATCCCTGCCGCAATTGTTCGCCGCGTGCTTGCACGTTTTGCAGAATGTTCTCTTTTTCCAGGGTTTGACACACCGTCAATGCCACCGCACAAGCAAAAGGATTTCCGCCAAAGGTGCTGGCGTGATCTCCCGGTTGGAAAACATCGCACTTAGCTTTGCACAATGTGGCGCCGATGGGAATCCCGCCACCCAATCCTTTGGCACTGGTGAAGATATCCGGTTCAATTCCGAGATTTTCGTATCCCCAATATTTGCCGGTGCGTCCCATGCCAACTTGCACTTCATCGAGAATGAGCAAAATGCCGGTTTCATCGCAAATTTGGCGTATTTGCTGGAAGTATTCTTTATTTCCCGGACGGACGCCGCCTTCCCCTTGCAACGCTTCTAGCATAATTGCACAGACTCGCCGATCGCCTTCGTCGATTTCTGCGATCGCATTCCGGATCGCCTCAATATCGTTATACTCTACGTACTCGAACCCAGGCATCAACGGACCGAAGTTCTTTTGATACTTCGGCTGACCCGTGGCTGTAATCGTCGCTAGGGTGCGCCCGTGGAAACTGGCGTGCGCGGTCAAAATTACCGGAAACTCGATATTTAGAACCGTGTGGGCGTATTTCCGCGCCAATTTAATCGCCCCTTCGTTCGCTTCTGCACCGGAGTTGCAGAAGAACGCCCGCTCTGCACAGGAATGGTCGATTAACCACTTCGCCAACTGTCCTTGCACGGGGACGTAATACAAGTTAGAAACGTGATGCAAGGTTTGTATTTGCCGCGTTACGGTTTCAACCATTGCTGGATGAGCGTGTCCTAAAGTGCAAGTGGCAATTCCAGCGACAAAATCTAGATATTCCCGTCCTTGAGTATCCCAAACGCGACAACCCTCCCCCCGTTCCAACGCCAGGGAAAAACGCGCGTAGGTGGACATGACCGATTGGTCAAAGTTTGCTGCATCGAACGCTTCCGACAGCACTGGCGCTGATTCTGCCGGGATTTGGGGGTTCTCAACTAAAGTTTCTACGCTCACTACCTGTTCCTTTGAATTCGCTAACTGCAATATTGTCTAACTCGACTGCTCAAACATCTGGCTTTAGCTGGGTTTAGATCTAAGACGGCTCTTTTCCCATTGAGCAGATCTATCAATTTTATTATTTATTGACCCTTAGTGCTGTAGCTTTTTTCACAAATTATTAATTTTGTGACATTAATATTACTATAATTATTGAATTTTTATCGATAATAATATTACGAAATCATTTACGCGAACGGAGCGCGCCAAACCATTGCCTGCGTAAAAGTACGGTTAACTGCGGTATATTAATTACTTACGTAATTTCGCGAGCGCTCGCCTATGGCGCACTGCTAGACCGCGCCGTAAAATCGGGCAATTTTCAGACTTTTACGCTCTAATTTACTCGCTTAATCCGTTTTTATACTGAATCCAGCTTTTACGCGATCTTACTGAAATTACTGGAAATTAATATTTTTTCAGGATAGTATGTAAATCGAGAGAATATAATTAACTAGGAATTATTGTCTTCAGTTTATGCGTAGTTGAGTATACTGAGACGATGGGTGCATCTAACCCTTCTAGTCAAGGGAATTTACTAAGGCGCGATACTTGCTACGCAAAAGCTTTGCGTACGCTTATGTTTCACTCAGATCTTGCACCAGTTGTCACAACCCGCCGGGGAATAAATTCCCCGTCTAATAGCAAAAGTCGGATAAATCCGACTAAAGAAGCTTTTACCCTGGGAATTTAGTCCCCGGCGGGATAGAAGCACTCTTGCAAGATCTAAGTTTAACTGAGCCAGCGATCGCAGACCGAAAATCAGCCACAATACTAAGTTTAAATGGCACGAGCGCGAAGTGTGGCTAAAGTCGTATCGCATCCAGTTCTTACCCCACTCCCAAACACGAGTCCAACCATGAGCAGAAATTTCCCCATCTTTCCTAACTATCGCATCACCGAACAGATCTACGATGGCTCTAGAACGTTAGTGTATCGGGGGATTTCGGAGTCAGACCAAAGATCGGTTGTCATCAAACTGCTCAAAAGCGAGTATCCTACTTTCAACGAATTGGTGCAGTTTCGGAATCAGTATACCATTACTAAAAATCTTGACTTGGCGGGAATTGTTAAACCGATTGCGCTGGAAAACTACGGCAATAGTTTTGCCTTAGTCATGGAAGATATGGGGGGAATCTCCCTGTCTGAGTACCTGGGTAACAGAGCAATGAGTCTCGATGAATTTCTGCCCCATGCGATCGCGATCGCCGAAATTTTAGCAGGACTTTATTACAACCGAGTGATTCACAAAGATATCAAACCCCAGAATATTATAATTAATCCTAAAACCAAAGAAATAAAACTAATTGACTTTAGCATCGCTTCTTTATTGCCGAGAGAAAATCAGGAGATTGCTAACCCTAACGTCCTGGAAGGAAGCCTAGCTTATATCTCTCCAGAACAAACTGGCAGAATGAATCGCGGCATCGACTATCGGACTGATTTTTACTCGTTGGGAGTGACATTTTACCAACTATTAACAGGTCAATTACCATTTCAATCAATCGACCCAATGGAGTTAGTTCACTGCCACATTGCACGCAGACCAACTCTTCCAATGGAACTCGTACCAGCGATGCCGCAGGCCGTTTCGGACATTGTGATGAAATTGATGGCAAAAACCGCTGAACTGCGCTATCAAAGTGCATTGGGATTGCGATGTGACTTAGAAAAATGTTGGCAGCAATGGCAAGAAAAAGGCAGTATTAATCAGTTTAGTTTGGGGGCGAGGGATGTATGCGATCGCTTCGTCATCCCCGAAAAACTTTACGGCAGAGAAACCGAAGTTAAGACCTTATTAGATGCCTTTGATCGCATCAGCGAAGGCCATAGAGAAATCATGCTAGTTGCTGGCTTTTCCGGCATTGGTAAAACCGCCGTAGTTAATGAAGTTCACAAACCCATTGTTCGCCAACGCGGTTACTTCATCAAAGGGAAATTCGATCAATTTAAACGCGATATTCCCTTTTCTGCGTGGGTACAAGCATTCCAGAATTTGATGCACCAATTACTCACCGAAAATTCTACCGAATTGCAGAAATGGAAAGCCAAAATACTGGAAGCTTTAGGTGACAGCGGTCAGGTGATTATCGATGTCATCCCAGAATTAGAACACCTGATTGGCAAGCAGCCAAAAGTGCCACAACTAGAAGGAATTGCCGCTCAAAATCGCTTCAATCTTTTATTTCAAAACTTCATCCGAGTTTTATCGACCAAAGAGCATCCTTTAGTCATCTTCTTGGACGATTTACAGTGGGCAGACTCGGCTTCATTGAAGCTAATGCAATTGTTGATGAGCGAAACGAATACCGGCTATCTGTTATTAATGGGAGCTTATCGAGACAACGAAGTTTTTCCCGCCCATCCGCTGATGCTAACCTTGGATGAGATTCGCAAAGACTCAACGACATTAAATCAAATTACTTTAGCACCCCTAGACCAACCTTCCTTAAATCAACTGATTGCCGATCCGCTGATTTGTCCAACAGCAAGGGCAATTCCTTTGACAGAACTGGTGTTCGCTAAAACCAAAGGCAATCCTTTCTTTGCGACTCAATTCCTCAAATCTCTCTATGAAGATGAGTTAATTAAGTTTAATTTTAATCGCAGCTATTGGCAATGTGACATTGCCCAAGTGAAGGCGCTGGCATTGACCGATGACGTCGTCGAGTTTATGGCGATTCAGTTGCAAAAATTGCCGGTAAATACTCAGGAAGTTTTGAAACTAGCAGCCTGTATCGGCAACCAATTTGACTTAGCAACCCTGGCAATTGTCCATAAAAAATCTCAGAGTGAAACAGCGGCTGACCTGTGGAAAGCATTGCAAGAAGGATTAATTATTCCCACTACTGAAATTTACAAATTTTTTCAGTCAGACGATCGCGAACTGTCGCATATTACGAATGATGAAGAGTCAGCCCAATTACCAGTTTACAGATTTTTACATGACCGAGTACAGCAAGCGGCATATTTTCTGATTCCCGAAGACAAGAAACAATCAACTCATCTCGAAATTGGGCGACTTTTATTGAGGAAATGCGGACACGGAGGTGCCGCGCCTACGGCAGAAGAAAGAGAAGATAAAATTTTTGATATTGTCAACCAACTGAATATGGGGGTAGAGTTAATTACCGCTCAAATAGAACGGGACGAACTCGCTGAATTGAACTTAATTGCTGGACGTAAAGCTAAATATTCAACGGCTTACGGAGCTGCTAAAAAGTATTTAACTGTAGGTTTAGAACTCCTAAATATTGATTGCTGGCATAACCATTACCACCTAACTTTGGGACTCTATGAAGAAGCCACAGAGGCAATGTATCTCAACGGTGAGTTTGAGCAAATGGAGCAATTGGCAGAAACTGTTCTTCAAAATGCAAATACGCTTTTAGATCAAATCAAAGTTTATCAAGTTAAAATTCAAGCTTTAAAAGCGCAGAACCACCTCAAACAATCTTTAAATCTTGGTTTAGACATTCTCGCACTCTTAGGTATAGATTTACCTAAAGAGCCAGAACCGACAGAAATTCCCCTGGCTTTTGAACAGACGCAATTGGCTTTACAAGGGAAACGCATTCAGGATTTAATTGACTTGCCTGATATGATTGACCCGCAAAAACTGGCAGCCACTCAAATACTGTTAAAACTCTGTCCTGCTGCCTACATGGTGACTCCAGTTCTGTTGCCTCTGATTACTTTTAAACAGATTCAGTTAGCGCTTGAATATGGTAATGCACCAACTCATACTCATGCTTATGCAAATTATGGACTGATTCTATGCGGAGTCATGGGAGAGTTAGAATCGGGATACGAATTTGGAGAACTGGCATTAAATCTGCTGGAAAAGCTAGATGCTAAGCCTTTCAAGGCTATGACGCTGTTTGTAAAATCCTGCTTTATAAAACATTGGAAAAGGCATATCAAAGAAACATTAAAACCCTTTCTAGATTCTTACTCTAGCGGTTTAGAAACAGGAGATTTAGAACATGCTGGCTATTCTGCCCAGAGGTATTGCTACCATTTATACTTTAGCGGAGCGACCGAGCTATCAAGGGTTGAACTAGAGATGCAAACCTACAGGGACGCTATCAACAATATAAATCAGGATAGCATTCTTCAATTGCATCAAATTTACCATCAACTTGTATTAAACTTGCTGGGAATGACAGAGAATCCTTGCTGTTTAATCGGTACAGCTTGTGATGAAGCTAAAATGTTACCCCTTCACATCGCCAATAATTACAGAATAGCCTGTTACTATTTTTATTTAAATAAGTTAATTCTTTGCTATCTTTTTGGCGAATACAAACAAGCGGTTGAGCATTCGGTTGGAGCAGAACAGTATTTAGATGCAGGAGTAGCTTCGATATTAGTGCCAGTTTTCTATACATATGATTCTCTGTCTAAGTTGGCGGTGTATGCTGATGTAGATATTTCCGAACAACAACAAATTCTCAAAACTATAACTGAAAATCAGCAAAAAATGCAAAACTGGGGGAATCATGCCCCGATGAATTATTTACATAAATTCTATTTAGTAGAGGCAGAACGGCATCGAGTTTTAGGGGAAAAAGTAGAAGCGATAGAAATGTACGATCGCGCCATCAAGGGAGCCAAAGAAAATGAATACATCCAAGACGAAGCACTGAGCAATGAGCTGGCAGCCAAATTCTATCTAACCTGGGGAAAAGAGAAAATTGCCCAAGTGTATTTAATTGATGCCTACTACGCCTATGCACGCTGGGGTGCTAAAGCCAAAGTTGAAGATTTAGAAAAGCGCTATCCCCAATTACTCGCCCCGATTTTAAACCAGAAAACAGGCTTAAAGACAGGCGAGACAATTGCCCAAATGGTGACTGGAACTATAACATCCAGCAGTTCAGGTGTTTCAGAAATTCTGGATTTGGCGACGGTAATTAAAGCATCTCAATCGCTGTCAGGAGAAATTCAACTCGAGGGGTTGCTCTCCTCTTTAATGCAAGTGACGATTGAGAATGCCGGAGCAGAAAAAGGCTCTCTGATTTTGCTAGAGGGAGATTCATTCTTCGTCGCTGCTCAATGCGTTAGCGGTAGGGCGTGCAACTTGCATTCTACTCCTGTTGTTGACTCTGAGGAAATTCCCATCACCTTAATCAACTATGTCTGGCGTACCCAAGAAACTTTGGTAATTAATGATGCGACGGCTGAGAATACCTTTGCTGCTGACTCTTACATTATTGGGCATCAACCAAAGTCGGTTTTGTGTATGCCGATCCAAAAACAGGGAGTTGCGATCGCTCTCCTTTATTTGGAAAATAATCTGACCGTCGGTGCATTTACACCAGCCAGATTAGAAGTGTTAAAAGTGTTAGCTTCACAAGCAGCCATCTCGATTGAAAATGCCCAACTATACGCTACTTTGGAAACGAAAGTAGAGGAACGTACCCAAGAATTATCCCAAGCCTTAAGCGATTTAAAAGCTACCCAAGACGAACTGATTCAATCAGAAAAAATGGCAGCATTAGGTCAACTGGTGGCTGGAGTTGCTCATGAAATTAACACGCCTTTGGGTGCGATTCGTTCTTCCGTGGGTTATATTAGCGAATTCCTGCAAGAAAACCTGAGCAAGCTTCCTTCTTTATTCCGCGAACTTACCCCAGAACGAGAAGAGCAATTTTTGGCATTGTTAGCGCGATCGCTCTCCAACACTACCACCATATCCGGGCGCGAACGACGACAATTGAGAAAAGCCCTCACGGGAGAATTAGAAGCACAAAATATTAACAATGCTGACACCTTGGCTAACCTCCTCCTCGATTTGGGAATTTGCCACAACCTCGAACCCCTCATCCCTCTCTTGCAACAACCTGACAGCGATAGTTTCCTCAAAATTGTGCGTTCCTTTGCTCGCTTGCAAGATAGTACTAGAGATATTACTACGGCAAGCGATCGCGCTGCCAAAGTCGTGTTTGCCCTCAAAACCTACGCCCGTTACGACCAAACTGGCGAAACCGTCCAAGCCAATATTCTCGATGGTTTGGAAGCGGTTTTAACCCTCTATCACAATCAAATCAAACATGGGGTCGAATTAATCCGCCACTACCAAGAACTCCCACCCATTGATTGTTACTTCGATGAACTCAACCAAGTGTGGACAAATTTAATCCACAACGCCCTGCAAGCGATGGATAATAAAGGAACCCTCACCATCGCAGCCATTCAACAAGAAGGTTACATTAAAATCAGCATTACCGACAGCGGTAAAGGCATCCCTGATGAGATTAAAGATAAAATCTTTCAACCCTTCTTTACCACTAAACCCCCAGGCGAAGGCAGCGGTTTGGGACTCGATATCGTGCGGAAAATTGTCGAAAAACATCAGGGAAACATTACTTTTGAATCAGTCCCCGGTCAAACGACTTTTACCGTTTCTCTACCTGTGTTATAGGACTGGAGGCGGAGCCTCCCTAACTCGTTCCCAGGCTCAGCCTGGGAACGAGATCAAGCGAGGATCTGCCTCGCTTTTAGAGGAGCGTTACTATAAATAAATTAACTAGGAGATAGAAATGTTAACTCAAACGCCGCAACGCACCTACACTCCAGATGAGTACCGAAAGTTAGAAGAAACTGCTGAATTTAGAAGTGAATATCGCGATGGAGAAATTGTACTTATGACAGGTGGCACGATTAATCATAACCGGATAACAGGCAATATCTATGCCTTCTTGAAATATGCTTTAAGAGGAAAAAATGCCGAACCATTTATGAGCGACTTGCGGTTGTGGATTCCCCGATATCGGCGCGGAACTTATCCTGATGTCATGGTAATTTCTGGACCACCTGTTTTCACAGAAGGACGCAACGATGAGGTACTCAATCCCATCCTGATTGTAGAAGTGCTTTCTAACTCTACAGAAGATTTTGATCGAACAAATAAGTTTCGCTTCTATCGCTCGATTCCTGAGTTTCGCGAGTATATTTTAGTTGACCAATATGAGTTTTTAGTTGAGCAGTACCTGAAAAATGAATCAGGACAATGGTTATTTCAGGAATATGAGGGAGAATCTGCTACAATTTCCTTGGCTTCGGTGGGAGTGCAAATGTCAATGAGCGATATTTATGAAGGGGTAGTTATCGATACAGAAAAGAATGAGGAAAATCAATAAACCTGTTAAAAATATTTGGAGCAGGCAAGATGCCTACCCCACAAATACACAATTCACCAATTCAAAATTGAGACAAAACTATGAGTAAATTTGCTATTTTGTGCGTTGACGACGAAGCCATAATTTTAAACAGCGTTATCCGACAACTCCAAGACGAATTCGAGGAAAAGTACACCTATGAAGCGGCTGAAAGTGCTGAGGAAGCGCTAGAAGTTTTGGCAGAACTTGAAGAAGAAGAAATTCAGACAATTGTCATTGTATCGGATTGGCTCATGCCAGGAATGAAGGGCGATGAATTTTTAGTCGAAGTTCATAAAAGGTTTCCGAAAGTTGTCAAAATTTTACTAACTGGTCAAGCCGATGAAGCCGCGATTGAAAGAGCCAATAAGCACGCCGATCTCCATCGTTATATTGCTAAACCTTGGGAGAAAAAAGACTTAATTGCAGCAATTATAACCGGGTTGGAAAAATTATGAAAAAAACCGTCATTATCTTCGTTGATGACGAGATTACGGTTCTCGATAGTTTAAAAAGAGAACTGTCGTAAGCTCTAGAAGATCCTTATGGACAGCACCGTGATTAGCGATGCTGTAAATCTTGCCTCGCGTCTTGAGCAATTGACAAAAGTTTATAGCGTTCCTTTGCTAATTTCTCACTACACCTTCTCACAACTGCAAGAACAAATGAATTTTGTCCGGCGCTTGATCGAGCGCGTCCAAGTGAAGGGAAAATCCCAAAAAGTTGCCGTATTTGAAGTATTCGATGCCGCTCCAATCTAAATTAAACATGGGAAATTAGCCACTAAAATTGTGTTTTAAAAAGCGTTATTTTTGTATGATTCAGGTTTGTTGAACGAAGGGAAACAACTGTTTGAGAAATGTTGGCAAGAAAATCCGCGCGCTCGCGTCAGCCCAATCTATCTCATGCAATGTGAAAATCAGCTTTCCGATTCAACTAGCTATAAAAAATTGGCTAATGGCTAATGGCTAATGGCTCAATCAGGAAAAATGCCATATTACGCTCCGCTCCCAATCAGCAATTAGCAATTAGCAATTAGCAATTAGCCATTACCAGCCGCTATTCTACCTATTGGTAGATTGTTTAGATGGGCAAGCAATATTCGTGTATTCTACACTAGAACAAAAATATCTTCGCCTCCAACAAGAGCTAGTTGGGGGTGCGATCGCGCTGTTTGGCGTCTTCCTCACAGGCACGCTGTGGTACAAGCTTGTAGAAGGCTGGGGGTGGTCTGACGCGATTTACATGACGGTGATTACCCTCGCTACCGTGGGATACGGAGAAACCCAACCCCTCGGTCATCGCGGACGCATCTTTACCATAGTCTTAATTTTAATGGGCGTTATCGTCATCGGTTACATCGTCAACCGATTTACAGAAGCCCTGATTCAAGGTTACTTTCAAGAAGGAAGACGACTGAGGCAATTAAAACGCTTGATCGAATCTCTCAACCAACACTATATTATTTGCGGATTTGGGCGCACTGGTCGTCAAATCGCCTTGGAATTTGACGCCGAAGGCATCCCATTTGTGACGATAGACTCTGGGTTAGAACAAGTACAGGAAGCGCAAGCACACGGTTATGTTGCCGTTCAAGGCGACGCCACTTTAGATGAAGTGTTGCTGGCGGTGGGAGTTGAACGAGCAATTTGTTTAGTCGCGGCGCTTCCCAGGGATGCAGAAAATCTTTACATCGTGCTTTCCGCAAAAACACTGAATCCTAATATTAGAGCGATCGCGCGCGCCAATAGCGAAGAAGCAATCCAAAAATTACAGCGCGGCGGTGCCGATGCGGTAGTTTCTCCTTATATTACAGGGGGAAAGCGCATGGCAGCAGCCGCCCTCAGACCCCAGGTAATGGACTTTGTCGATGGAATTCTTACAGGTGCGGATCGCGCTTTTTACATGGAAGAATTTTTAATCGATCCAGAAACTTGTCCGTATGTCGGTCAAACATTGCGCGAGGCGAAGTTGCGATCGCAATCTGGTGCCTTAGTTTTAGCCATTCGCCGCGCCGACGGCAGTCTAATTGGCGGCCCTACCGGCGAAACTATTATTATGGCTAGAGATTTGCTCATGTGTATGGGAACCGCCGAACAACTGCGCGAAATCAACAAACTTCTGTGCCCCATCAATTCTAAAACCCTGCGTCGCCCCAAACACACCTAAATTATTGCAGATTGTAGATTGCAGATTTCAGATTTTACCGCAACGGGACTTACGCGCACCCATCCGGGTTTCTCTGAAAAGAGATCTACGTAGAAACTTTGGTGATAGGATCGTCCTGCGTCAGTCCTAAGCAAGTCAAACTCCCCGTTAGTTAAATCTGCAATCTGAAATCTTAAATCTGAAATCTTCCTCAGCGATTCCCCGGCGCCGCAATAGATAGTTCCACGGCGGGTTTGGCAAGCTTCCAACCATGCAGAACCGCAACATTTTTTAACACAGACTTCATAATTCTGGGCGAAGCTGAAGCAAATAGCGTGCTGGGGTAAACCGCAGTACCCCAACTGGGATGGGTTAAAACCGAACATTGATTCGTCGTTACCGGAAATCCCAGCAGCGCTTTGACTACCGCCGTATCGTCGTGGCGAATTTCTCCTGGACGGGAAAGCAGGGGATATCCCGTGCGAGGATCGATCAAGTCGCTTAAAAAACCGCGATCGCGCAGATTAAACGCCACATCAAACCCAAATCGCATAAATTTTTCCCGCAAGCGCTCTTTTTCCCGTTCCACATGGGGTGTACTTTCCGCCAATTGGTATCTTGCTTGCTGCAAGACAATCGCCACCCACAAAACCGGCAAGTTCCAATCTGGGATCACCCGCTCTAAGTTTTGAACCATAAATAAACTAGGTCTATTAACCGAAATTTGAACTTCTTGTCCATTGTCGGCAACTAAATGGATCGGAAGTCCATGCCGGACACTTACAGGTTGTGGATTGGCCATAACCATAAATTAATCTAGTTTTAAAGCATTCACCGGAACTTCATCCCAACAATTAACCGTCCGCAAGCGCGCCACCCAACCCGCTGCTTTTTGTCCTTCAGTCAAATTTTGCTTGAAAGACTCGTGGCAATCTTTCGCCTGGTTCTCGTTGCAGGAGGCGATGCAAGAGTAAACAAGACCCATCGGATCGATCTGTTCGTTCACCCAAATCGTCATAGTACTCCCTCTCATCTCAAATCCGCGAATCGAAAAACCAAGTAGATCTACTTTGTTTTTACTAGAAAATGACTGCACACCGCAAGATTTTCCATATACTTTTTGACAATTTCTTGAAATCTGCTATTACTTTAGCAACATTTTTTACTTGTCGCGTCCGCTCTGATTCTAACTTTGAGCCATTGACCACCGCTGTTTCCAACGGGAAGTAGGCTCCAGAGAGCAAGTTTTTTGCTCGATTTGACGCCGTTGCACAATCACCTCTGATGGGTCGCACAAACTCGGATCGCGATAGGGAATAGCGGCTTTGGTGTGCAAATGCTCTTGCTCTTGGAGTGAAAGTGGCGGTAAATCGTTAGTGTAGCTGGCGACTGTACCCGGACTTCGCCTCCCCACTGGTGGCGTTGCGCCAATTTGCAACCCGCTTGCCATCAATGCCGTCCGTACCGCTGCGGAACAGGAATAAGTAGCTAGCTTACCATCCTGCTTGAGGCATTTGGCGACCAATCCCAAAAATTCCACCGTCCATAATTGGGGACAAGTAGGAGGTGAAAACGGATCGAGAAAAATCCCATCCGCTTGAAATCCCGACTGATAAACTTGCCCGATGGTTATCCTAGCGTCGCCGATCAGCAATCTAGCTTCAAGTCTGTTCGTTTTAACTTGGTAAGCAGTCGCCAAATTGGTGAGAATTTCCCTAATCGATGGATTCCAGGCATCGAGGAGGCGGTGAGCGATCGCGCTATTAGGCACGCTGGGATCTAATTCCAATCCGATCCACTCCACACAGCAATCGGGATTAACTTGCCAAATCGTTTCTAAAGCCGCTGCGGTATTATATCCCAAACCGTAACAAACATCCAGCAATTTCAAACTCGGTTTTACAGCCTTATGCCTGAGTTCGGTTGGTTCGACAAATTTAAATACAGCTTCCTGTTTCGCACCATAGCGACTGTGAAACATTTCGCCAAACTTCTCTGAAAAGAAGGTAAACGAACCATCCTCTGTGAGTTGGGGGGTGAAAGTCTCTGTGTTTTCCATGACTCTAGTTTAGGAATTTGTGTATAAAGTGCGATCGCCTACTCTAGTTAAAACAAGCAGCCCTGGCAACAACGCGGGTATCTTTAGATCAGAAGTCGCGCGCGTCAAAAGAGAGCTTACGCTGTGTTCAACGATAAACTGATATCCATCAGCTTGTTTGCAGGAGCTTTTGGCCTAGACCTGGGAATGGAACAGGCAGGCTTTCATACAGTCAATGTGGTGGAAATAGACCCTGACGCGGTCAAGACTATAGTCCTTAACCGCCCACACCTGTTTGAGTGTGCCGTACCAAGAGACATTCAACAAGTCAGCAGCCAAACTCTCTTGGAACAAGCAGGGCGCGTATTAGGAATTGGCAGATCTTTGCGTGCTGGTGAGGTAGATATTGTCACTGGTGGGCCACCCTGCCAACCTTACAGCACGGCAGGAAAACGGGGTTCTATAGGCGATCCTCGCGGTAGCTTGTTTATGGATTTTATTCCCATTGTTGAAGAAGTCCAGCCCCGCTTTTTTGTCATGGAAAATGTCAGAGGGCTACTTTCTGCACCCATTCGTCACCGCCCCCACCATCAAAGAGGACTAGGTTTTCCACCTCTAGAACCGGATGAAATGCCAGGAAGCGCCCTTCAAGTAGTATTAGCAGAGATGAAACGGATTGGTTATGAAGTTAACTATGGTCTTTTAAATGCAGCTGACTACGGTGTTCCTCAAGTTAGGGAAAGAGTCATATTTATCGGATCCAGAGATGGTCAATCGGTTACTCTTCCTTTACCTATTTATAGTGAAAAAGGCATCCGTGGGCTACCAAAGTGGCTCACGCTCAAAGATGCGCTTGAGGAGTTAGTTGATACTCAACCCGAATACATTCCTTACTCAGAAAGTCGCATTAAATACCTGCGCCTTTTGAAAGCCGGACAAAACTGGAGATATTTGCCTGATGAATTAAAAAAGGAAGCGATGGGAGGTGCATACAAATCTGGCGGTGGTAAAGTTGGTTTCTATCGGCGTTTGTCTTGGGATAAGCCCTCGCCTACCGTCACAACAAGTCCGCATCAGAAGGCTACAGATATGTGCCACCCAGAAGAATTGCGTCCCCTGAGTGTGAGAGAGTCTGCCAGGATTCAGACTTTTCCAGACGATTGCATATTTTATGGTTCAACTGCGTCTAAATATCGGCAGATTGGCAATGCAGTTCCAGTACTTCTAGCAAAAGCAATTGGTGAATACCTACACAAGCGGCTTAAGGGAGAAAATGTTCAGGGACGAGTCCAGTTTTACCAACTCCCTCTTTTTACGTAATAACCAGATGAGGAGACTACAGCGTGTCAGATGATAAACTTCATGAAATGTTGGCCTTTGTCCTACGAAACGAAATCGGTCTAACTGCAAGTAAAGCTCGTTATGAGAGCTTCTCACTTTTCAGATATAGAGGAATTTATCAATGTAACAGAGTCAGATATCAGCAACATTAAGAGTATATCTGGGAAAAAACTGCTCAAACTAACCGATGATGAAATTAAGCGTATCCTATCTTTTGTATCATCAGGGAATCTATCGACACAACTGACAGTATCTGAGAATTTCTTAGCTAGTATCAGTCGAGATTTCACGAAAAGGCAATTAGCTATGCTCACTATCCTGTCTCTGGAAAATCTTAATCCCAACCCATTTTTAATTAGATCCCTTAACCTGGAAACTCCAGAAAAAGTTGTTCGCCTCAACGTTTATATGGCAACCACAAGATCGATCGTCACGTCAATGGGCTTTTTTATTCAAAATATCCTCCTCGCTAGTTCAGAAACTGTCGAAAATGCTCCTAAAAATTCCGGATGGGATTTAATGAAGACTAATCTTAGTGGTGAGCGTTCGTGGATTCAGGTCAAAAGTGGCCCAAATAGCATGGATAAAGATCAGATAGTCTATTGGGCTAAGAAAATACAGGAAAAAATTGATGAGGGAGACAAAGCTTATCTTGGCATTACCTATGGAAAAAGAACTGTACTGTAACAATTGGACTGCTGAAACAACTGTTACCCGATTGGGAAATCAGGACTTTGATAGGGCGGGAACTCTGGGATTTTGTCAGTGACGATCCCGATTACAGTTCCCTATTGTTAGAAATCCTACGGACTTCAGCGGCAAAAGTATTACATCAGCACTCTATATCCGAAGAGATTGATGCTTGCTGTGACCGGATAACAAATGAATTTATTAAAAAGTACGGTAGCGGCACTCAAGGAGTAGATAATTACATCAAAGATATATTTTAGTCAGGAAAAACCAATGTCTGAAACCACTTTTGTCATTTCCCCCCAATGGCTTTCCCAACACCTCGACGCTCCGCAAGTAGTTGTTGTAGATTGTCGCTTTTCCCTGGAAGATCCGGAACTGGGACAAACGCAATATCTCCAAAGTCACATTCCTAGCGCTTATTATCTTCACCTCAATCGGGATCTTTCCAGTCCAGTTGGGCGTCACGGCGGACGCCATCCTTTACCCAACATAACTGAATTAGCGGAAAAATTAGCCTCTATTGGCGTTAATTCCCAGGAAACTTTAGTAGTCGCCTACGATGATTCTCGCTTTGCCTTTGCCGCGCGTTTGTGGTGGTTGCTACGCTATATGGGACACGATAAAGTTGCCTTGCTCGATGGTGGTTTTGCCGGATGGCAAGCAGCGGGATATCCCGTCACAGATGCCGTGCCTACGCCGCTACAACCAGGGATATTTGTACCAAACTTGCGATCAAACCTCCTAGTAGACATCGACGCCGTAAAAGCCAGAAAAGACCTACCACAGGTAATTTTAGTTGACTCGCGCGAACCAGAACGCTATCGCGGCGAACGAGAACCCATCGACCCGATTGCCGGACACATTCCTTCTGCCGTCAACTATCCTTGGAAAGATGTTACCGACTCTCAAGCACGCCTGCGCTCCCTCCCTGAACAACAACAACGCTGGGAAAGCTTAAAAGATGCCAAAGAAATAATGGTTTATTGCGGTTCTGGTGTAACAGCTTGCGTCAATTTATTGTCATTAGAAATCGCTGGAATTCACACCGGCAAACTTTATGCAGGGAGTTGGAGCGATTGGTGTTCTTACCAATTGTAGATTTTAGATTGCAGATTTCAGATTGATATCGTTGACCGTTGCATCGGAATTACGACCTGTAGGGAAAATTAGCAATTAGCAATTAGCAATTAGCGATTGGCAAGAAAGGCCGATCATTCCGATGCAACCGGATTTGCTCTGAAAGCAGAATTTTTGTTTTAAATCTGAAATCTGCAATTTTAAATCTGCAATTAATTAATAAATCGGAAAATCCACACTGTAAGTAACGCTGAAGAACAAACTATCAAAATCAATGAACGGTTCGGAAGAACCGCCTACAGTCACCCCACCTGAGACGCTAATCTGACTATCCCGCAAGACGCCGTAAGTTAAGCGACCCATAATGCGATGATACTGGTCATAGCGATCGCTCACGGTAAAGTCGGATCGCTCAAACTGGTAGTCCATAGCAACTTGCAGGTTGGTTTGGAAAGAATAGTTCAAAGATAGGTACAAAGAGTTGATAATCCGACTGCGGCTATCCGGATTGGCAAAACTGACGCGAAAATCGTAGTAGGAATTCAGCCTTAGCCGTCGCGTCAACTGGTCTTGTCGCGACAGGGACAGGTAAGCTATATGCTCGTTCAAAAAGCGATCGCCAACCTCTGCTCGATAAAACCCTTGATTAGTCCAACCAATTTCACCGAACATCCGAGGGCTGAGGCGTTGGCTGATACCCGTTCTAAATCTCAGCAAATTGTAATTATACTTCGGTTCTTTAATGTAACGAATCAAGCTGCCTTCAATGGAAGGGGTTAAAAAAGTATTCCTTCCGAGTTGCGGCACCGCCCAAAGCATCAAACTGGGATAAATCAGACCATCACCCACCGGATCGACGCTGGAAAATACATTGCTTGTTTGGAAATAGCTGATCCGAGGCAGCAGGTGCAATATTGGAGTGCTTTGACGTTGTGGTGCAGGTGGCGCTGGTTTGGGTGGCGTTACGGGTGGGGGTAATTCTTGTTGTCGCAGGCGCAAAATTCCCAGATCCGGATCGCCATTTGTCTGTTGCGTATCCGACTCATCTTCTGCCTGTTTAGGTTGGGACTCAGCTTCTAGTTGCTGTGCTTGTGGGGCGCGTTCGCCCAGGGTGTTGCTTTGCAACTTATCGCTATCCTCCCGTTCTCTATTCTCCCCTGTGTCGAGCAGCAAATCTGCGGCTCCTCTATGGGGAAAACCCTCCAAGACACTTTCCTGAGGATTTTGTAAAGGGGTTGGTTGTTGCTGGGTAATAGATTGAGCGGTGAGCGCGTTAGGATTGAGTTCGGCATCTGACAAGACACCGTTCAAAGGATTTGTATCGCTTGCTTGCGCTTGATCTAGCGGTGGGGTTTTCTTTTGTGCATTCCCCAAGCTAGCAGCTAGCGAGGCGATCGCTGACCCAGATAAACGAACCCCAGAGGAAATTACCGTTTGATCTGGCGTTTTGTCTGAAGCTGCCAGCAATTCGGTATCCTTTTCCCAACTAGCAGCTGCAGCACTCCATCGACTAAAAAACAAAGCTTCTCCACTGGAAGCCAACACTATCCAGCCAGCGAGATGTATCCAACGTAGTCGTTGACGTTTTCTACCCAGTTGGTTGCGAATCAGCATTTGGTGGCCTAGTGACGCAAAAAATCGGAGTAAATCAGACTTTCCTGTTTACGGATCCCATCTGTGAGCGGTATCCCCAGCAGTATTGTCAAACTTTACTCAACTTATCACCATAACCTGATTAAATAACTCCTTCGTCGCGACGTGGGATTGAGGCTTTCTAGTTTCCACCGAACACTTTTGAGTTTTAGATACGAGCCAGAAGCCCTTTTTCCGGTTGAGCGCCATTTGTCTGAAATATAGGCATCTTTCTAATATACATCATTAATGCTATTCTTCTTGCAGTTCTTCAGGCATTTTTTTGCGGATTTTCGCAAAAAGTACAGCTTGGCGCTGAAACAGTGCATAATACTCATAAACTCTCGCCTCTCAGGCAGCCGAAAGTTGTGGGTTATTCAGCACCACAATCTGACATTCGAATAGGGCGCAAAACCATTTCACAAAGTCAAACCCAAATCGAACCAGTCGGTCAGGGTAAGCTACAACGATTTGTCTAATCTCCCGATTAGACACCCGCATCATTTCTCAAAAAAGTTCAAGAAAGCAAGCTTATAAGTCCAAGGCGGCTTGCTGTAAAACCTGAGAAGCTGGTTCTTTCAACCACTCATATTCTTTTTTGAGTTGTGGGAGTAGATTGATTATTTGGTTTCTACTTAGCCCTTTGCTATTTAATGGTGTGGAAGTAACGTTCTTTGAACCACTTTTTGCTTTTATTGGGTTGTCTACGCCTACCCTATTTCCAGAGGTATTGCCATACTCTGTGTGAGAGCTACCTGAAGGTTTTTTTGCTAACTCCACTTTTGTAGTAATTAGCAAAACCCCTGAGAATTAAATTGAGTTTTCTGATGACCGCCTCTTGTTCTTTTCGTTTTAGACCTTTGATTTCCTTGACTATCCGTTTACAGAAAGCTAACACTTTCTTTTTGGATGGTTTGGTCAGTAGTTTGCCGCCATAATGTCTTAGGTTAAAACCGAGAAAGTCAAAACCTTCTTCCATTGACGTGATTACCGTCTGAGCATAACTGAGTTATAAGCCCCTTTCTTTCATCCATTGCTGCATCTGGATTTGTGCTTTTTCAAGACTTCCTTTTTCTTTAGCTGTGACTAGAAAATCATCAGCATATCTCACCACGCCAAGTTGAGGATTGGTGGATTTTATGAATGTTTCTAATCGATGCAGTCCTATGTTAGCTAGTCGGGGAGAAATCACAGATCCCTGTGGTGTGCCTTGTTCTGTTGGGTTGAATTCCCCTTGGAATATGAATCTGTGCTTTTAACCATCCTTTTATTAGTTCCCTTTGCGGGAAATTACTAATACTGTTGAGGATGGATTCATGGGCAATGTTGTCAAAGAAGCCTTTGATATCAGCTTCCAGAACCCAAGTGTCATGCCCTTTGTTTAATCTTAATCCAAGATTGTTCTATGGCATCCTGACAACTTCTGCCGGGTCCCAAGCCATAGGAATTGCTTTCAAACACGGCTGAACATTCCGGTTATAGTGCGTTCTTTACTACCGCCTGCATGACTCTATCTCTAATGGTTGGGATACCAAGAGGACGCTTTTTGCCATTTGGTTTGGGAATCATTACCCGCCTTGTAGGACTGGGTTTTGTTCCATGGCAATTCTGAACAAATTTCACTCTTTGGGCTGGGGTGTTGCTCACCTCATTGTCTATCCCCGCTGTCTTTTTTCCTTGATTGGTTTGAGTGATTTGTCGTACTGCTAGCAGTAAGTTTGCGGAGCTTGTGAGCATTAACTTTGGCAAGTTTCGTAGCAGGCGAAAGTTCCCAATTTGCTTGGCACGAAAGATTCTATGAGGTAGATTTATAACAACCTTCTTTGTTTGTAGCCAATTTATTTGACTCGAGTCTTCTAGTTGTTTCCTTTGTCCGTTTACTGTCATTGACATGGCTGGAGTTAACTTGTCATTGGATTAGATTTCTGATTCATTTCATCTTTTCGTGTCAGACCCAGATGAAGTCGGCTTTCCTTTCGGTCATATCATGTCCGTTGAATTGCCCATAATAAAAAAACCTCACCGCGTCGTTGCGTAGGGAACATCATAGATATCTCGGACAAACAGATAACGTTAATAATGTTCCCTACTCCTAATTATGGGGAATCGACCAAACATGATATCAGGGGCAAATTTTGCACCCCTATCTGATTCATTACAAATCAGCATTCGCTTTTTCATCCATCCTCTACCCTCCAGGGAGTTGTGTCTTTGTTTCCTTAGACTTACTAGGAGTATCGACCTTTCCTAGACCCTGTAGGGTTTATCCTTTTGATACATCTGTTGTTTCTATCTTCTGTTGGGTGCTATCTCTTCAGCGGTGGGTTTGTTTATTCACAGGTTTTGATGACTTCTTACCATCAAAACTCCCCACTTATGCCTGTCAGCCTTATTTGGTCATTCCAAGTGTGTCGCTGTTTATCGATAGTTTATGTTAGTTCACCCTGAGAAGATTCCCTCTTGCTCCTAACCAGCTGAGGCTGCCAGCTGCGGCTACTTTTGTGGTCTGCATTCCGACCGTTTCGTTACCTACTAGGTCGTGACCAAACTCAGATGAGTCTTTTACATGAGGGTAAGAGCTGTGAATCCCTTAGCTCAGATCTTGCACCAGGGCTAACACCTTAGTTTCTGGCAAATAGCTAAACTTGAAAGCCTAGATTTTTCATCAAGAAACAAGGGTTTCCAGGCAGGTTGAGAATGGTGCAAGATCTGAGTTAGTGGAGTAGGCCCCACGGAACAGATGACCTTTTCAGGTCGCACCTGACGGAACTTGTCCCCCTAATATATGGTGGTTATATTGACTGGGAGTGAACTACCCACACTGACCTGACGGTACAGTGTGGGCTTCTGTACTCATAGGCGAGTGCCAAAGATGAGACTTTCGCCCCATCTTTGGTCTTACCTCCCCTCCTACAGCAGAGACGGCTGAACCTTCCGCCAAAAGCATTCTGATACCCTCTGCTCTAATATTTATTGCTGCATTTCCATCTCTGTCATGATAAGTACCACAGTGAGGACAAGTCCACTCCCTCACATCCAACGGCATCTCACCCATCTGATAGAAACAATTCGAGCAGAGTTTTGAGCTGGGGAACCATCTATCAATTTCAACCAACTTCCCACCCTTGCGCTCTAGCTTGTAGGCTAAGAAGTTGGTAAACATTCCCCATCCACAATCAGATATTGCTTTCGCCAAGTTGTGATTACTCACCATGCCCTTGACATGAAGATTCTCTACTATGACAGCTCGGGCTTAGCTGACCAACTTGTAACTAAGTTTATGTAAAAAATCTTGCCTTGAGTTGCTCACCCGTTCGTATACTTTGGCAACAACTTTACGATATTTATTTTGAGAATTACTTCCTTTTTGTTGGCGTGCTAATTTTTTCTGCTTCCGTTTCTGGTTTTTTTCTTGTTTGGCAAGATGTTTTGGGTTGTCATATTTAGAAACTTTCTCGCCGTCAGTAACAACAGCAAAATGTTTCACCCCTAAATCAACGCCATAAATCTTACCTTCTGCGGTATACGGGCTATCATTTTCTATTTCAGTCAGGATAGACGCCAAATACTTCCCTGATGGAGTTTGGCTGACGGTAACAGTCTTGATTTTCCCTTCAATCGGTCTATGTATTTTGGCTTTGACTACTCCGATATTGCCCGGAAGCTTGACATTACCATCCACAATCAGTACGTTTTGAGGATATTGAATTGACTGCTTACCATGCTTAGACTTGACCCGAGGAAATCTTGCTCTACCATCAAAAAAGTTCTTATACGCCGTAGTCAGATTGAGTGTCGTAGCCTGTAAAACCTGGCTATAGCACTCAGCCAACCAGCAAGTATCTTCGGCTTTTTTGAGGGCTGGTAAAAGTGCATTTAGTGCTGAACGTCCAAGCCCTTTACCTGTCTCTTTATAAGTTTCAATCGACTTATTCAAAGCATAATTCCACCACCAGCGTGAACACCCAAATGCTTGAGCTAATAGTGTTTGCTGTTCAGTTGTTGGGTATAAGCGGACTTGCACGGCTTTATGTAGCACTCAATATCACCTCCTTGGTTTCTCTATTCTACCACGATATACACTTAGCGATAAAACTAACCGGAAATATTTTGGCGACTCCTCATGCATCTTTTCCCTGTCTTTTCTATGGAAAGATTTCCTCAAAGATGCAATCGTCGCCGCCCGCCTTATATCCCACCACTGATTTGGGGTACCAAATTCAGTGGGGGACTTACGGCGAGTAAGTTAAAATCGACCTAGCACCTCCTCCCCATGCCTGAAGTCAGAGGCTGACCTGCGCGTTTTTGGTGACTCTTTCTTTTGCCCGACCCCAATATTTCTCGATGCTGGCGGCGCTATATCTCCGGTGTTTGGAGTTAGGCATCCGTATCGCCTCAATTATGCCTGCGTTGGCTAACCAAGAGAGGGTTTTTGGATGGATGTCGTATTTCTGGGCAGCTTTTTGAGGGGATAAGTACATAGCGCCTGTCTCTAGTCCGGATTACCCCCAAATTCTGCAATATACCACGTCATCGACACTGCTGTTGATTGCCGTACCCGCATCCAGGCTCGCTTGCTTAAAAATTTGTGAATTTTCAACGGTAAACCAGGGGTTTTTACTGTAACCGTTGCAGCTTCACCCGCAAAATTAACGTATTTTTACGAATATCGGGGAAATACCCAGTGTCAATATGGCAAAACAAAGGCTATCTTGGAAGAGTAGTAGCACAAGTGCTAGCTTGCATTTAAAGTGATGACTCGCAAGTTAGTCATACTCTTTACCCTGATGTTGTGGGGCGCTATGACCCTGCCTCTCCCGAAAGAGGCTAACGGTCAAACGCCTCTAACTAGGGCTATTATTCAGCAATTACGCAACATTGTTCGGATCATCCCGAAAAATCAACAGGGGCGTCCCGCGCGCTTATCGGAGCCGCTCGCCCCTGAAGATGCTGTGGCAACGGGGAGAGCATCCCTAGCTGAATTGCGCTTCAACGACGGCTCTTTAGCCCGGGTCGGCGAACAGGCAGTATTTCAGTTCGTACCGAACACGCGCAACTTTCGACTGAATAATGGCACCGTTCTGCTACTAATTCCACCTGGACGCGGCTCAACGCGGGTGCGGACGCCCAACGCAGCGGCTGGGATTCGGGGTTCGGCTTTATTCGTGCGCTACATACCCGAAACTCAAACCACGCTGGTAGGAGCATTAACCAATAGCAATATTGAAGTATCTAACCAGAATGCTTCCCAACGCCAGGGGCTACAAGCTGGACAGTTAGCAGTAATTGTTAAAGATAGAATTGAGCGCGTATATGAGTTCGATCTGAGGACTTTTTACGAAACGAGCGATCTGGTGAAGGGACTAAACCTGACCGAGTCAGGGACGAAGACAAATCCCGATCCAGCGCTCGCAGCAGTTCAAGCTGAAACCACTAACGCTGTAAGGACACAGACTCCCATCCCCAGCGAGGGCGCAATCGAAAATCCGGTCTTTGTCCAAATGCCTCCGGGTGCCGGATCTGAACCTCCCTCTTTTAATCCCAATCCAGAGCCATCCGCTCCCAATCCAGCTACAGTTGAAAATCCTCTACAATCTGTACCTCCGATAGAAGGCGGACAAGTTCAGAGAGAAATACAAAACTCCATACAGCCAGCACCAGCACCAGCACCAGCACCAGCCCCAGCACCAGCCCCAGCCCCAGCCCCAGCCCCAGCCCCAGCCCCAGCACCAGCCCCAGCACCAGCCCCAGCACCAGCCCCAGCACCAGCCCCAGCACCAGCACCAGAACTGGCACCAGCCCCAGCACCAGCCCCAGCACCAGCCCCGGCACCAGCACCAGCACCGGCACCAGCCCCAGCACCAGCCCCAGCACCAGCCCCGGCACCAGCACCAGCACCGGCACCAGCACCAGCCCCAGCCCCGGCACCAGCCCCGGCACCAGCCCCAGCACCAGCCCCAGCACCAGCCCCAGCACCAGCACCAGCACCAGCACCAGCACCAGCACCAGCACCAGCACCAGCACCAGCACCAGCCCCAGCACCAGCACCAGCACCAGCACCAGCCCCGGCACCAGCCCCGGCACCGGCACCAGCCCCGGCACCAGCACCAGCACCAGCACCAGCCCCGGCACCAGCCCCACCCCCCGCCCCAGCCCCAGCCCCCGCACCAGCGCCGCCCCCACCCCCAGCACCAGCACGCGCACCATCTCTAGCTCTTGCTATTCGCTCACCATCCCGTCTAGAGCCGCCCGCTAAATCTGCCGTGACG
>NZ_BLAY01000042.1 GCF_020521235.1 Microseira wollei NIES-4236 | reverse complement strand
GCTGTCAGGATATTACTGAGCTTCTCTCTAGCAATTAGCAATTAGCAATTAGCAATTTGCTAGTTATGCTAATGGCTGGCTAATCGCTGTCAGGATATTACTGAGCTTCTCTCTAGCAATTAGCAATTAGCAATTAGCAAGTTGCTAGTTATGCTAATGGCTGGCTAATCGCTGTCAGGATATTACTGAGCTTCTCTCTAGCAATTAGCAATTAGCAATTAGCAAGTTGCTAGTTATGCTAATGGCTGGCTAATCGCTAATGTCAGGATATTACTGAGCTTCTCTCTAGCAATTAGCAATTAGCAATTAGCAATGCCCAAGTTTATAACTACCAACTAGCGTTACTACCCTAAGATAATTGTTTCAAGCGGTATCCCAAACCGTGAACGGTTTCGATAAAATCATCGGGGGCGGCTACGGATCTAAGTTTGTGGCGTAGGCTTTTAATATGCGCCTTGACGGTTTCCTCTTCAGGCGGATTTTCACTAGACCAGAGGCTATCAATAATAACCGAACGGCTTAATACGCGGCGACCATTGCGGAGTAACAGTTCTAGCACGCTGTATTCTTTAGGGGTTAAGTGCAGCGCTTGACCGTTATATGTAACTTCGTAGGTAATCGGATCGTAGCGCAAGTGTCCCCACGATAGAGTAGGCGTTGATAGGGTAGTTCCCCGGCGCAGCAAGGCGCGGATGCGAGCGAATAATTCTGGTAGATTAAACGGCTTAACTACATAATCATCTGCTCCGGCGTCTAACCCATTGACTTTATCCGCGCTGGTGTCGCGAGCCGTTAGCATCATAATCGGTAAATGATAGCCGCGATCGCGCAGTCGCCTGCAAAGACTAATCCCATCGAGTTTGGGTAGCGAGACATCGAGCAAAATCGCGTCGTATGCGATCGCCTGCACTTGTCCCCATGCTGCTTCCCCATCCTTGACCAGATCTACCACATATAGCTGGTCACTCAAAGCTTCAGCTAGCGCCTCCGCCAAACGTATATCATCCTCAACTAGCAAAATCCGCATATAGGCCAATTTTAAACTTGTCATCCTTCGTCAGGGATTAACTACTGATTTATGATTAAATTTTATCGCCCTTAAGCAGGTCTGTATATGAAATGGCCCCTCGAAAAAAAAATTATTGCTGGCGGGTTTGGGTTGGCTATCCTTATTCTCGGTGCAGTGAATATAAATTCTTATCAAAATACCACCCAACTGTTTGAAAGACAAAAACGAGTAGAGCAAACCTACGAAGTTCTCGAAGAAATTAAAGATGTGCTGATGACGCTGCGGGATGCTGAAAGAGCGCGACGTGGCTATATTATAACGGGAAAAGAGTTTTATTTGGGAACCTACAACAAGGCTATTCAAGAAATTAACACTAAATTCAACTTGGTGCGGCACTCCACCGCCGATAATCCCAATCACCAGTATAAACTCGACCTGCTCAAACCTTTAATTGACGAAAGAGTAGCCTTGATTCAAAAATCTGTTGAGTTATATAAGCAAAATCCCTCGGACAGGGAAACTCAAATCGAACTGACAGATGAAGGTATCGCCCTCCACGATAGAATCTCGCAAGTTATTTCCGAAATGGAAGCCGAGGAAAAATTCTTATTGCAGCGTCGCACCGCTGATTCAGAAGCGAGTTTCCGAAATACAGTGCTGATGAAGATCGTTGGTTTCGGTATTAGCTTTGGCTTGCTTTTGGCAGTATACTTGCTTCTGCACCGACAAATTAGGAAACGCCAGCAAGCAGAAGAAATTTGGCGCGAAAGCGAACAACGCTATCGAAATCTATTCGAGTTTCATCCACATCCTTTATGGGTTTACGACCAAGAAACTTTAGCTTGTTTAGCGGTGAATGAAGCCGCTATTAAACATTACGGTTATTCCCAGGCTGAATTTTTAGCAATGACCATTAAGGATATTTATCTTGACTCTGATGGGCAAAAATTGACTTTTTCAGCTATAGTCGGAGTTTGGCAACATCAAAAGCGAGATGGAACCGTTATTGATGTAGAAATATCCTCCCATGAATTAGCCTTCGCGGGAAGACAAGCAAGGCTGATGTTAGCCCTTGATATTACTGAAGAAAAACAAGCACAGTCAGCGATAAAAATCAGCGAAGAAAAGTTTCGCCAAATCGCAGAAAATATCCAGGAAGTTTTTTGGATGAGCGATACTAATTTTAATCATTTATTATATGTGAATCCGGCTTATGAAAAAATTTGTGGTCGTGACTGCGAGAGTTTGTACGCAAATCCGAAGTCTTTTCTAGATGGCGTTCATCCGGAAGACAAAGCGCGGGTTATGGAAAATATTGCTGAGAATGCTACCAAAGAATATGAGATAGAATACCGAATTGTGCGACCCGATGGAGCGATTCGTTGGATATGCGATCGCTGCTTCCCCATCCAAAATTCAGCGGGAGAAGTTTATCGACGTATCGGCGTAGTACGGGACATCACAGAACGCAAGCGTGCAGAAGAAATTCGCCGCAACTTGGAAAAAGAAAGGGAACTCGGCGAACTAAAACTCCGCTTTTTCTCAATGGCTTCCCACGAATTTCGCACGCCTCTAAGCACGATTTTAATTTCCGCGCAATTACTAGAAAATAGCAGTCCAAATTGGACGCCAGAGAAAAAGCTTAAAAATCTGCACCGGATTCAATCCGCTGCTAAAACAATGACGCAGTTGTTAACCGATATTCTCACCCTAACGAGAGCCGAATCTGGAAAATTAGAGTTTAAACCAGAGCGTCTGGATTTGGATAAATTCTGTAGGGATTTAGTCGAAGAAGTTGAGTTGAGTTCTCGCGCGCAACAAAACATCTTTTTTATCAGTCACTGTCCCGGTAAAAATGGTTACCTGGATGAAAAACTACTGCGGTCAATTCTCAGCAACTTGCTTTCAAATGCCGTTAAATACTCCCGCGAGGATAGCCATATTTATTTTACCCTCGATTGCGAATCGGACAAGGTAATTTTTGAGTTCCAAGACCAAGGAATCGGAATTCCAAGCGAAGACCAAGAAAACTTATTTGAATCATTCCACCGGGGTCAAAATGTCGGCGATGTTCCGGGGACGGGGTTGGGTTTAGCAGTTGTCAAAAAGTGCGTAGATTTACACGGCGGTAGCATTACAGTACAAAGTAAAGTTGGGGTTGGCACTACATTTACAGTTACCTTACCGTTTAAAAATTGTCCCGTGTTAACTGGCGTCATTTAAAAACATCAAAAGCTCCCCAAGAGACCCCCCTCTTCCCTTAAAAAGGGGGATGTGAGGGGGATCGCTTTTTTTATCCGGGGGGTTTGGGGGGATCGATTTGATAACAAGCAACTTATAAAAACATCAAAAGCCCCCCTGATCAAGGGGGGTTTGGGGGGATCGATTTGATAACAAGCAACTTATAAAAACATCAAAAGCCCCCCTGATCAAGGGGGGTTTGGGGGGATCGGTTTTATCAATAGCAACTTGCGCTTTTAAAGCAAAGATTGTAAGCGCTGAATTAGATCCGCTGTTTGCATCACACCTTCAATCCTATCCACGGCTTCACCGTTTTTAAACAGTACCAGCGTTGGCAAAGCATAGATGCGATGATCGACGGCTAGCTGTTCGTATTTATCGGTGTCTATTTTCACAATTTTTAACTTTCCTGACATTTGGGCACTGACTTGTTCTAGAATCTTAGCCATCATCTGACAAGGGCCGCACCAGGTTGCATAAAAGTCTACCAAGACAGGCAAGTCAGAGCTAGCGAGCATTTCTTCAAAGCTGTTGAACTCTTGTTTAGTTGCCATAACACAAAATTGATTCTCGACTATAGCTCGATTCTAATTGTTGGAAAAATTTATTTCTGTTCCTCTGGGTACGGATCGCACTAAGATATTTAGCGCGGTTATTCTACTCGCTTTTTCTCCCAGACTTTTCCAGAGGATTTTTGCATGGAATTATTGCCAGAAAGTCAACAGCGGTTGCGGGGACAGGTAGCTTTGGTTACAGGGGCTTCGCGGGGAATTGGTCGCGCGATCGCCTTCTCCCTCGCTTCCGAAGGCGCAGCCGTCGTCGTCAACTACGCCAGTTCCAGTACCGCCGCTGATGCTGTAGTAGCGGAAATTACAGAGGCTGGAGGGAATGCGTACGCGCTACAAGCCGATGTCTCCAAAGCCGACCAGGTAGACACCCTGATCAACGCCACAATGGAAAAATTCAACCGCCTTGACATCCTGGTGAACAACGCAGGTATCACCCGCGACAACCTATTGCTGCGTATGAAGCCAGAAGATTGGCAAGCGGTGATTGACCTCAACCTCACGGGTGTCTTTTTATGCACTCGCGCCGCCAGCAAAATCATGCTCAAGCAAAAATCCGGGCGCATAATCAACATTACTTCGGTTTCCGGATTGATGGGTAACCCCGGTCAAGCTAACTACAGCGCCGCCAAAGCAGGCGTAATCGGATTTACCAAAAGCGTCGCCAAAGAACTCGCCACCAGGGGTATCACCGCCAATGCTGTCGCCCCAGGTTTTATCGTCACCGACATGACCAGCGGGGTCAAAGCCGAAGAAATCCTTAAATTTATTCCTCTGGGACGCTTCGGTCAACCAGAGGAAATTGCCGGGATGGTAAGGTTTCTCGCCGCCGATGCAGCTGCTGCTTATATTACCGGGCAAGTATTCAACGTCGATGGCGGCATGGTAATGGCTTGAAAATCTTTTGGTAATCGGTAATAGGTAATGGAAAACAAAACCAATTACCAATTATCCATTACCCATTACCCATTAATTACCAAATAATCGATGTAGACATCAATCGGAGAACCCCAATCTACCGTCAACCGAACATCGACAAAGCCATCTTGCGGATCTACATTCTGGACGGTGTAAGGTGCAGCGCCCATATGGCCTTCGGTTGCTTCTACAAAAACATGGGAAGTCTTTTTGATGATGCTCCAATTCAATCGACGAACTTGCGTGCCTTTAAACTTACCAAAGTAGGCGCGGTAGACGTACATATTATTAGGGTTGATGTACTTCGGCGCGGCTGCTGCTGTTTCCGGTACGGTGATAGTTGTTAATTCGGGCGCTGTTTCTTGAGTTTGCATAATATACCTATTCCTTTGAGGAACGAGTTAGTCAAAATTTAGCTGATTGGAGGTAAATCCGTTGGTTTTACATCAGCCAAGGGGTAGATTTTTGCTGGCATTTTCTGGTTGTTTAATGCTGGATATGTCGAAATATTTTCTGGTTCAACTTATCGAGCTAACACCAGCTAAATTTCTTGGTAATTTAGTTATAACTAATAATTACAATTACGTACAGTCGCTGATTAGAGTGACACTTAAATGTGGTAGCTTATTTGAGCTACATAGTAAATAGGTAATAGGTAATAGGTAATTGGTAATTGGTAATTGGATTAAAAACAGGACTTACGCGCGACGCTCTTAGAAACCGGGTTTCTTGCTGCGATATTGAATTTCCAAACCGACGATTTTTCAGAGAAACCCGGTTTGTTTGCGTAAGTCCTGGCTAAATCAAATTTAAAACTGCTAGCCAGTTGCAAAAGGCAGCACCCTGCCCTGGTTCTCCCTGGCTTAATCATCCCGTTTTCCTTCTCGTGCGGCAAATTTCCTCCTCCCCGCGGAGCGAGCGTCACCGCGTCACCGCGTCCTCTTCCCCCTTTCCCCAAAGATTAGCACTCAGGCAGCGAGAGTGCTAAATTAACTAATGGAAGCAAGTTAGAAGTCACGTATGGCAAAAATTGTTGCGTTTGATGAAGAATCGCGGCGGGCATTGGAGAGGGGCATCAACGCCCTGGCAGACGCCGTCCGCATTACTTTGGGGCCAAAAGGTCGGAATGTGGTGCTGGAGATGAAATATGGCGCCCCCCAAATCGTCAACGATGGTATCACCATTGCCAGACAAATTGAATTAGAAGATCCTTTAGAAAATACGGGTGCGCAGCTAGTGCGGGAAGTGGCATCCAAGACGAAAGACAATGCTGGGGATGGCACGACGACGGCGACGATCCTGGCGCAAGCGATGATTCGCGAAGGATTGAAGAACGTAGCGGCGGGTGCGAACCCGGTGGCGCTGCGCCACGGGATTGATAAAACCGTTGCAGCGTTGGTTAAAGAAATCGAAGCGGTAGCGAAACCAGTGGAAGGGGGAGCGATCGCGCAAGTAGCCACGGTTTCTTCTGGTAACGACGAAGAAGTCGGTGCGATGATTGCCGCAGCAATGGACAAAGTCACCAAAGACGGCGTGATTACCGTTGAAGAGTCCAAGTCCCTCACCACCGAACTCGAAGTCGTCGAGGGGATGCAAATAGATCGCGGCTATCTTTCCCCCTACTTCGTCACCAACAACGATCGCATGACGGTGGAATACGAAGATGTCCGCCTGCTAATTACAGATAAAAAAATTAGCGCCATCCAGGATTTAATCCCGGTTCTGGAAAAAGTCGCCCGATACGGCAAACCTTTGTTCATTATTGCCGAAGATATCGATGGGGAAGCCCTAGCGACGCTGGTAGTAAATAAAGCCAGAGGCGTTTTAAGCGTCGCGGCGATTAAAGCACCCAGTTTTGGCGATCGCCGCAAAGCGATGTTGCAAGATATCGCCGTCCTCACAGGCGGACAGCTAATTTCGGAAGAAGTCGGGTTAAGCTTGGATACCGCCACCCTGGAAATGCTGGGAGTTGCTCGCAAAGTCACGATAGATAAAGAAAGCACGATCATCGTCGCCGATGAGGGTGCAAAAGAAGACGTGCAAAAGCGGATCGCTCAAATTCGCAAGCAACTAGCAGAAACCGACTCGGAATACGATAAAGAAAAGCTCGCCGAACGAATTGCCAAACTCGCAGGCGGCGTTGCCGTAATTAAAGTCGGTGCGGCGACGGAAACCGAACTCAAAGACCGCAAATTGCGAATTGAAGACGCCCTCAACGCTACCAAAGCAGCGGTAGATGAAGGCATTGTTCCCGGCGGCGGCGTCACCTTGATTCACCTGACCAAGAAAATCGACGAGATTAAGAATACCCTGGACGACGAAGAAAAACTCGGTGCCGATATCGTCGCGCGCAGTCTCGACGCACCCCTGCGCCAAATTGCCGATAATGCCGGTGCCGAAGGTTCCGTGGTCGTCGAACGAGTGCGGGAAACCGAGTTCAACGTAGGCTACAACGCCCTCACAGGCACATTTGAAGACATGATTGTCGCCGGTATCATCGACCCCGCCAAAGTCGTGCGATTCGCATTGCAAAACGCTGCATCCATCGCCTCGATGGTATTAACCACCGAAGCGCTAGTCGTGGAAAAACCCCAGAAGAAACCCGCTGGCGGCGCCCCCGACATGGGCGGCATGGGCGGCATGGGCGGCATGGGCGGCATGGGCGGCATGATGTAATATCGTGTCCGTTTGAGTACCCAGAGTTAGGACTGACGCGGCGACGCGGCGACGCGGCGACGCGGGGAGTTTCTCGCTCTCGTTCCCAGGTTCTACCTGGGAATGCAGTCAGGGAGGCTCCCGCCTCCCCCTAAAAAGAGGCTCCCGCCTCCCCCTCGACGAAATAGCTTAATCGAGACATTTTTGGGAATAATAATGAAAGTAGCTTGTCTATCTAGACAAGCTGCTTTTTTATTAACACATATCTTGCTATCTAAAAATTCAACTTTGAGGTCTAACAATGCTTGTATTTTTTATTCACGGCGTAGCGACGCGGACTGTCCAATATGCCGATGATTTGAAAGTATTACTCAGAGAAGAATTTACCACTAGAGGCGAACCCATCCCGCAGTTTCACTCAAGCTTTTGGGGTGATGTTTTAAGCGATGTAGGCAAAATATGGAACGGGATTAATCAAGATTTACAGACACTCAAGACTGAAGATCCAAGCGTTGACATTGAAGAAATTTTTCGGGATCAACAATTCAGACAAGGTTTGCTCTCTGAATTTGTTGGAGATGCTTTTACCTATCTTAACCCGGAACGGGGAGCCAAAATCCGAGAACTTATCGCCGATCACCTCTATGATTTCATCAGGCTGAACCCTGAAGCATCCGATATCCATATTGTGGCTCATTCACTGGGTAGCGTTATCTTGTGGGATATTTTGTTTTCTGAAAGGTTTAACTCTAACGATCCGGCTTATAAAATCCGGCAAATCATCAAAGGCTTGAGCCATTCCAGCGAAACAAGAAAAGTAGTATTGAGGAGTATTACTACCATAGGTTCTCCCATCTTATTTTTTAATACTATGTTAGGCGTTACTCCTGAAATGCTTAAAACCTTTTTCAATAAATATCAACAGCAACCCCTCAGATGGATTAATATCATCCACGCTTCCGATATCATTGCTTATCCTCTGCGCTCAAGCTTTAATATTGATTCATCGTGTAACTTCTTTTTTAAAGACATTTATCTTGAAAATGATGCTAATAAAGCGGAAAAAACTGTGCGAAACTTTACTAAATATACAGAAAAATTTATCCAGGCTGTTGGTCAATTAAATGCAGCAATACCAGCGGCAATATCTCAGACGCCAATTATTGCCGGAGCGGGTGATGCTCATATAGGTTACTGGAACTGTCCTAAAACTGCCGAATTAATTGCATCTAATATTTTGGGAAACTCTCATCAATCATCAGCCAACAGCAGTCTTTTAGATCTGGTAATTACTCGCTTGCAAAAGGTTCGCGGTATAACAAAAGATGCGATGCAATTAAGTCGCCGTACTTTGATGGATGAAACTTTGGTTGAATTAAAGTTAAAAGATGGAAGCGGTATGCTACGCTTCTGCGTAAACCCCCTTAAAATATATCACGTTTATGTTTTTGACAGCAAAGGTGTTTGTAAATATGTAGCATATGTAGGTTGGATGGATGCCGAGCAACTTAAGCAAGAAATAGAATTGCTCAAAAATAAATATTTGGATTAGAAATTAGTTAAAGATGTAGTAAAAACGACAAAACGAGGTAGATTAGCATGATGGAAAGAAGATTGGCAGCTTCCGAGTTAGCTCTAGAACCCGAACAAGTAGAAGAGGAAGAAGAGTCAGCCGCTGAGGACTTTGTTGAGTACTACGACGAACCGGGGACGATACCGGGGACGCTAGACCTTGAGGAAGATGCCTTACCTCCGACAATTGTGTTAATTGACTACAACGAAACCAAAGCCAGCCGAGTTGTACTTGATTCGCCAGCAGCTTGCGCCCCCTACCTAGACAGCGAGTCGGTTTCTTGGGTGGATGTCATGGGGTTAGGAAACGAAAGCACTTGGCGGCGAATGGAGAAAGTGTTTGATTTACATCCCCTGGTTTTGGAAGATGTGGTCAACGTACCTCAGCGACCTAAAGTAGAAGATCATGAAGATCAACTGGTGATTATTGCGCGGATGGTCATCCCCAAAGAGAAGGGAATTGGCTTCCACAGCGAGCAAGTTAGTTTTGTATTGGGGAAACATTATTTGCTCACGGTGCAGGAAGAACCAGAGCAAGATTGCTTTCAACCCGTGCGCGATCGCATTCGTCACGACAAAGGCATTATCCGCAAGCGAGGTGCAGATTATCTAGCCTACAGCTTGATAGATTCTATCATCGATGGTTATTTCCCCGTCCTGGAAGCCTACGGCGAACAAATTGATCAGCTAGAAGATGAAGTGGTCACCCAACCCACGCGGCGCACTTTAGAAAAAATTTATCAAATTCGCCGAGAATTGCTAGCGCTGCGCCGCGCTATTTGGCCCCAGCGAGATGCGCTCAATTCCTTGATCCGCGATGGCAGCGATTTAATCAGTCCTGATGTGCGAATTTACCTGCGAGACTGCTACGATCACGCCGTTCAAGTGATGGATATTGTCGAGACTTATCGGGAACTCAGTTCGGGTTTGATGGATGTCTACTTATCCTCGATTAGCAACAAAATGAACGAAATTATGAAGTTGCTAACCGTGATTTCGTCTATTTTTATCCCGCTGACGTTTATTGCCGGGGTGTACGGAATGAACTTTAATACGGAAAAATCTCCCTGGAATATGCCAGAACTAAACTGGTATTGGGGATATCCCCTTTGTTGGGCAACGATGATAGCGACGGCTGCTGGTTTAGTTGTCTTTTTCTGGCGACGCGGCTGGTTTGAGAATTATTCTACGCTCAAGGACGATTAACCGCTTCGATAACGACTAAACTAGATCCCAGAGAGCAGGCGCAGGTGGTTGCGGACTGGCTCTTAGCCAGTCTGAGGAAAGTCCGGGCTCCCGAAAGACCAAACTTGCTGGGTAACGCCCAGTGCGAGCGATCGCGAGGATAGTGCCACAGAAACATACCGCCGGGAATAGCTAATGGCTAATGGGTAATAGAGAATCGGCAAAAAACACCAATTACCAATTACCAATTATCAATTACCCATTCCCGGTAAGGGTGCAAAGGTGCGGTAAGAGCGCACCAGCAGCGTCGAGAGGCGCTGGCTCGGTAAACCCCGGTTGGGAGCAAGGTCGGAGGAACAATGGTTGGTCTTTTCCCAGTTCCGTTGTAGGGGCTTGCCCCTAAGAACCGCAAGAGGCGTCTGGTAACAGGCGTCCCAGATAGATAACCGCCCTTTTTGGCTGCACCGCAACCAAAGAGAACAGAACCCGGCTTATGTCCTACTCTCTTTTTTTTAGAGGAATTACGCAAAGAAACCGGGTTTCTGCGCCAAATCCCAGAGCTAGGCAGAAACTCGGTTTCTCGCAAAGAAACCGGGTTTCTTGGCAAAATCGGAGATCTAGGCAGAAACCCGGTTTCTAGGAGTTTAATTTTGTCCAAATTAATTATTGTTATTATTCTTTGCACAAATTAACTTGTTATAACAATCTTGTGTCCGTATTTTTCAGGAAATAAATCTATAATTTGTCAAAAAAATTACAGCGATCGAGGGGAATAAATCTTCAAGCTCAACTGAAAGCGCTAGGGGTGAAATCAAACGGGTTGGCTAATCCCAACCTTGGCGCTCGCAATCAACTCAAAATTTAGCAACCAAGCGAAAAAGCACAAGCTCAATCCAGGCGAAGGGTTTCACCACTCGTACCGGCTTGGTTGTTAAAACGAGAAAATACCTAAGACCTGCTACCCTAAAGCTAGACGTGCAAGCCTCGGTTCTAGCTTGGCAGAAACCTCAAGGATAAAATTAATCAGGGTGACATAATTGTGGAAATATCTTTGTTTGGTTCAATTGCTAGCCAGTATGAAAATTGGCGCAGCGTTCGCACCATCACCACTGCGAACGCGATGAGTAATTTGCTGATTGAGCAAGTACTCAACCACCAACTCGCCGTCGATCTTTTTGTTGGCTTAGAGCGGTTCTCCGAGTTTGTCGCTCAAAAAGAAAAATATACCCGCTTAGGGGCAACGTGCAAGCAAGTTTTAGCATTTGGCGTCCCCGACATTGGGGCACCCTTAATTAAAGGGATAAATTTTATACCAATAGAACCGGGGTCGGTGCTAGAAAGAGAACGATTTGTAGTAGTAAATTCACCCGATTTTTGGGCAGGGATGGTAGCAACTTCCGTCGAAACCAGCAACGGATTGCCTAGGGAACAGAACTTTGACGGCGGGTGGTTCTACAATCGACAAATGGTCGAGCGAGTCTCGCTGTTGGTTTCGCAAATCGCAGGTCGGGAGTATCAGCCAGTACAAACGCGGAACTACATGCAGCAAAACGCACATATTGCGGAATTGAACAAACGCCTGTTAGAGCAATTGGAAGCAGCAGAAATAGAAAGCCACCGACGTTTGATGCAGCTTTCAACGTTGCACGAATTTTCTGCCATCCTGTTACAGCATCAGCCGTTGCCTTGTATATTGCAAGACGCGGTGCGGATTTTATCGACGATATTCGGCGCCAGTAACGCCGCGATTGCTCTCAATCTGCAAGGCGATAAGTTCATGATTTTTTGCTTGGATGGTAAGCTCAGTACCGGCAAGCAGCGCCTATCATCTTTGGGAGTTGGAGCTAGCGGTCAAGCTCTCAATCAAAGTAAATTAATCTCAATTGCCAATGTGGTGCAAACTGGTCAAAAAGAAGTCCTGATGCCGGAAGCGGTGAGCCTTGTATCAGCACCGATTCAAGGGCGTCGCCGCGTTTATGGCGTCGTCACCGTAGGTAGCAAAACGCCTGACGCATGGAATTCTGAAGACGGTAAAACAGTGATGGCGATTGCAACTGGGCTAGCAGTTATCATCGAGCAAAAGGCTCAAGTCAGCGGCGACATAGTTTTGCAAATGCGTCGCGCCAGACAACTGGAACAAATGCTAACCAAGTTACGCCAGCCAATGGCAAGGTTGCTGTACTTGCAGCAAAAATTACACGACCAAACCCATATGTTACCGATGCAACAAGAACTGATGGCAGAGGTCGAGGGGCTGTACACTGAAGTAACCAAAACAATTTGGGAACCCAAAGATCCGCCTGACTTCAATGAATCTCCGATATCCCCGCCGCCAAAACCAACTGGAAGTCTTAGTTCAAAAACTCGGACTTCCTGAAACAGCAAAAGTAAAGTGGCAACTTTTGGACTTGGCGCTGACTCATCCTACATTCTCCCCCGAAGCAAACTACGAACAACTGGAATTTGTGGGAGATGCAGTCGTGCGGTTGGCTGCTTCACAATTTTTATGGGAAACTTATCCTAACTCTTCGGTAGGGGAGTTTTCCGAAATCAGGGCGAATTTGGTCAGCGATCGCACGCTGTCACAAATTGCAGAAAGTTACGGCTTAGAGCGATACCTACTAATGGATAAAAGTGCCGCCTTTGACACCGCCGGACGGGAATCGCGCTTAGCAGACGCCTTAGAAGCCGTCTTGGGGGCGTTTTTCCTCAGCACCCACACCTTAGAATTAGTCCGTCCCTGGTTAGATACTCACTTCCAGCAATTAGCCGCACAAATTCGCACCGATCCAGCTTTGCAGAACTATAAAGCCGCGCTTCAGGAATTTACCCAAAGCGCTTACAAAGTTTTGCCAGAATATGAAGTGACAGAATTAAAGCCGATGCGGGGGAGTTCCATCATGTTCGCAGCCGTTGTTAAAATCTTGGGAAAACCCTGGGGAGAAGGAACAGGAGGATCGAAAAAAGCTGCCGAACAAGCCGCCGCTAAACAAGCTTTTGAACAAGTAAAGCTAATGGCTAATGGCTAATAGCTAATGGCTAATGGCTAATGGGTAATGGCTAATGGCTAATGGCTAGCCGTTACAATTAGCAATTAGCCATTAACAATGAGCAATTAGCTATTACAATTAGCAATTAACAATTAGCAATTAGCAATTAGCAATTAGCAATTAGCAATGACCATAAAAATCGCTGTATTGGGGGCTGGACGTTGGGGAGTACACTTAGTGCGAAACTTTTTGGCACATCCCCAAGCAACTTTAGTAGCCGTGGTAGACTCAAACGAGAATCGGTTAGCAGATTTGCGTGGGCGCTTTGAGTTAAACGATACCGTAGTTCTGACAACCGACTGGGGAACGGTGCGACAATTACCCGGACTCGATGCGGTAGCGATCGCCACTCCAGCTTCCACCCACTACGGTTTAATCGCCGACGCCCTGGGGCAAGGTTACCACGTTTTCACCGAAAAACCTTTAACCCTCGACCCCGCCGAATGCATCGAACTGTGTCGATTAGCCGAAAAACAGCAGCGTCAACTCTTCGTTGACCACACCTATTTATTCAATCCAGCTGTAGAGCGAGGCAAAACTGTTCTGGAAACGGGTATATTAGGAGACTTGCGCTATGGCTACGCCACCCGGACTAACTTAGGTCCCGTGCGTTACGATGTTGACGCTTTGTGGGATTTAGCGATTCACGATATCGCCATTTTCAACACTTGGCTGGGTGAAATTCCGATGCAAGTGCAAGCTACAGGTAGAGTTTGGCTGCAAGAAAATAAAAACAATCCTCCCATGCAAAATTTACACGATTTAGTCTGGGTCACCCTCACTTACAAAAGCGGCTTTCAAGCTACGATTCACCTATGTTGGCTCAACCCCGATAAACAGCGGCGTCTCGCAGTGGTAGGGAGCAACGGCACTTTAATTTTTGACGAAATGTCTGGCGATGCGCCTTTAACAATTCAGCACGGAAATTTTGAAATTAGAGGCGACCAATTTATGCCAATTAATCAACGCAGCGAAGTGTTAAACCTCGAACCAACAGAACCCCTCAAACAAGTTTGCGCTCGCTTCCTCTCGAGTGTGATTCACAACAAACCTGACTCGATTTCCTCTGGTTGGATCGGTACTCAACTCGTTCAAATTCTCACCGCTTTAACCGCATCCCTCAATCAAGAAGGCATCCCGGTTAAAGTCAATAACATACAATAAACTTATCAATAAAATCAATTCAAGGGCAGGCAGAATGCCCACCCCACAAGAGTTTTTGCAGCAAATGTAGGGGGCGTTAGCGGCGGAGTACGGCACCGCAACCACTGTTATAGATAAAATTAAACTTTGGCAAAGAGCGAGGAAAAATAAATTATTTAATCCCAAATATAAAATTTAAAATCGATTGACCGAATCCACAATATATGGGAAAATAAGAACAAAGCAGTTGACAGTCAGCAGTTGATAAATGATTCGCTTAATTCTGAGTTTAGTAATCAGCATTCTGCTGGTATGGGGAATGCCTGCGATCGCCCAACCTCAAACACCCCCCACAATTACAGAAGCAGAGTTGCAAGCAGGGGATGCCTTGGCACAGAAAGCCTTCGATGCAACGGAGAAAGGCGATTTTGCCACAGCAGAAACATACTGGACGCAGTTAATAGAAAAATTTCCCACGAATCCGGCGGTTTGGAGTAACAGGGGAAATTCAAGAATTAGTCAGAATAAATTGTCAGAGGCGATCGCAGACTTCAATCAATCGATAGAACTCGCCCCCAACGCCCCAGATCCTTATCTGAATCGCGGTGCGGCGTTGGAAGGATTGGGACAATTTTCAGAAGCAATTGCCGACTATAATCGCGTTTTGGAAATCAATCCCAACGATGCAATGGCATATAATAACCGGGGGAATGCAAGCGGGGGGTTAGGGAAGTGGGAGGAGGCGATAGCCGATTACCAAAAAGCAACAGAAATCGCCCCCAATTTCGCCTTTGCTAGAGCCAATTATGCCCTGGCATTGTATCAAACGGGTCAAACGCAAGAGGCGATTCGCACGTTGAAAAATATTGCCCGCAAATATAGCATGTTCCCCGATGTGCGTGCTGCTCTCACGGCTGCACTTTGGGTAGAAGGAAAGCAAGGAGAAGCAGAAAGTAACTGGGTTGCTGCTGTCGGACTCGACTCGCGTTATAAAGACCTAGATTGGGTAAAAAACATCCGCCGTTGGCCTCCTAATATGGTCGCAGCATTGGAGAAATTTCTGAAATTGCAATAGTTTGGTAATGGGTAATTGGGAATGGGTAATTGGTAATGGCAGTTATGAATTATGATTCATTGAACTAACCAGCGATCGCTATCCCTTTTAGTTATATCATGTCCGGTGGATTCGTTATCATATCGTGTCCGGTTGCATCGGTTGCGTTTGGAGAGCAAAGGGGATGGGGGAGCAAAGGGGATGGGGGAGAAAAAACGCTTTTTCGCACAATCAACTATACACAACTGATCTCTCGCGGACATGATATAACGAGGCGATGCCAAAGTCAATCAGTTTTACCTGCTTCGTTTCTGGGTTAATCAGAATATTACTGGGTTTAATATCTTTGTGAATGATTCGCTCTGCATAAAGTCCTGACAAAATTTTAGCAATCTGGAGCGCTATAGGCAGAAATTCATCAACCGATAAGCTATTCTCTGACTGTTTTGCCCCTAAATTAGCCAGATAATCTGATAATGAAACATCCCCAGAGTCTTCCATCACTAGCAAGCAACCATTGCCATATTTTTCCAAGGCTAAAGGTTTCACAATTCCTGGTATGTCCAGGTTTTTGGCAATTGCATACTGATTGGGAAATTGTACCAGTTCGTTGAATGTGGGATACTCGTTTTTAAGCAGTTTCAGGATGACGGGTTTTTGGTCGCGATCGCGCATCCCTCGATAAACTAATGTTCTTGTTCCTTAATCAATTTTCTTCAGGATGCCATATCCAGCCACAATTGCAATATTGTCTGTCATGTTTCCTTACCTACACCACTTTCAGGGCAATAGTTTTCTAGGAGCGATATTGTTTTGTCGCTTAGCCTGCACCCGTAGCAAATAAAAAACGCGCTAAAATATCTTAAATTTATACCAATATCTCAAAATAGAGATTTTGATGTTGCTGTTTTATTATATGTATAATTATCTCGCGAAATCAACAAAGTTTTATCTAGCGAGCTTTTTAACTGCGGAAAATCCGGATGCGAGAACAGATGTACTGTCTATTACCAGGGAAAAACACGGGGTAACGAGAAAATTATCCGTATTTTCCACAGGTTTTTGAGCCATCGCTGCCTATAAATCTAAATTGAGCAATCCGTAAATTCTCGCTGGCGTCAATTCCTCCACATTGCCCAAAACTATAGCAGCACCCGCTTGCTGGAGAGTGGCAGTATAGGCATCCAGGCGTAGTGGTGTTTCCAGAACGTGGGGCGGTAAAATTCCTACAGCAATCCAGGTGCGGTTGTCTTGCAAGTGACGCGCCTTTTCCACCACGTACATATCCGCCACCGTGTCTCCTACGTAAATCACCGGGCGTTGCATACTGACGGGATGATTTTGATCTTTTTGTGGGATGGGCGTCTCGCCCGTCCCTGGGTGTGGTGGGATGGGCGTCTCCCCCGTCCCTGGGTGTGGTGGGATGGGCGTCTCGCCCGTCCCTGGGTGTGGTGGGATGGGCGTCTCGCCCGTCCCTTGAATTACCGGGGCGGGCAAGATGCCCACCCCACAAGAATCATCCCTTGACTGTGCAACCCCAATCACCGCTGACCCTTCCGCAAGTTGACGCACAGTAGCAAACAAACCTGTGGGATCGGGTTTTCCCGGTGCATCTTCCATTGCAACTAACACTGGCGAGTTTAAACCGAGTCGTGATAGAACGTACATCGCTTCGTCGCGGGGTGCGCCGCTAAAAAAACCCCAGGGAATTCCCGCATTCGTGAGATGTTCTAAATAACTTGGTTGCAACAGTAACGGTTCGGAACAGATATAACCATCCCAATTTGCACCGCGATACCGGGATTGGAAAAAATCGACCATAGTGTCGTAATTGAGCGAAATATCCGTTCTTTGCCGTCCCTGCGCCTCAAAATAGCGATAAACTAGCTCTTGCGACGCTTCCCAATCATTATTCCAGATGCCTTCCGACTTGAGGCGGTCGAGGTCTTCCACCGTAGGACGATAAGCGTTATTGGTAAAATGTTCTACCGTATCTGCGATCGCTCTCCGATAAGACCCTCCCACATCGCGCACGACGCCATCAATATCAAAAACCACAATAGGGGGGACTGAGTTGGATGTTTGGGTCATGGTTGACTTCCCTGTTTTAATCAACGGGCAATAGATACGATATAATAATAAGGTTGTAGAGTTGCAAAGAAGTCTGGGATAAACCCGGAGGTGTGCTTGTCGAAGTTCATTTTAAAGGTTCTCTGGCTAGAGAAGGATGTTGCGATCGCGGTTGACCAAGTAGTAGGGAAAGGTACCAGTCCTTTGACTAAATACTTTTTCTGGCCTCGAAATGATGCTTGGGAAGAGTTAAAAAATGAGCTGGAGTCCAAGCACTGGATTTCCGATATCGACCGCGTCGAAATGCTCAATAAAGCGACCGAAGTGATTGACTACTGGCAAGAGGAAGGCAAGCGCCGTCCCATGTCAGAAGCGCAATCTAAATTCCCAGAAGTGGCATTTACCGGCAGCAACTAAGCATCGCGCCGCCACAATTTGATAGTTTTATCCTTGCTGCCACTGGCAATAATTTGTCCGTTAGGGCTAACGGCAACAGTGGAAACCGCGTCTAAATGCCCAGCAAGGGTATCAATTTCTTTGCCAGTACTAACCTGCCAAAGTTTGACAGTTTTATCCCAACTGCCGCTAATCAAAGTCTCCCCATCGGGAGAAAAAGCAACCGCCACTACAGACCAAGAGTGACCCAAAATCGTGCGGATTTCTTGCCCGGTTTTTAAGTCCCACAATTTGATTGTGTTATCACCGCTACCCGTGGCGAGAATATCCCCCTTGGGACTAAAAGCCACCGAAAATACAGGCCAAGAATGCCCCGATAAAATTTGATGCGTTAATAATTCCCAGTTTTGCCAATCCCACAACCGTACAGTTCTGTCAAAACTAGCACTAGCTAGATAGCGTCCATCAGGGCTAAAAGTTACGCAAGTCACCTGCAATTGATGTCCAGTTATAGTGCAGATGGCCTTTTTTGCCTCCAAATCCCATAATTTAATCGTTTTATCCCAACTACCGCTAGCTAAGATCCTCCCCTCGCCCCGAGGGCTGAATTTAACCGATTTAACAGGGCGGGAATGTTCGGATAAAGTACAAATTTCTTCATAAGTTTGTAAGTCCCAGAGTTTAATCATTTTATCGTCGCTACCCGAAGCGAGAATAGTTCCATCCGGACTAAAAGCAACAGATTGAACGAAATTTGTATGTCCGAACAGAGTTGCTATTGCTTCCCCCGTCTCAACATTCCACAAGCGAACTGTTTTATCATCGCTACCGCTGGCTAAAATTTGGTTATCGGGACTGATAGCAACAGAATTCACCCCCGAAAATAAACCCCCATGTCCGGTGAGAGTTTGCAGACATGGGGAATTTGAGATGTGAGACTTGAGATTTAAGATTTGGGATTTTTTTCCCATTATTCTCATGACTTCATCTGCCGATTGAAAGCGTTGCTTGGGGTCATTTTGCAGGAGTTTATCTAGGAGGTGGGAGAAGCGATCGCTTATTTTTTCCTGCAAGTACTCTCTCCATATCCCAGGAGATAAATTAAATGGAGAAACCCCAGTCAACAGATAAACACAACTCACACCCAAACTATAAAGATCGCTGGCAAAAACCGCCTTCCCCCCCAATTGTTCTGGCGCAACATATTCCGCACTCCCCATACTGTTTCCAAAACCGACCAATACAAACAGCCCCACCTTATCGTTCCCAGGCGGTAAGCCCGGAGAACGAATTCCCCAAGGCGGAGCCTTGTTTTCAACTCGAATAATATTTGCTGGTTTAATATCCCCATGAATAACATCACGCTCGTGAATAAACTTCAAAACAGGTAACAGATTATTCAACAAATCCCAAACTTGCGACTCATTAAAAACGCCTTCTAACTCGATTACCTTAGCCAAATTCATCCCATCAATTAACTCTTGCACCCAATAAAAAAATCCATCTGACTCAAAAAAATCTAACAGCGCCGGGATTTGCGGATGCTTCCCCAATTCTTTCAGTTTCCCTGCTTCCCGTTCCAATATTGTTATAGTTTTTTCTTGATTTTGAATCCAAAACTCTTTAACCACACAACTTAAAGCCGGGGATTGAAATTCATCCACAGCCAGGAAAGTTTTGCTAAATCCCCCTTGAGCAATTAATTCAATGATGCGGTAACGATGTAGTAATAACATTGAGATGAGCTAAATCAATAGCCAGCAACTTAAAGTCATTAAAAACGAGTTTTTGTTCGATGTAATCCTTCAAAGCTAAATTTAAAGTTAGTTTACCTCTACTTTGCTTTATCGCCATTTCCCAAACACTAGCCGTACTGATCAGCTTCTCGTTATTCTCATCTTCAATTAAATTCCGAACAATATTACTAAGTTTTGCATCGCCGGCAAAAAACCAAATCAAAGTATGGGTGTCTAGCATTAGTCTCATTACATATAATCCTTAAAGTCCTCTAAAGGTTCGTCAAAGTCGTCAGATATTGCAATCAAACCTTTATCGATACCAAAGAGAGATGAACGTCCTCGTTCAGGCGACAACATCGGGACGAGTTTAACAATGGGCTGATTATCTTTAGTAATGATAACTTCTTCACCACGACTTGCCTCGTCTATTAATTGAGGCATGTGCATGAGGGCTTCAGAAATATCGATTTGGGTCATCGTTTCTACCTCATCATTTCTTATAATATAACGCTTGTAGGTTGGGTTGAGGAACGAAACCCAACCAATAGGTCTTGAGTCGTTGGGTTTCGCTTTCGCTCAACCCAACCTACACATAGATCTTAGAAGCAAAGAAACCAGGTTTATACAAACAAAAGCAAAATCGGACACCCTTAAGGGTGTCGCTATACAAACTAAGGCTGCGGAGGCAGCCTGTAAAAATTTTAGCCCGCGCAGGCGGGCTTTGTGTCTGTAGCCACATGCTTTAGCATGTGGGCGTTGCAGAACATTAGCGAAGGTATTGTTCAAACAAACCCAGTTTCTGTCACTATTATTGACGACTTGATGGAGGTTGACCATTTGGTTTAGGTCGAATCTCAACCGGAATTACCGGAGGTTTATCCAGGGAAGGAACTGTTGAGTCACTACCCGATACTTTTGGCACTTCCGGCGGCGTCCCATTATGGGATTTTTCAGATTGATTCCACAACAGCATAGTTAACAAACCATCCACCAAACCTTGACCGCCATTGCTACCGTTAACCAACACATCCGGGATGAGACGCACCTGGCGATCGCCTACAATTTGCATCAACTGCATCGAAGTGTAACCTTGCGCCCCCAACGCTTCTACACCAGCGCGATAAGCTTCCGCCTTCGCATTACCCGTAGCGCGAATAGCATCCGCTTCCGCAACAGCTTTAAGTTTGGTAGACTCCGCCTCACCCGTCGCTTGCTTAATGTTGGCATTCGCTTTCTGTTCGGCGATACTCACATTTTGCTCAGCTTTGACCATTTCTTGCTGAATATCCGCCAGCGCCGTTTCCCGCACCAGTAGCTGGCGTTGCTGTTGCGCCATCTGCTGCACTTCGTAAGTTTTGCGCTGTTCTTCTGCTAGTTTGCGTTCCGTTAGCGTGTGCATTAATTCCGGCGGCGGTATAATTAAACCAATCAAAGTATCCACCGCTTGTACATCATAAGAACGCAACGCCGATTTTACATATTCTGCCGCTTCTGCTTGTCGTTCGCTGCGGGCAGTTAAGAAATCCAGGATAGTATATTCCTGTGCAGAATTGCGGAAATAATTCCCCACAATTGGACGCAAAACTTGATCTACAACATTTTGCATCGAACCCAAGCGGGAAATCACCTTTGGCGCATCCATCGAACCGATGTGGATGATTTGAAATACTTCCAAATCAAAGGTAAATCCATCAAATGACAGTAATTTCAACGCCACTAGATTAGTATCGTAACCGTGTCCGCCACTAATTCGCGCCGTGAAGTTCAACACAATATTAGTCGTCGGCACCAATTCGACTTTCATCACTCGCGTATTCAGCGGATGTTTGCCTGGATAAAGCGGTTCCACCCACACACCTTTGTGTCCGGTTTCGACTAAATGACCGTGGGTGAAAGCCGCACCGCTGATATCTTCCGATGCCATGCCCACGAAAGAAATTACCACGCCAACGTAGCCGATGGGAATTTCCGTCATCGCGACTTGTTCAACTTGGACAAACCAAGGATTTAAGTTCCAAGAACCAGATAATAATACCTGCTCTTGCAAACCTCGGCGTCCGCCGCCGTTGATGAATTTTTGACCGTTTTGGAAGTTATCGTGTCCGGGAATAATTGGCCCTGCAATTTCGCCTTCATCAATCGGAATGCCGTCTAAAGTGGTGACAATTCCCACTCTATCTGGTGAGATGCTATGAATGTGCAGATGTTCCGGCCTCATGCCATGCTGGTTAGCATTCGCTGCTGTAATTACCTTGAACAAAGCGGTATTGATGCGGTAAGTTCCAGCGGTGATAATACCCAATTGTCGCCCTTTTTCCCCGCCATTGGTGAGGAATTTACGCGCATCTTGAAAATTGTCGCAATCTACTACTTTGGCTAAAATCCGTTCCAGGGGAATCGAAGCACCATCGGCGGCGACAATTAAGGCAATTTCCCCTTGGGGTATGACAGTTACCGATTCTTTACGCACGGCATACTGCCAAGGCCAATAGCCCCAATGCCATCCCGGTGCCAGGGTATCCCCTTGATAGCCAGCTTCCCCATTTAAAGCAATTAAACGCCCTGGAGGCAGTCCGCGACCGGAAAGGGCAAATTTCTTTACAACTATACCGACTTCCCGTTCGCTAATCACTACAAGTCCGCCAAAAAATAGCGGCACAAATATGACAATACCGCCGACTACAACAATCGGGATCAGCGCCCAAGGTTCCAGCACTTGCATCGTCTGAATTTGAGTGTTGTTTGTTACTAAGGGTAGTGTTGCCGGTTGTACCTGCTGGGCGACGATTTGTTTTTCGGGTATCTGATACTCGTTGCGGGATGCAGCATTGGCAGGGGTGAACGAAGTGACTGCCATTGAAGCGAATACCGAAGCTGCCAGTCCCAGCAGTTTACGGGTTTTTTTGAAACTTTTCATAAAAAATTCATCCCCCAAAGGGAGCAATGTGTATCTACACTAGCAATTCACTTTGGAGATGACCGGGTTCGTAAACTTTCTTTGAGTTACAGAATTTTTTAATAATTAGTCGGTAGTGCGCGCTTTCACCAGCAACCGAGTTTGTTGTCAAAATTGTCGCTTTGAAGCTAGAAATTGGGTCAAAAACCAGATTTTTGGCACAGATGCGATCGCTCTTTAATCTAATATCTTTTCCGAGCGGAAAGTTTGTGTATTGTAGGGGCGGGTTTTACCATAAATGTTTGAAGGTTAACCAAGGGTTAAATAAACCCGCCTCGGCTGACCCTAGCAATGCTATCGGAGATAATATAATCTGATATGATGTTCGGTCAATTACCCATAATTAACAGCCGGGACACGGCACGATAAATGTTATCTGTTTGTCCGAGATCTCTATGATGCCGTGTCCCTACGCAACGCCTCTGTGAGGTTTTTATATTATGGGCGGAGCGATCGCTTTCCCCATGCAAAAAAAAGTAGAGATGCGATTAACCGCATCTCCACTCGTACAAATCCAAATTGGATAAGTTTTAAACCTGAACCATGCCGCCAGCGGCTTGAAACCGGGCGCGAGCGCGTTTCATAGCTTGCGTTGCCTGAATTTGCTCTTGACGGTTACCGCTAGCCTGCATCTGGTTATAGCGTTCTTGTGCTTGAGTATATTCAGCACGAGCCGCATCCAGATTAATCTTATCGCTGCGTTCAGCACCGTTGACCAAAATGGTCACTTCGTTACTTTCCACTTCTGCAAATCCGCCCATTAAGGCAATAGGAAACCAATCCTTACCTGTGCGGACGCGCATCACACCGATATCCAAAGCAGTCAACAAAGGTGCGTGACCGCTGAGGATACCGAGTTGCCCTGTCGTACTGGGCAGAATAATTTCCTCCGCACTCGAATCCCAGACAGTTTTGTCTGGAGCAATTACGCGAACTGTTAAAGTCATTGCAATTATTGTCCTTTGCTAATTGCTAATGGCTAATTGCTAATTGTTTAAGAGCTATTAGCTATTAGCCATTAGCTACGCCTCTATTACTTAGCTTTCAGCTTTTCGGCTTTAGCCAGCGCTTCGTCGATGCTGCCGACCATGTAGAAAGCTTGCTCTGGCAGTTCGTCCAATTCGCCGGACAGAATCTGCTTAAAGCCTTTAATCGTATCGTCCAGCTTCACGTACTTGCCGGGAGAACCCGTAAATACTTCTGCCACAAAGAACGGCTGAGACAAGAAGCGCTCGATCTTGCGCGCGCGAGCTACGATTAGACGGTCGTCTTCCGACAATTCATCCAAACCGAGAATCGCGATAATATCTTGCAGTTCCTTATAACGTTGCAGCGTTGCTTGGACGGCGCGCGCGGTGCTGTAGTGGTCGTCGCCGACGATATCGGGTTGCAACATCGTGGACGTAGAATCTAACGGGTCAACTGCGGGATAAATTCCTTTAGCTGCCAAACCGCGAGACAACACCGTGGTTCCATCTAAGTGAGCAAACGTAGTTGCCGGTGCGGGGTCGGTCAAGTCGTCCGCAGGTACGTAAACCGCTTGAATCGAAGTAATCGAACCTTCGGTTGTGGAGGTGATGCGCTCTTGCAATGCACCCACATCGGTTGCCAAAGTTGGCTGATATCCTACCGCAGAAGGCATCCGACCGAGTAGTGCGGATACTTCCGAACCTGCTTGTACGAAGCGGAAGATATTATCGATGAACAACAGCACGTCTTGCTTACTGACATCGCGGAAGTATTCTGCCATTGTCAGCGCTGACAGACCGACGCGCATTCTAGCTCCTGGTGGTTCGTTCATCTGACCGTAAACTAGAGCGATTTTCGAGGCATTGAGGTCATCTTTATTAATAACCCCAGACTCGATCATTTCATTGTAGAGGTCGTTTCCTTCGCGAGTGCGTTCGCCCACACCGCCGAATACAGACACACCACCGTGTTGGGTAGCGATGTTGTTGATCAGTTCCATCATAATGACGGTCTTGCCAACGCCTGCACCACCAAACAGACCGATTTTGCCACCGCGCCGGTAGGGAGTCAGCAAATCGATAACTTTAATACCAGTTTCAAAAACGGAAGGCTTGGTTTCCAGGTCGGTCAGTTTGGGCGCTGGACGGTGGATGGGGAAGGTTTCAGTAACGTTTACTGGACCCTTGTTATCTACAGGTTCGCCCAGCACGTTGAAAATGCGACCGAGAGTAACAGTACCAACTGGCACGCTGATGGGAGCGCCCATGTCTACCACTTCCATACCGCGAACTAAGCCATCCGTCGTACTCATAGCAACGCCGCGGACTTGGTTATCGCCCAGCAGTTGTTGCACTTCGCAGGTGACGGACACGTCTTGTCCGGCTTCGTTTTTGCCTTCGATCTTCAAAGCGTTGTAGATTTGGGGCATTTTGCCGGTGGCAAACTCTACGTCTACCACGGGGCCGATGATTTGGGTAATACGCCCGATGTTCTTGTCTGTGGTGGCTACCATGCTGTGCCTATGTGTCAGATACGGGGAACAGTCTTAACATTTAGCAATGCTAATTTTTAGAGTACCACTGAAGGGGTACGATGTTTGGCTGCGGGCGATATGCATACCCTAGCTGGCGCGAACGCATCAGCGACACCCTCTGGCGGATACCATCCTATCCGGCAAAAAAACGCCACAGCCCAAACCTTGTCTGATGTGTCGCGAAACAGCGAAGTCTTTTGGCTGACGCAAGGGCGTTCGTATCACCAAAGTTTCTGGCTGCGTTCGCGCAAGCTAGGGTATGCATATCTCTAGTTTCCAACCGACGATTTTTCATAGAAACTTTGGTGTTTGCGTAGAGACGCCCAAAAAAATCACTGCCTTGTCTCCTGGGAGACACGGCAGTCAAAAATTTGGTTACAGCGGATGGCTTTTCGTGTGAGGGAAAGCCTTATGGCGCAAGGCAAGTATAGCGGCAGCAAAAATGGCAGCCGCTATACAAACGAAGGTGTACCATCACCGTCTGCAATCTGCTATATGCTAACAGCTAAGGTTATTTTTCATAGGGCGAGTTGTTGACGGTGTAAGCGATATGCATACCCTAGCTGGCGCGATCGCATCACAGCGAGGAAGCTTACCTCGGCACGGCTCGCATTTTTTTGGCTTGACGAAATTGCTGTTAGGACCATAGTCTTTGCTTTTACCTTAGCAGCGATTAAACATTCGCTTTCTGTTGTTGAAAGCGCTTCAGTGCAGAACCCGCACCCATCGCACCGAAAGCCAATAGACCCAATACAGAAGCAGGTTCTGGAACTCGGCTAATCAGGATCGACTGCCCGTTACGAAGGCTGGGTGAATTGTAAGACCATTGCAGATTTTGACCGTTTAAATTGCCATTGGTGTTGCGAATACCAACCGTTGCCTCGCCGCCAAAAGATCTGAAATCTCCAGAGTCAACGTCCTGGTAGGAGAACAAAATGTTGTTGCTCCCCTCAAACAGAACCGCCTGGAAGGTCATAAAGCTGGGCGAGTTGAAGTATCCCCCGACGTTATTCCATTGGGTGATAAAGCGACGGTTACCCGCCGTACCCACTGTTTGGTAATAATAAACTGCGTCTGTGCCGGGTTGGAAAGTTTGCAAGTCGTCCCAAAAAGGCGCGATACTTGGCAGGTTTGGGAACACACTTCCAGTAAAGCTAGTGTTAACCCAATCAAAGTTGCTGCTTCCGAACGTCATCAGCCCGTTTGGGCTAAAGAACACGCTGTTATAGTCTGTGCCGTAGAAGTTGAAGTTAAAGCCCAAGTTCGCCGAGCTTGTAGCGTCGTCAACACCTGATAGAACTCGACTACCTGTCCCCGAAATGTTTTCAAAGGTGTATGGTACTTCGTCAGTTGCCCTGTAACCGTAACTATCTGGCCCAATGGTAATTGCTTCTGCTTTTTCGATGCCAACAGTTCCCAGCGCAATAAATGCCGCTCCGACGGTAGCCATCGATAACTTTTGTAGAACAGTTGAAATTGCCATGAAATTCATTCCTTCAAACAGCTAAATGTTGACATTGAAAGTGAAACTAGAGTCGATAAGCGTCCCGTGGTTGAGTCTTTATTTAATACGACACCAGAGCGAGCGCTTGTATATTTGTAGATGCTCACAACCCGCTTGATCGAGGAGATTATTTATTTAGTTAATCCCTCATTTTTGAGCATTGAGAAATTTTCATTTTAATACCAACCTTTTGTCAGTATTAAATTCTCCCCAGTTGTCAAAATTTTAGGTTACTTATGACTCGGTTCAATTTTATGACAATACAAAATTACCGTGATTACCCGATCCCAAGCAATCCTTTCAGTTAATCTTCATCAAAACAATATACATTCCGCCAATTTTGTGAAGATTCGGTTAAACAAATTCACTCAGGCAACCGTTGATTTGCTTAAGTGATATTTCCCCCGATGCACCCCTATAAAACGATTCAATTTCCCTATTTTTATCTATAAAAAACCAAAATTTTCAGAGTTATTACTGAGGTATTTTTAATTCTGTGCGTGCATATGCTTTTGCCGACACCGTACAAATAAGTAGTTAAGGAGAAAAAAAGTAATGTTGTATACGTATGTTTACGTAAGATAACTGAGTCGGCGCTTGGGGAGCGATAGGCAAGGGCGGGCACGCACTCGCGATATGCACACCCGACGCACTCGCGTTCGCGTCCCCCGACCGCTCTGCTGACGAAAATGGGATATGCATACCCTAGCTGGCGCGAACGCATCAGCGACACCCTCTGGCGCATACCATCCTATACGGCAAAAAAACGCCACAGCCCAAACCTTGTCTGATGTGTCGCGAAACAGCGAAGTCTTTTGGCTGAAAACTATTGCGATCCGGAGACGCCCAAAAAAATAACTCAGGACTTAGGCAAGGGCGTTCGTATCACCAAAGTTTCTGGCTGCTTACTCTAGTTTCCCACCGATGATTTTTCATAGAAACTTTGGTGTTTGCGTAGAGACGCCCAAAAAAATCACTGCCTTGTCTCCTGGGAGACACGGCAGTCAAAAATTTGGTTACAGCGGATTGCTTTTCGTGTGAGGGAAAGCCTTATGGCGCAAGGCAAGTATAGCGGCAGCAAAAATGGCAGCCGCTATACAAACGAAGGTGTACCATCACCGTCTGCAATCTGCTATATGCTAACAGCTAAGGTTATTTTTCATAGGGCGAGTTGTTGGCGGTGTAAGCGATATGCCTTTGGCACGCTGCGCGAACGCATCACAGCGAGAAAGCTTACCTCGGCACGGCTCGCATTTTTTTGGCTTGACGAAATTGCTGTTAGGACCATAGTCTTTGCTTTTACCTTAGCAGCGATTAACCATTCGCTTTCTGTTGTTGAAAGCGCTTCAGTGCCGACCCCGCACCCATCGCACCAACTGCCAATAGACCCTATACAGAAGCAGGTTCTGGAACAGAAGTAGGTTCGGGTATGTCCACAGTTGCCTCAGACCGGGACGGAGTCAAGCTAACTGGTTGAAACACAGAGGTTCCAGACTGCCCGTTAGATAGCGTCGCTGTGAATTTTGCCCCCGCAAGGCCAAAATCTATACCAGGGTCAAACGGGTCAAGGCCAAAAAACGACGGCCCTACCCCATCGGTGTCTATGCCAAAACGTAAGAATTCACCCGCAACGAACGCCCCGTCTGCCAAGGTTACAGTCAGCATTTTGTTGGAATTGCTCAGAACGCTAGAAAGAATGTCGCTAGCTGCTACACCGCTAGATGAAACTAGCTCAAACGGAAAGCCAATGCCTCCAGGGGAAAACAAATCTGGAGTAATGTCAAAGAAAGCATTGGAATCGGGACTGAGGTCGATGGAAAACGATTTGATAAACGTACCAACAGACCCCTCATTGAAGGAAACGCCAAAGAAGGTGTTGCGGTTTATAGCGGTATTAACCCCTGAATCCCCACCTATTGTTTCAGCAGTAATTCTTGCGGCTTGTGCCACTTCTCCTGTTACTAGATCCATCAATGCCGCGCCAGCTAAAGTTGTCAATAGAGTTAGAGTTTTCACGAGCTTCATCGAATTCATTCCTTCAAACAGTTAAATGTTGATCGCTTCGCGCTTAGTTGACATTCCCAAATCGATATCTAGTTCGCGAAGAAAAGCGAATCCGTATTTCTTACGGTTGCTTTGTCAACGCATGTAGATGCTTAAAACTTGTTCGCTTCCCGATTAATTATTTAGTTAATCTTCCCTGACAAAACTTACGAAAATTTACCGTTCGTAACGACATAAAGTCAGTATTTAATTCCCCCCAGGCGTCAAAAATTTCGTTAATTCTTGACTCTGTTCAAATCTTTCACACTTATAACTTTGCCAGATTCACCGAACGTTCGCAAGCCTTTATTTTAATCTTTATATAAATAATATAATTTAGGGGTAACTTTGTGAAGGTTTGATTAAGTAAATTGACTAAAGCAACCCCAGGTTTCGCCCTGGTATATTTCTCGCTTTGAAAACCCTATAAGGCGATGCAGTTAGGCAATCTCTCTGGCAAAAAAAGCCTTATTTTCAGAGTTATTACTGAGGTCTTTTTAATTCTGTGCGTGCATATGTTTTTGCCGACACCGTACAAATAAGTAATTAGGGGAAAATAGAGTAAATTTTTATACGTATATTCAAGTAAGATAACTGAGTCGGAGCTTGGGGAGCGATAGGCAAGGGCGGGCACGCACTCGCGATCTGCTCACGAAAATGCGATCGGCAATCTTCCCTAGCATCCCAGCTGGCAAAAAACAGCCGTGTCTCCACAGGAAAACACGGCGATCGTATCTGCGTTGCTGTTGGCGTAAAAGTAGGGAACATCAATCAGCTTAGCTGCTAACTCCAAGGTTTTCGGCCGCCGTGCCCCTACTGCGTTGCTGTTGGCGTAAAACCAGGGAAGTAGGGAACATCAATCAGCTTTGCTGCTAACTCCAAAGTTTTCGGCCGCCGTGCCCCTACTATCTGCGTTGCTGTTGGCGTCAAACCAGGGAAGTAGGGAACATCAATCAGCTTAGCTGCTAACTCCAAGGTTTTCGGCCACCGTGCCCCTACTGCGTTGCTGTTTGGGTAAAACCAGCAAAGTGGCGCCCATTGCACCTAATGCGATCGCACCCAACGCAGAAGAAGGTTCCGGAATCGATACTTTCGGTTCTCCAATCGATACATCACTTGGAATAACCTCCTGAATGCTTCCAAAGGTCATGTTATCGAAGGCAAAAAAGTCGCCTTCTGCAGTAGACATGTCAAATAACACGCTGGTGAAGTATTCATCTGGGTTGTTGGCAATTATCCCAAAGTAAAGCACCGAACCATCAGTACTCCCAGAGCTACCAATCGTTTTGGGGATAGTCACTTGTCGAGTGCTGTCGCCTATAAGATTGAGGACGAGTTGACCCCCAAAATCGCCAATGTCTATGCCGTAGAAGCCGAAAGCCGCTACTCTTTGATTGAAAGTAATAACTCAAGTTGCTAGTTATCTCAAACCTGGAGCTAATGGCTAGTGTTAGGAAAAATGCTGTATTAGCAATTAGCAATTAGCAATTAGCAAGTTTATACAGCAAGATCAGGACTTACGCACGAAGATCCTATCACCACAGTTTCTACGTAGATCTCTAGTTGCCAAACCAACGATTTTTCATAGAAACCCGGAATATGTGCCCAGGTCCCGACGATCTTCAACCTTAAACCAACCTATCTGTGTTGCTGTGCTACTACCCCGTGGTGTACACAACTGAAAATCCCAGTAGGTGAGCGAATCCCTCATGACGCCCAGTCTACTGGTGGCGCTGCGGTTTGCGCTTGAGTCTGTTGGCGACACCGATGGCGGCAAACGCCAATAAACCCAAAACCGAAACAGGTTCGGGGACTTGCTTGACCTCAACCTCATCTAGGCGAAAGTAAGCTGCACCGCGTCCGAAGGGACTTTTGGTGGGAACGATGCGGAGCGAGTACTGTCCCGGTGCGAGATTGAACGCACCTTTACTAACCAAGGGATCTGCGAAGCAGGTATCGGGGTTGTCCCCGCAGTAGCCCCCCGTAGAGGGGGTGGAAGTTGCTGCGATTAAAGTACCAAAGTTGAAGATACTGAACGCATCGCCTCGGGAAAAGGCATCGGTTACTTTTAAAATAGCTCCAGCTGCTCCAACTTCAAATTCCCAAGGCGAAGCGCCTGCGAACACCGAGTTTCCCGCTGAACTTGGGGTACACTCAGGGCCAAAAAGGTCGGCTGGCTTGCAACCTCGGGCATCCTGTCCTACCTGACCAAAACTGAATTCATACCAAGATCCGCCGAAAACGATATTGCTTTGCATCCCTGGTGCGTCAGCAATAGCTAGTAGCTCTGGCTCTGGTGTCGCAGCGAATTGCGCCAAAGAAATACTTGGTTCTCCGCTCTGGGGCAGATCTAAACCTGTGCCGTTCAATGCAAATGCCTCTGCCTTGCTGGTTACTCCCAGAGCGATAAATACACCTCCAGCAGTAGCCATTAATAACTTTTTCATTACTGTTGAGATTGCCATAAAACTCATTCCTGCCTCTAAAAACTTACTACGGCTTGCGTAGCTATTGAAACTTGCTCGACTCACTTCGCTTGCCGCAGGCGTTTTGTAGCTCTGTCTCACGACCGATTGCGAAAATTTTGGGATCCGTAGATGCTAAAAACCTGTATACTCGTAAGATTACTTAGTTTGTTAATCTTGCGCTCATTTTCGAGTTCTCACTAAAAACAATTTGGCACATCTGCTGTAGTCCTGTCCCTAGTTTTAGGGCATCTTTACCAAAAAGTTTAATAAAACTGACCTTTGTGAAGGTTAAATAAAATTTTTGCACCAATAATTAAATCGTCGCTACAGGATTATACGAAAGCTCCCGCCCTAGAAAGTTTCCTTTCTGAATCGCATCTTCATTTAAAAAACACAATTCACTCGGTTTTGTAAATTTTTTGTGAATTTTTAGAAAAAAGTAATTTTGATAACATTATTATGCGCTAAGTTGGGTATAGCTCGTCTTACGTTTGAAAGCGCGGTTTGGCTGAGAACTCACACTGAGGCGATCGCCACCCATCAATGTCAGTTTTGGCACAGCGTTCCTGACTCTGAGCCGATTATTTCCGTTTCAGCCAAAGATGGTAACCTACCCCAAGGACACCAAAGGCTAACATAGCTAACGCAGAATTCCCTTCTGGAATCGCCTTGGGCGGTGATGGTGGCACAATCTTAACACTGCCAATACTTAGGTTATCGAAACCGAAAAAATCCCCCGTTTTTCCAACGTTACCAAAGATGACTTCGGTGAAAAATTCAGACGCAGTTTGGGCAATGACACCAAAATAAAGTACCGAACCATCTTGGCAGTTAACCGAGCCATCTGGGCAATTGGGGGTGCTGGGAATAGTGAGCGTCGTGACGGTGGTATCGTTTTTGAGCGTCAGGGTGAGATGACTGTTAAAATCGCCGATATCGGTAGCGTAGAAACCTAAAGCTGCCACTGGCTGTTCCAGAATAATCGAAAAATTACTAAAAGTGTCCCAATACTTTTTGCCGGAGAGCGGGTAACGTCCCGCTCCATTAGTACCCTCAGGGAAATTCCTGATGCATCCTTTTCCTTGAAGAGTTACGCTGTCTGTCTTTGAGATGTTGACAAATAGATCGTCATAGCATCCGGATCTGATATTCTCGAAGTCTTCGGTTTTTACATCCACCAGGTGAGATAGAAAGCGATCGCTCGCGCCATCCGCATTTGGACGGTTAACCAAGCGAGTATCTTTACCCAACCCCGCGTCTTGACCGAAGAAAATTTGCAAAGCCCCGACGGGAGTTGCGCCCCAAGTTGTGGCCACAACTGCGATCAATACCATCAAGGATTGAGGGAGTAATTTCTTGACAGGCTCAGAAGTAGCCATCAAAATTTCTCTCCTAAAAAACGCATGTTACCGCCGTAAAAACGCTGAAATTGAGATTTCTTGCCATAACGGCTTGTCAATATCGCTCAATCATAAGTATATCTTCATGAAGTTTTTAATCTGGTGGAACTTAAAAATCGGGATTTATATGTAAAAATTTAGCCGATGGGGCACGGCACTAGCCCATTATTCCTACGAAAGTTTACGTAAACATTACATAGACAATTTCATAGAAAATAAAAAAAACGCCAAAAGCTTTACCGGATATAGGTTTTAGACGATACTATAGCATAATGGTTTTATAAAGATTGGATAAAGCACAGACAAATTTGACATCCTCCCTACCCTACTTCGCTGAGGGTGGGGTACCCTGGGAATTGCTTCTTAGGTTTCCTGGTTCTCGGACACTTATCTAGGTCAATGACCCCCGACAGTACGTCTCCCCAGGCAATTTCTGGCACTGCAAGACCTGCAGCTACACCTCGAATCATGACAACCTGTGCAGCAGCAACATCTCGGTCAGTCGTATATCCGCACACCGGGCAATGGTGGATTCTTTGGAGTAATATCATGTCCGGTTGCATCGGTAGCGTTAGGCTAACAGGTCAGCAGGTGAACAGGTGAGCTATTGAGCAGGTGGGAGGAAAAAAACAGCTTTTCGCACAATCAACTATATACAACCGATACCTAAGGACATGATATAAATCCTTTTTGCCCGTATGAAGACCAGAGCGGGGGCACTGTTGAGATGTATAGTTAGGATCTACTTTCGTAAAGTAAACTTGCTGCTTGCAACACACCCATTGCAGGATATTAATGAACGCATCCATTGCCAGCATCTAGAGTGTGCTTTGAAAGCATCCCTTTCGCCCATGCTTTAAGATTCAAGTCTTCAACAAAAACCATTCCGGCATTTTGGGTTAAGTGATGAGCCAACTTAAAGTGAAAATCTTTCCGATTGTCATGAACTCTCTGGTGCAATCTAGCAATCTTTAATATCATGTCCAGTAGCAACGGTTGTGTAACTGCTAATAGCTAATCGCTGGCTCAATCAGGAAAAATACTAGATTAGCAATTAGCAATTAGCAATTAGCCATCCATACACTACCGATCTCTCGCGGACATGATATAAGTTGAGTTTACGCCAATTATTAGACCCTTTTTTCTTGTGACTCAGTCTGCGTTGTAGCAATTTAAGCTTACGGTGCAACTCATTAAAGAATCGAGGTAAGCGCGATTAACTCACCATCGGAAGTTGCTAAAAACTTTTGGATCCCTAAGTCAATCCCAACAGGATGACCATGAGGCGTTGCATCAGGTACTTGCACATCACACTGCAATGACAGCATGGCAAAGTACCCAGAGGCTTTCTTCACTATACGAACCTGCTTAAGCTTGAATCCGTCAGGAATTGGGCGAGACAACCGCATCTTGACCCAACCCAGTTCTGGCAGCTTGATTAAGTCTCCCTTGACGGGGTTGGTCTTAAACTCATAAGATACCTCAAGATAAAAAGCACCATTCTTAGGTAAAATGGTAAACTATTTAACTTTTGACTATTCAATATTTGAAGGCATGGGCAAGAAGAATTCAGATATCCCAAACCACCAACGAAATTGTCAGTCCCAAAGAAAATCTCAGCTTACCATCAATTAATGTCGGCTGCTGCCCGCCAGAATTGGGATAGGCTACTTTGAACAGTTTTGAGCCAGTGAGGTAGTGAGGCGGTCTTGGCTTGAAGAGCAACTTACCTTTGATGTGCAAATCCCTCAATTCCTTAAAAGATTTGAAGGCTTCTGCAACCGACATCAAAGTTTGTTGCATGGGCGTTGAAGGCAAAGATTGAGCGATTGTTGACGAAGACACCGATGGCTGATAAACTAAATCGAATTTTCCAGTCAACAACTTCCCGGTTTTAAAGAATATTTTATAGCGAAATAAACTCCGTTGTTGTAGTAGCTCTGCCTGAATGTTGACAAAGGTACAAGAGCAACGCTTGGGTTTCGGCGTCAGGGTGTAGCAAAACTTGCTGCACCCCCATAAAGCTTTTGGCTTTAGCCATTGGCATGGCATTCAGTAATAGTTGAGCTACTTAACGCAAGTTGCTAGTTATCTTTTTAGGGCTGCTAATAGCTAATGGCTGGTAGAACCGAAAAATATTCCCATCAGCAATTAGCAAGCTGGCGATTAGCTTCTGCTGTGCAACCCACGATAGTTATAACTAGCAACTTGGGTTACTTATAGTAATCAACTATGATGGCGATGTCAACCATTGGTGACAAATCGACAAAGCTATGCTTCGGCAAAAAGACTACCAAACTCATAACCACGTTTAATTTTTGTTCAATTATCACTAGGTGTGGATTCCATAGCGTCGGAAAAAGGTTTTAGTTGGGGATATAGCAACAAGAATCAGAAAAATTTTTCTTGATTTAGCGATAGAGAAGGGTTGGGACATCCTCGCTTTAGAGGTCGCTCCTGACCACATTCATTTGTTTGCGCTCGTTAAACCTGTCGATACTCCTGACTTAGTTGTTAAGGCGTTTAAGCGACGATATAGTTACTATTTACGCAAAGAGTTCCCGCAACTAAAAAAGCTGCCGTCGCTTTGGACTAACAGCTATTTTGTGAGTACCGCAGCGAATGTTAGCAGCGAGGCGATAAAGCGCTATATTGAAGATCCGCATCATCGATAGATACGGAAATACCACAAAGTTAAAACCGCCCGTGTCGCTTCCCTATCAGCACTAAAGTGACGCTTGTTTCCCGCTTCCCGTGTTTTCTTATGAGAAAAAAAAGGGAGAGGGGGAAAAATTTAGGGGTTTTTTCTGCGCCATAGGAGCGATATTTGTGAACCTTTTTTCTACTTACCCGGTCTAAACAAAATCAGAAATCCCGCTCAGGGTGAGGAAAACCGACAGGTGTCAGTCATATCAGAGGTAGATGCATCAGCCCCACAGCAGTCCGACTCCTACCTAGTCGAACAATGCTTGCAGGGCAACAAGGATTGTTTTCGAGAACTCAAAGAGCGCTACCAACAGCGAGTCAGGTACTCGCTGTACAGGTTGTGCGGGGCATCGTTGCTCGACGATCTGGTGCAAGAAGTTTTTTTGCGAGTTTGGAAAGGATTGCCCGATCTGCGGCAGGCGGCTCAATTTTCTACCTGGCTATATCGCATCACTTGGAACGTAGCTTCGGATCGGCGGCGGCAGTTAGGGCAACAGCGCTGCCAAGAGGCAAAACTGATTGGCGATCGCGCCAAGCTATTCCCTGCCCCTGACTTGATGCACCTGCACTATCTTGACCTGGTACAACGGGGACTACAACAGATCAAACTAGAGCATCGTGCCGTACTGGTACTGCACGACCTAGAGGAACTACCTCAAAAAGAGGTAGCTCAAATTTTGGGGATTCCAGTCGGGACGGTGAAGTCTCGCCTGTTCCATGCCCGTGCAGCCATGCGGCAATTTTTAGAGGCACAAGGAGTCGAATTATGAGTCACCCGCCAAAGGATAGCGATCGCTTGGTAGATTTTTTGCGGCAACATCGCCCAGTCCCTCCATCCCCTGCACCGGATTTGGAGGAACGGATTATGACTGCCGTAGCAGCTTCGCCCCATGCCAAAACTTTCCCCCACCGGCGTCTTTGGCTGATACCGTCAGCCATTGCTGCCACCCTGTTGATTGCTTGGGGAAGCACAAGTCTGCATCAGCAGCCAAAACCTTCGGCTGCGGAACTAGCTAGTCTGGAAGCATTTCTAGAAAACACCTGGCAGGATGTTGGGGGCAGCAGCGAAGCCAGGGATACAGAACTTGATGAGTTTGACCCAAGCAATTGGAGCAATTCCGATCAAAGGAGTAGCGATTTAATTCATGATTAACAGGATATTTCCGGTCATTACGACCCATCTAGACTCTTCTTATTTTTTCGTCTTAAGGAACGAATGAAGTCACGAATCACATCGGAACCAGTTCGATCTACTGCCTTACAGTAGTCGTCTAAAATCTGGCGCTCCTCTTCTGTAATCCTGACGTAAGGATTGTATTTACCCATATAATTGTAACGATAATTGTGTTACAATGATTGTTTGTGGAGCCAAGGTGAGTCCTGTGTTTGCAGTCAAACGTCAACTCAAATTGAATCAACGAGAGATGACGCGAATGGCACAACATGCAGGATTTTCGAGATTGGTTTATAACTATGGGTTAACCCTGTTTTGGCAGTCGGTTAATGCTGGAATCAAAGCCTCTGACAGCAAAAGAATTAAAGCCATCAAGAAGATTTTTACAAATGTCGTCAAGAAAGAACCCCAGAACGCTTGGATGAATCAACTCTCATCCAAGGTATATCAATCAGCGTTTCAACATTTGCAGACTGCATTGAGCCGATGGCGTGAAGGACTGTCAGAATGCCCCACTTATAAACGGAAGAAAGACAAACAGTCTTTCACCGTTTATGACGGGAATGGCAAATGCTTGGTCGAAGCAGGAAAAACAATCAAACTCCCCACAATTGGAACATTTCGTTGGCAAGAAGCCCTGGATGAAAGCTATATGAGTCAGACCTTCACCCTTAGTCGTGAAGCTGGCAAATGGTATGTTTCATTTTCGGTCGATGCAGATCAAATTCGTCCGATTCAGCATCAAGTAACTGAACCTGTAGGGATTGATTTGGGTGTGAAGACGTTTGCAACCCTCAGTGATGGAACCGAGTTGGAAGCTCCAAAGCCTCTGAAAAAAGCGATAACCAAGCTCAAGCAACTTCAGTACCGTAACCGTAACAAACAATTCGGTAACAGAAGGGCCCGAATTCGGGCTTCTAACAACGCTAAGAAGTATTTCCAACGATTGGCACGGTTGCATAAACGAGTTGCAGATCAGCGCCTTGACTTTTTGAATAAGACGACTACGGACATTTGCCGCAAATATGCTCATATTCGCATTGAAGACTTGAATGTGTCAGGGATGATTGCCAATCGCAAGCTATCCAATGCAATTGGGGATTTAGGATTCTATGAGTTTCGTCGCCAATTGGAGTACAAAGCTCCGAGTTTTGGTTCTGGGTTGGAGATTGTCTCACGTTGGTATCCCTCCTCAAAACAATGTCGTCAGTGCGGGCATAAAAACGAAGGATTGAAGTTGAATGACAGGACTTTTGTATGCCGGAATTGTGGGCATAGGGAAGATCGGGATCTTCACGCTGCAATCAACTTGGCAAATGCTCCTGATAGTAAGTGCAGTAGGGTTGGCTCAACCCGATTTCAAGCCTGTGGACTCCAGAAGTGCCGTCACCTCTGGTTGAAGCAGGAAGTAAACATCAATGTCCGGACATGTCCGGTGTTGTATTAGTTTTATGGAGCAGATAAGTTCTATGTGGCTGCGTTTAGCTTTTGTTGTAACTGTTTTGAGCGTTACTCTAGATGGCGCATCTACCTTAGCCGTACCAGATCCCTTATTGCCGCTAGCAATCGCCCAGAACGAAGGAAGACCAAATCGACCCGATCGAGGGATGCCTCGCTGGATTGAACAATTAAACCTGACGCCGGATCAAATGCAGCGGATGCAGGCGATTCGCCAAGTCTACCAAAACCCAATCTCCCAACGCGCTCAAGCTTTGCGCCAAGCTGAAACCGAATTGACTGGTTTAATCGCCAGTAACGCCGATTCAAACCAAATCCGCGCTAAACACAATCAAGTTCTATCCTTAAGACAGCAGCTGGCTCAGGTAAGATTTGAAAGTATGCTGGAAATGCGAGAAGTCCTGACCCCAGAGCAACGCCGTCAACTGGCCCAACGCATGACCCAGGGACGGCAAAATTTCCGCCACCGCAGGATGAGATGAGGCTTCTGATGCGGGTGAGCAAGTGTGCAGGTGAGCGGGCGAGCAAGTGAGCATGGGAGAATGTACGTTCAAATTTCTCTCTTGCCCCCCTGCATCCTCTGCCCTTCTGCCCCTCTTGCCCCTCTTGCCCCTCTTGCCCACCTGCACACCTGCACAAGTTGCCCACCTTCCCCCATGCCCCAAGCTTTCATTTATCTGCACGGATTTGCTTCCAGTCCCCAGTCGGCTAAAGCCGAATATCTGCACTCGCGCTTTTCTGATCTGCAAATTCCCCTGCCACTTCCCGACCTCAATCAAGGCGATTTTTCCCACCTGACTATCACCCGACAGCTGCGTCAAGTTGAAGCAGAATTTCCACCCCCACCCACGCCAGTGACTATCATCGGTTCGAGTTTGGGGGGTTGGACTGCAACCATACTGGCACAGCGACAACCCCAATGCCAGCGTCTGGTACTGTTAGCCCCAGCGTTGCAATTTCTCTCCCATTGGTTGCCCCGCTTGGGAGAACAAACCCTAAACCAGTGGCAAAGTGAGGGATTTCTGTCTGTTTATCACTATGGAGAGAAGCGTTCCCTTCCTTTAAGTTACGACTTCATCCAAGACGCCCAAACCTACCAAAACGAACCACTCAACCGCCCGATTCCCACATTAATTCTGCACGGCAGTCAAGATGAAGTTATCCCGATCGAAAGCAGCCGCAATTTCGCCTCTGGGCGTCCCTGGGTCAAATTGATCGAACTCGATAGCGATCATTCCTTGGGAAATGTCCTGCCGGAAATTTGGTCAGCTATTGTGGCGTTTTGCCAACTTGCTGGAAAATAAAATACATGCTGCCATATATTCGCTCAGACCTTGCCCAACTGACTGCCTACACCCCCCATCCGGGTGGTATTTCGGGAGAACCCGTCCAATCCGACATGTTGGATCGGTTGGATACTAATGAAAGCCCGTTTGATTTGCCCGTCGAGTTAAAACAAAAGCTGAGTTTGACTTTTGAGCAAATAATTGAAAGCAACCGCTATCCAGATGGGGCTTATATTGCTCTCAAGCAAGGGATCGCCGACTATGTCAACGAGTCTGCTTCCCCAGCACAAGTCACGCCGGATGGGATTTCCGTCGGTAATGGCTCTGACGAATTGATTCGCTCTGTGTTAATTGCTACCTGCTTGGGGGGAGAAGGGTCGATCCTAGTTGCCAATCCCACCTTCTCAATGTACGCAATTTTGGCTCAAACTTTGGGCATCCCCGTAGTATCGGTAGGTCGCTCGGAAGCTAACTTTGAAATTGACCTAGCCGCAGCTCAAAAAGCAATTGCACAAACTGAGAATCCGCCGATTCGAGTTGTTTTCGCGGTTCACCCCAATTCCCCTACCGCCAATGCTTTGACCGCAAACGAGTTAGACTGGCTCAAAAGTTTACCGGAAAGCATATTGGTAGTCATCGACGAAGCTTATTTTGAATTTAGCCAAAATACGGTTGTGGGGGAATTGTCTCGTCGTCCTAATTGGGTAGTATTGCGGACATTTTCCAAAGCATTTCGCTTAGCCGCCCATCGAGTAGGATATGCGATCGCCCATCCCGAATTGATCGCTGCTTTAGAAAAAATTCGCTTACCCTATAACTTGCCCAGCTTTTCCCAAGCGGCTGCAATGGTAGCACTTTGTGAGCGACAACAGTTGCTGGCATCTGTGAGTCAAATGCTAGCCGAACGAGAGCAGTTAATCGCCAATTTGGCCCAATATCCAGGGATTAAAGTTTGGCCTAGTGCCGCTAATTTTATTTTCCTGCGACTTGGTGCCGGGGGCGAAAACGATCTGGCGCAGCGATTGAAAGCGCAAGGAACCCTAATCCGGCATACAGGTGGAGGATTGCGCCTGACAGTGGGGACTAGGGAGGAGAATCAGCGCTCGCGCGCTCGCTTGCAAGCAGCTTTGACCAGCAGTCAGCGCTCATCTTCTGGAGCCATCTGAATCCCCACCAGAACGACGCACCATATGAACCGTTTGTGGCAAGACACCCACTAACCGAGCAAAAGCCTCATCTGGCATCATAGCCACCGTCTGGGAATCAAAAAACGCTTCAAACTGAGTCAGAATTTTCTGCGCTCGCTGGATTGGCTGTGGTTCATCCGTCACTTGTTTGGTAAATCGAATCCACTGTCGCCGAATCAAATAAGCTTTCTGGCGATCTTCATCGGATTCGGGTTCGAGCAAAGAAAAATTTCCCACCGGAAGTACCCGCTGACAAGCCATGTCAAACGAGCCACCAACAGCCGATCCAGGTCCAGCAAACTCGGCGTGGAAGTCCTTATAGAGGATCAAACCATTCCGCTTGCGGGCGTTGACTATCATCAGTTTGCCACGTTGCAGCTCAGTTAAAATATCCGAGCCGTTTGGATGCTCAATCTCTTGTTTCATCAAAAAAAATGCGCGGCGGATACGCCTTCTATCTTAGCTAAATCAAAAAGAAGCCCCACATCTGACCCGAAGGGCAGTGTGGGATGAATTTTTGGGCGATGACGAATTGACCCATAACCAAATCAAACCGCTTTCTTTGACAGGGCGATGGGTCGATGAGGAATCGCCAATCTCTGGGCTGTCTTGCGACTCAATGTATTGCTTTAAAGTCGAGATGGTTACGCCACCACAACTAGCAACAAAATAAGACCCGTTCCAGAAAACGTCTTTCGTGTAAAAACGACTCAGGTGTTCTGCAAATTCTTGCCTAAGTCTTCGAGACGTGGTTGACTTGATGTTTCCAACCAATGTGCTTAATTGCAAGTCTGGATGGTATTGAAACAGTAAGTGTACGTGGTCAGACTCGCCATTAAACTCCACAAGCTGGCAATCCCACTTAATCAATAAATCCTTAAGGATAATATGTAATCGCTGCAACATCTCGCCAGTGATGGCTTTGCGTCGATATTTTGTCGTCATAACCAAATGCGCTTTCAAGTCACTGACCGAGCGACATGAGTGAAACAAAATCATTTTTCACAGCTTTTTCAGGAACTCTGCTATAATTACTGTAGTCTATTTAATTAACATTGACTAAGGTTTGAGGAGGTGAGTTCCTTTGTTGCTTAACTATCAGTATCGTGCTGCTCCAGACAGCAATCAAAAACTAGAATTGAATGCTTGGTTAAGAATTTGCCAATACTGGTACAACAAGCAACTAAGGGATAGATTTGATTGGTGGGAGAATAACCGTAATAGTGTTAATGCTTGTCCTTTAATTTGTTCATTGACGGACTGGCGGGAGCATCCTGATTTCTACTCTCAGAAAAAACAACTTCCAGTTCTCAAGGAAGATTTGCTCAAAGTTGGTTATTCTGGAGAGTTGTTGGATTTTACCCGTGTTCCATCTCAAAGGTTGCAGGATGTTTCTAAGCGGGTAGACGCTTGCTTTTCCCGTTTCATCAAAGGGGACAGCAATGGTAATCGTAGTGGGAAGCCTCGTTTTAAGAACGCGGCACGTTACCGCACCATCCGTATAGAAGGGCAAGCCATAACTATTGAGCGCATTGAAAAGAATTGGTTGTTTTTGTCTTTTTCTAAGCTTGATGGTTGGGTGAAGGTACGTTGGCATCGTGCATTACCTGATGGCTTTGTTCTCAAGAATGCGTTACTCACCAAGAAAACGGATGGTTGGTATATTACGATTTGCCTAGAAGACCCTAACATACCAGTTTTTACGCCAGACAACATCATCCCAACTTGGGACAATACTCTGGGATTGGACGCGGTGTTGCACGAAGATGATTACTTGGCAACTTCAGAGAATACTAAGCTACCTGCATTAAAATCTTTCAGAAAATCTGAAAAACGTTTGGCTAAAGTTTCAAAACGCAAATCTGCCAAGAGGAAAGGTAGTTGATCGCGCCGTAAACTGGCGAAACGAGAAGCGCGGGAACATCAACGTATTGCCAGAGCTAGAATTGACCATGCTTTTAAAACTGCTCACGCTCTAGTCCGCACTAACAAAAAAGTTTTTGTATACGAAGATTTGAACCTCAAGGCTTTATCGAAGCGGAATAAAGCCAAGCAAGATGAGGACGGTAGATATTTGCCTAATGGTCAGTCAGCCAAGTCAGGACTAAATAAATCCTGGAATGACGCTGCATTTGGGCAGTTTTTCACAATCCTAGAATACATAGCTGCAAAAGCCGGGGCTAGGACTCAGGCAGTAAAACCTGCATACACATCTCAATTACTCGCATACCGTGACGAGTTTATCTTCACTGATTGCGATATCCGCGAGTATTGGGATGATTTTGAATCGCTTTGGGTTGATCGCGACGTTAATGCCGCTATCAACATAAAGCGCGTTGGGCTGGGACTGTTCCCAACGATAAAACGCCGTAAAGGGAATCCAGTAGTGGTTGACTCTACTACTAATAGTACCTCGAAGGAAGTTCACCGAAACATTAAAATGTGCCAGAAGCCTACACTCGCCCGTCAGGGGAGTGTAGGTAGTTCACCTCCTGATATATTACTGGGTGGGAGCCTGCAAGTGCTTGTGCAGCAGAAGACGGCGGGGTTGTCCCAGCAGCAGAGAACCCCAACTGCCATCGCTGCGGTGCAATCGGTAGCCTAATTTAAAATAGAGGCTTCGTGCTTGATGGTTGTTTTCCAACACGTGGAGGTAGAGATCCTGGAAACCCCATGCCAGCGCAATGCTTTCGCACTTTAGCAGCAATTGCTTCGCAGCTCCTTGGCGGCGGCAATCTTGATGCACTGCCAAATTAGACAGGTAGGGGTATTGGGACGAATTGGCAAAAGGCCAGGGATAGTTTGAGCGCAGCGCCATTTCCACCGTTCCTGCCAGGTAATCCCAGGAGTTAGGGCGAACTGTTGCGGCAACTACGGCTACCAAACAAATGTAATGGGGCGAAGCTTTGGTGAGTCGATTGCGGATATCTTCGTAGATACCCAAGCGCAACACTGGATAAATCCAACCATTGATACCGGCACGGGAGTGAAAGCTATCGGCAAGGATTTCGGCAAGCGCGGTCAAATCCTTGGGGGTAGCCGCACGAATATGGAACTGGGAGGCACTGCGCGATTGTGGGAGCATTTCTTGCTGGTGCTGTTTTGAGAGCCTGATTGACACTTTGCCACCTGAAGGTGCGGGGATACTTAAGACATTACAGTCTTAATATCCTGACAACTCAGGAAACCCTAGCGCCATCCTTCTGACATTAGGCGCTCTGCTATCCTAATGTTGCAAAGGTGCTATACAAAACTTGGCTAAACTTATCTTGTGCTTCACCATTCAACCAGAAGTAATTTCTCTTGGGTCTGCTTAGTGCTTCCACCAAGGGAGTCGGCGAAAACAGTCCCCTGGCGTAAATTTGGATGAGCCACTCCCTATTTTTTCCAGCCGATATAACAATTGTTTTTGCAGCTTTTAGCCATTGTTCAACCATTATTTTCAGCCAATTTAACGAATCTTGGTCAAACGATCCACCTTTTTATAGGCTGGCTAGTTTTGCAGCGCAGTGACTCGGTTACAAACCAGAATATTTTAAGCCTTGGTTTTCGGCATGATGCTAAATCTAGCATAAAATTACAACAAGGTCAATATTATCGCCATAAATAACTATGAGTAACTGGAGTAAAGTATTTGGCTATTTAGTCAAGCTCTTTGTGGTAGTCAACTTTCCCCCAGTCCGGGGGTATGATTTAACGTCTTGTACTGACTCAAGCAATTTTAGCACAGTTGCTGTGAGCAAAGACCCGACGAAATCGTTGCGGCAAGCACTACCCAGCTTCAGCTACCCCGCCCGTCTATAGGGACGGGGATTGTCAGAGGTAAGTATTAAAAGGCAAGTGTTTGAAGCAACCTCCCCGCCCTGTTTCGCTGAGGACGGGGGATCTGACAGAAAGAACGATCGCTATCGTCAACAAGGGTGGCGCTGCAAATGTTAGAAAGGTTGGTGTGCTGGGTAAGCTTAATAAGTAAACAAGGTTGACAATGGTCTGTTAGGCTTGCTCCACACAAGTAACGCGAGCGCATTTTTCTGTCGTGGGAAGTACTCCAGCTTGAGGCGAGCATAGCAATGGCTTTTTAGCTACCCTGTGGCAGCGAAGACGCCGCGATCTGCCGGCACCCACTGGCGATATGCCGACCGCACGCTGGCGCGAACGCACCTTATAAGCAGGCTTTTTGAGTGCATCTGTCTGCAAAATGAAAAAACGGGGTGTACTACCAACAACTGTCACAATGGTTCTCAAGGGATGGGCAGATTATACAACATCAAATCACAGCAGGGATCGCTCTATCAGTTTATCATCCGTGGATGTAACCTTTTGCCCTTTAGTTTGAACCAGACGTTTTTCACCCAGAGGGTCAACAGCAGCAGGAGAGCGGTGGATGACATCTCAAAACTTTAGCAAGCCGAAAATTTTGGTTGTCGATGACGAACCAGATAATCTCGACCTGCTATACCGCACGTTCTATCGCGAATACCAAGTGTTGCGGGCGACTTCGGGGGCAGCAGCACTGGAGATTTTAGCCAATCACAAGGATATTGCCGTCATTATCTCAGATCAGCGGATGCCCCAGATGAGCGGCACCGAATTTTTGAGTCTGACTGCTACCCAATATCCAGATATTATCCGGATTATTTTGACGGGCTACACCGATGTGGAAGACTTGGTAGAAGCGATCAATTCGGGTAAAGTGTTCAAGTACGTGACCAAACCCTGGGAAGCGGAAGAACTTCGGGGAGTGGTGCAACAAGCTTTGGATACCCACAATGTTTTGAAAGCGCGCACGCGGGAGTTGTGCCGCACCCTGCGCCAGGAATCTTTGCTCAATACAGTTACCAATACTATCCGCTCGCGCACCGACTATCGGGAAATCCTGCAAACAATCGCTAACACCGTCGGTCACATGCTCGAGGTGGATGCTTGTATTATCCGTCCGTTCCAAGACGACCAGATGGTTAACCAATGGTTTGTCTACCAAAAGCCCCAAGGCAAACCCAAGCAAACCGAACCAGAACAAACCTCATTGCCGGTTTTGGCGCAAACTGTTTGGGAAGTGGGCGACGTGCAGGTGATTGTTGATGCGACGAAGGACGAACGCATCCAGGGGGAGACGATCGAACTACAATTGCGATCGCGCGCCTACCAAACCGCTAATATTCGCTCTAGCTTGGTAGTACCCCTGATCTGCCAACAGGAATTAATGGCAGTGATGGCACTGCACCAGTGCGGCACTATCCGCCAGTGGCAAGACGATGAAGTCCAACTCGCGTTTATGGTCGCAGATCAAGCTGCCCTGGCGCTTTCCCAAGCACGCGCTTACGAGCGCTCTCTGGCGATGGCAAAACGGGAAGCTTTAATCAACAGCATCACCCGCGCCATTCGTTCCAGCCTTAATCCCCAGGATATCTTTGCCGCGATTACTTACGAGTTGGGGCAAGCTTTACAAGTGGATGGCTGTGCGCTGTCCCTGTGGACTGAATCGGATGAGTATGTGCAGTGCGTGGGATTGTACGATAAAAATTTTGAAGTTTCGGTGATGAGTTGCGATGTGGAAGAGGCAACTCCAAAGACGCCAAAATCTCCACACCTTTTACATTTACCGCAGTCGCAAGTGCCGATAGCGGGGAATCCCGTCCTGCAACAGTTGTTGATTACGCAACAACCCGTGGTAATTAACGACCTGGAAGCCACACCCAGACTCAAAGGGTTTGAATTGCCGCTGCGTCAAAGTGCTAGGGCGCTGTTGGTGGTGCCGCTGTTGTCTGACGGTAAGATTATTGGCAGTATCTCCCTGCGGGAAGCTGATCAGCCGCGCCAGTGGAAGCAGATGGACATCGGTTTGGCGCAAGCAGTCGCCGCCCAAGCTGCGATCGCTGTCCAGCAGTCGCGCCTCTACCAAAAAACCCGACAGCAAGCAGAACGTTTACTCGAATTAGACCGGCAAAAAACCGAATTCTTCCAAAATATTTCCCACGAATTTCGCACCCCTCTAACCCTAATGATGGGGCCTTTAGAATCGGTAGTATCGCAAAAACAAGATTTGCCTTACGAACAAGCAGAAATCGCTTTGCGAAGCTGTCGCCGCCTGCTGCGACTCGTTAACCAACTGTTAGATATCCAGCGCATCGATGCCGGTCGAGTCCAAGCCAGGTTTCGACCTTGCGATTTGAGCGAAATGATCGGTCAAATTGTGGAAGCATTCCGCCCCTACTGCGAGAAAAAAAATTTGCGTTTGGTGAGCGAATTAAATCCCTGTCCCCTGGTTTATTTAGACCCGGAAAAATTTGACAAGGTGCTATACAACCTGCTGTCAAATGCCATGAAATTTACCAACTCTGGCGGGATAATTGCCATTAAAGTCGAACCAGCTGGAGATCACATCCGCATTCAAGTCAAAGACACGGGGATCGGCATTCGCACCGAGCAAATCCCCCACTTGTTCCAGCGATTTCGTCAAGCAGAAGGTTCGGTGAACCGTTCTTATGAAGGTAGCGGTTTAGGTCTGGCTTTGGTGAAAGAATTGGTCGAACTCCACGGGGGTCAAATTTCCGTCGAGTCGATTTATGAAGCTGGAACCACTTTTACGGTGTGGCTGCAAACCGGAACGGCGCACCTACCCATCGACCAGGTGCTGGAAGTGCAAACGCAAGTAGAACTTTCCCGCGCGGCGGTAGAATTGGCAGATTTAGAAATATTAGAGGAGTCAAAAAAAGAGGAGTCGAGTGCAGGCGAGGAGTCTTCGATCTCCCGCAGGATCTTGGTCGTCGATGACAATCCAGATTTACGCGCCTATGTATCCCGGATTTTACGTTCTAGCGGGTTTGACGCGATCGTAGCCCGCGATGGGGCAGAAGGTTACAGCGTGGCGAAAACAAAGCAGCCCCAACTGATCGTGACGGATTTGATGATGCCCGTGGTGTCGGGATGGGACTTGATCCGGATGGTGCGGGAGGACGAAAATTTAGCGGGAACGCCGATTATCCTGCTGACAGCCAAAGTTGACGACGATACCCGCATCGAAGGGGCGGAAATGGGGGCGGATGCCTACCTAGCAAAGCCGTTTAACGACCGAGAATTGTTGGCAGAGGTGCGGAATTTGCTGGCGCTGAAGGAAAACGAGCGCCGGGTGAGCGAGTTGAATACTTACCTCACCGAGTCGGTGCTGAAGCGCTTTTTACCGCCAGGAATGGTGCAGGGGGCAGCGTCGGGACGGCTGATGCTGGATTTGCGCCCGGAACCGAGATTAGTAACGATTTTATTTAGCGATATTGTGGGATTTACGCAACTGTCGAATACTTTGCGATCGCGCCGCATCGCCGAGTTGTTAAATGAATACCTGGAAGCGATGACCAAGGTGGTGTTTGATAACGGCGGCACGGTGGATAAATTCATGGGCGATGCCGTGTTGGCGTTGTTTGGCGCGCCGGAAGACTTGACCCCCAACGAGCAGGTGCGCCGAGCGATCGCCGCCGCGCGGCAAATGCAACAAGTCCTAAGCAAACTCAACGCCCGCTGGAGCGAACAGGGCATCCCCCAAGTCCAGTTCCGCTGCGGCATTCACCAGGGAACAGCTGTAGTAGGCATGTTCGGCAGCGCCCAGCGCTCCGACTATACCGCCATTGGCCCCACCGTGAATATTGCCTCGCGCCTGCAAGAAGCCGCCAAACCCAATGGCATCCTGGTTTCTGCGGCAGTAGCAGATTATTTAAAGGAGGATGAAATTACCAAAGGCAGTCCCCTGCAACTCAAAGGCGTCGATGAAACCGTTCTCACTTTCTGGGTAGATCCAGAAATAAAAGCGTGAAGCTGTTGTCGTTCCTGGCAAATTGTGTTATATTAGTTAAGTTGCAGGCAAAATGCCTTGCCGCGCGGGCGTGGTATAATGGTAATACCTTAGCCTTCCAAGCTAAAGACGCGGGTTCGATTCCCGCCGCCCGCTTTGAATTTTTTCTACAGTAATTAATTATTGGTCATCGGTGACGCATTGATGTCGTTGTGCCAAATTATGTGTCGTTACTCCTTTCCCGCCTGAAGAATTTGTATTATTGAACCGCGTTCGCGAAGCGTGCGCGCCAGCGCAAAGACGCGTTAGCGAAGCGATTCAAGGGTAGCGAATTAGGACACGAAGGAAGAGGAAGGAAGAGGTAGATAATCTTCTACCGGGAAGGGAGTAATTGCGGTATTGGCGGCAAAAGAGAATAGTTTGGAAGAGGTTACACCGTCGCCATCCTAGTCCTAATGACTTGCGCCATCTGGCTTTGATGAACTTCCTGTTGGAGAATTTTGAGCAGATTGTTGAAGAGGTGAAGAATTTACTCTGTCCTCCCAATCAAGGGGCATAGACATCTCACCCAAGTCCAGCGTGCATTGAACCCAATCTATCCGATCGACTATACGGGAACGCAGACGTCTCACCAGATTACTCCACGATTCTATGTCGCCCGAGTCCGAAATTGCTTTAATCTCAACGAGTTCGCGTGCATCCAGCAGCACTGGCTGGGCTAGTTGTACATAATAGGGGGGACGGAGTTCGGCAGTAAAGCTAACAGAATAGCTTTTGGCATCACAGGTCTCATCTGTCTGCATACGACTGGGGTCAATACGACGGAATAGACACGAACATGAACGCAGATCGGGCGCGTCGTCGAGGTGATAAGAGTGCAACTGTGGCAGCAGTTCGGACACAACGTATCCGAGTTCAAGCGCGCGGCGTTGCGTATCGCGCAGTACTTCCTGTGTCCACTGTAGGTCAGGATCGTCCGCTATAACGACGATGCCCAAGCTCTTCTCCTCCTTAGTTGCCTGACTACCGCGCTCGAAAAAGGCTATGACACTTTCTCCACCGTTGCTTGCCCCCCAAGGCGGGTTGATGTGAAATGCATCGTATGCGCCAAAATGTTCAGGGGGCAATGCTTCTGCCACATTGTAAAGGTATGCTGAAACCTCAATTTTGGGGTGAAGCTTTTCGCCAAATCGCCGCACGGAATTAACGATTCGCTCGTCAAAATCAAGCAGAGTAATCGAATTTGGCGCATAATTGATAACATTTTGAGCTTTCAAATGAGCCGTGGACAGTGCAATTCCATCACCATCCCCAACAAATACGACATCCTTGTTGTTAAAAACACGAGCCACGTACTCTGCTTGGATCACCATGTCGGCGACCTTCATGTATATTTGGTCGAATTCGCGAAGAGGGATTGGTCGGTTCTGGACAACGTCTGAAATTGCATTGATCGCCTTTCGCAGGTCAAAATCCATAGAAGCCCCCATAGAGTACTCCTGCTGAAAGCTGACTACCCCTGCTTCCCAAAGCCGTAACCCTCGTGATTATATAGAGTGCGCTATCAAGCAAACATATGACAGCTTTCTTAACGTAGAGTTGAATGCGTGATATCACTGTGTCCGCTAACTCTTTGTCTATGATAAAGGCTTAGTTATAGCAATCGAAAAATTTTGGTCGTTAAGCCTGACAAGCCTAATGATTAAGGCTTCTTCAATCTGCTGTAACTGCTGGATACGATCGCGTTAGAGCAGGATGAGGATGCGATCGCCAGAAAGATGAGCAAATGCGTAAGGTCACTCACTCCCTCCCAACTTTTGCAGCAAAGCTTCCCACGCCTCAATCTGCTGCTGTAGCTGCCCGATGCGGGAGCAAGTAGCTTTCCGTCCAAGGTACAGTCCTCGCCCTGCTAATTCATCTCTAGCCAGGGCAATCTGCCGAGCGAGGACTTTTGGATAACTCCTGCAATTCCTCCCTTGCGAACAATACACTAGCTTCTATCGGTTCGCCGCGATCCATCGAACGGGCAATCTCCATCAGCTGTAAGGCGATCGCGATCGGTACTCTTATTGTTCTCGTTCGCCCTAAATTCTAACTTGGGGCTGGGCCTCTGCTACCGCGCTGGATGTCATCGGTCATCTGCTTATTCGCATCAGGTTACATTCTTGATACAAGTTTGCCAGAGAACGGCTCATCCGCCCCGCTTAATAACCTGTGTCAGGTTTTATTAACAGAACTTACGCACGACTAACCTATCACCTTTGTTTCTGCGTAGATCTGTGGTGACAAAGCGACGATTTTTCAGAGAAACTTTGGTGTTTGCGTAAGTTATGAAAGTTTTAAACTCCATGTTCTCACCACCAAGGACAGCAATAGCCGTGATTGAGTTTTTTCTGTGATAACCGCACCAGAAAAGTGTATAAAGATTTTCATTTTTTATTGTGGACTCATTCAGGTTGTCAACACACAAAACAAAGTGCCTTTCCTCCCCTCTTTCATCAACTGAATTCATTTCGATTTCGTTGCGAATACTAGCAAAGATCCAAGATGCATTTTGTGCTTTTACTTGATGTATTGCAACAAACACATTCATTAGATTTGACTTCCCGCTTCCTGCCGCTCCCTCCAACCAAAGTATTGGAGCAACAGTACATAAAGCACTAGGAAGTGTAGCGTATGCCGCCAAGATAGGAATTTGAATGTGAGCATGAGGAATGACAAAAAAATTACTGAACAATTCAATCATGTTTTGGACAAAACTTAAATTGTCATTCCAGGGTTATTCATCTGTGCCAAGAAACTCCCTGATATTTTTGGATTCTGGCATAATATCATGTCCTTAGGCAACGGTTGTGTAACTGCTAATAGCTCATCGCTCATGGCTGCTCTGGAGGCAATTGACAAGCTGGCAATTAGCAAGCGAGCAATTAGCAATTAGCCATCCATACACTACCGATACCTCAGGACATGATATAAGGCAATAAAGAGTAACTGAAAACATTTATCAGATGCTTGTGTTTTTTATGGACTTACGACCCTCTAGAAGCCTCTTAGAGGGAAGAATGATTTTGACGAAAGGAGGTGAAAGGAAGTCACCAAACACTTGAAAGCTTGAACAATTGGCTGGTTAGCACCAGATTCCGGTTCTGGGTGTCGGGGGTTCAAATCCCTCCGCGATCGTTTGTTTGTAGTCAGGACTTTAGTCCTTATTCTTCGTCGTCTACTGTCTTACCCTGCACTCCCTTAACAATGCGCGACAACTGGGTTTTCTCATCCACTATAATCCGAGAGGGAGAACCGCTAATAATTCGTTCGTAGTTGCGGAAGGAATCCTTAATTTCTGCCCCGCGTTCGCTGATGGTATATTCCCTAATCCCTTTATCGTGCCACGAACCCCGCATTTTAAACACGTTAATCGCCCGCGACATTTCGCCGCGAATTTCTACGTATTGCAGCATTAAAATCGTGTCTGTAATTGTAGAAATATGGGAATCCGTAATCGAATGGGACCCCATAAACTGATCGGTCGTGTTGGTAAAAAAGCCGGTAATTTCTTCTTGTTTGGCAAAACCCGTCACCCCAATCACGAACTGACGGAAGGCATTGTTGCTCACCCCTCGCGCCAACGCTGACAGCGAATCAATCGCAATTCGGGAAGGTTTAAACGCCGCAATTTCTGTTTTAATTATCTGCAAGTGGTCTTCTAATCCAGCGGATTCTGGATAGGCGCAGATAATTTTCAGCAAACCTTTTTGTTCAAAATCTTCAAAATCAATCCCCCAAGAATAGGCGTTGCGGGACAGTTGAGCGCGGGATTCTTCATAAGCAAATAAAATCGCTCGCTCGTTTCTGTCGCAGGCATTTTGGATAAATTTGCTCACCAAAAGTGTCTTGCCGGTTCCCGTCGCTCCCGTCGCCAAAATAATCGAATCTTTGAAGAAACCACCGCCGCACATTTCGTCCAAGGTTTTGACGCCAGAAGAAACCCGCGCATTGGAAGAGCGTTGAGTCAATCGCATTGCTCCTAACGGGAAAATGTTAATTCCATCGTTGGTAATCGTGAAAGGATATTCTCCTTTCATGTGAGTCGTCCCGCGCAATTTGAGGATTTCAATCGTGCGGCGGCGGCGTTCTCCTTCTAAAACGTTGCGGAGAATGACCACATTATCCGACACAAATTCTTCCACCCCAAATCGAGCTACAGCGCCGTATTCTTGCTCGCGTTCGGTGGTCATAATCGTGGTAACGCCTACCTGCTTCAGGCGTGCTACCAGGCGAAAGATTTCCCGCCGCACTACGCTTGCTGCATCGTACTGCTGGAACACCGCCGTTACCGAGTCGATGGAAACTCGTCTGGCTTTATATTTACGAATCGCGTATTGCAGGCGCTCGATCAAAGCAGATAGGTCAAAATTGCCTACCACATCCTGTCCTTCCGGATCGGGGGATGCATCCAGAATAAATAGCTTGCCATCTTCGATTAATTTTTGTAAATCCCAGCCAAAGCTATGAGCATTTTTGATAATATCTGTCGGTGATTCTTCAAATGTGACAAAAACACCGGGTTCATCAAAATACGTAATGCCGTTGTAGAGGAACTGCGCGGCTAATAATGTTTTGCCGGTTCCAGATGTACCGCTGACCAAGGTTGCTCTACCTACTGGCAAACCTCCGTGAGAGATATCGTCGAAACCCTCAATCAGGGTGCGGATTTTCTCAACACCTACCTTTCCCGATTCATTTTGCTGCCCCATCTGATTCTTTTGATTCATTTTTTGAACTAAAAGTTATAAGCGGTCTTCCCGATGCTAAATCAACCTGTTATATACTACATCTAACACAAAACTTGTCAACCCGGTTGTTCTGCTTGGGTTTATAAACCCAATCCTTCATCTTCTTCCCGCAGTTCTTCATAAAGCAGATCTAACCCAATCAATACTTTCTCCCGGTCTGACAGATCGCCAATGATTTTGCGAACTGGGGGAGGCAATATTTTAGCCAGGGTGGGCGTTGCCAGAATTTTATCTTCCTCGGCAAGTTGCGGACTTTTTAGCACATCAATCACTTTCAGTGCGTAGACGCCTTGAAATTCTTCTTCCAGAATATTTTTGAGTGTTTTTAAAGCTCTAACCGAGTTGGGCGTATTGCCAGCGACATATAGTTTGAGAACGTATGTCTTTTTGAGTGGACTCATAAATTTTTTCATGGTCTATTATTGAATGTTCATAGTTTATTGTAAGCGAATTGCTATGAAATATGAACCTGGAACTATGAACCTTTTATTAAGAATCTCTGGGGATGGAACGGCGGTACATTTCGCAGAGGTGGGCTATGACATCGATTAGGGTCAGTCGGTAATCCAATAAGATTTCATCGCTGCGTCCTTCTAATTTGAGTTGTTTGGAGAGATCGTCCATCAATTCCATATGAATTTCCACAATTTGAGTGACTGCGATATCGCCAAAAAAGGCTTGATTCACAAACTCATCAATTTTTTGATTCAACAGGTCGTCTTTAGAAAAGTAAGTCAGCACAATCTCACGGTATTCGGCTTTGAGTTGAGCGAGAAACTCGTGTTTCTGATCCGATGAAAGATTGCGGAAAAAGTTTTGGGGATTTCGTTTATAGTACACGCCTAAGTATCCTAACCGCTCCCGGAGTTTTTCAGCCAGCCTGTGCTGCTGCTCTTGCAGAAAAGTTTGGGTTTTAACTTCTATGGTGTCGTCAGACATGGAGGATGGAGAGGAATCGGAAAGCCTCGGCGAAAGCTCTAGAAACAGAGTAATGGCGCGGTCGATGTAGCGAGGAATTTCGCTGAGTTGGGTAATTGATATGCGAACAGCAGCATTTTGATAAAAAAAGTTGGCATCTTCTGAGATTGAGTTAGCTGCTAGAGGGGTGGCGTTTGGGGTGGGACTCAAACTAGAGTCTTTGGCATCTAGCTCGATGTTTAAAATTACCAGGGGTAAGAGAGTCCTTTGCTGGTGTAGTTGGGTAAGCAAGGGCAATAACTGTGGGTCATCTTGTAGAATCAGGCAATCGGGCGGTTGATTTTCTGGCTCGGCTTTTCGCAAAAACTCTTCCTGAGAGTAGATTTGAGTTAGCACATAGCGATCGCTACTCAAAAAGTGAGACAGCGACTGAGCCAGCGGCTCAGAACGTAGGTAGGTGAAAATAGATAGTCGCGATCCCACAACTTTAGACAATAAAAGAATCTGCTAAACAAACCAGCATACCCAGGTGGGTAGGGTGATACCGTCCCAGGCACAATACAATGCTTAACATTTAAGCTAACATTTGTTGAATTGTAATTAATTGTAATGGCTAAGAGTGCCGAAGCCTCTGGCAAGGCTCATAATTAAGCCAGACACTATTTTGCTCCCGCGTAACTCGGTGGCGAAAAAATTTCTACCGATGGTGGCATGGCTGACTCCTCTATACGCACTCATGCAAGCTGGCTCTAAAGCCGCATGGGGCATGGTTTGGGAGCGCCCAGTAGCCTGAGCAAGGTTAGAAATCTGGTCAGCCAGGAGAATGATTAATCTTATGCCTAGTCCCTGTCTGAAACAATTTATCACGACCGTTCCCACCTGCCTGCGGAAAACTGCTTTAGCCACCGTGTTAAAGATTTTCAACCAAAATCGGTGCGCCAGCTTGGTAGTGGTAACCGAACAGGAATATCCGCTGGGGGTGCTGCACCTGAGCAGTTTATTGCCTTATATGATGGCAGATCTGGGGCAAGAAACTGCTGACTCCAAGCAAGCAGGAGAAGCTCGACAGAGCAATCTCTCTCATCCTAATTCGCAACAACCCCTATCCGCACTGGGTCTATCGATTATTGCGCCAGTGGCAACCTTAAGCGCCGATTTGACTTTACAGCAATTTTGGCCTCGCTTCCAAGAGCGCCCTGACTGGGCGATTGTTGACCACAGCGGCAAGTTTTTGGGAATGCTCGATACTGGGCGCCTGTTGCAATTTTTGCTCGCTCATCCCCAGGCTGAATTAGCCCGTGAGGAAACGCCACGACGGGGTAGCGCCGCCATTGTCGAGGAAAATTCCCTGGATGCTGCTCTTACGCTCAATCCCCTGCTGCAACTTTTAGAGCGACTGCCAATACCAGTAATGTTGCAAACCAGTGGCGGCATGGTGCTTCAGCAAAATTTGGCTTGGCGGGGACACTTCAGCGCCTTGCAAGATCCGGACTGGCTGAGACGAGAAGCCGCTACGCTCCTAGAAGCAAGACCAACCCAAGCAGCGCATCTGAGCGCTGCCAGTTCCCCAAAACGAAGCCACGTACCATCTTTACAAGGCAGAACAAATCCGCGCCCGGTGTCAACACCAAAAGATACGAATGGGCAGGTTTTGAGGTTGGCAACCCTGACCAAGGACAATCCTACCCCGTTGAGCCAGAAAAAAGGAAAAAGTAAAGCGAAAGACGTTAAAGGGCAAGCGCCAGCAGCTGGCGCTCAACCGCATCGGGATGCGAGCGTCTCGCTTTGGCCTACTTTACCAACAACAGAGGCAGCCAATTTGCCTCACCTGTGTCAAATTGGCCCAGATCCAGATAGCTGCGTTTGTGTCTGCCCGATGGCAAATGGTGCGGATCGAGTCTGGCAATTTGTCAAAATTCCTCTGGGCAATATTTTATCGAACGAGGAGGTAAAACGAGTCACGGCGATCCCAGAGTCACCGTTGCTCGACTCGGCGTCGTTTCGCCTGGCCAACATTCAAGCTAGCGCCCAAGGTGCCACCGCGAGGGATGTCCTGCTGGATGTGGGGCAGGCATTACCAGGGAGCGATTTGTGGCTGGTGCTGGCTCAGGACGTGACCGAACAGCAGCAAGTCGCCAAGGAACTGGCAGCTAAAAATGCCGATTTAATTCAGCTAAATCGGCTCAAGGATGAATTTTTAGCTTGTATCAGTCACGAACTGAAAACGCCCCTCACCGCCGTTTTGGGGTTATCCAGCTTGCTCAAAGATCGGTTGCTGGGAGAACTAAACGATCGCCAAATTCGCTATGCTCGACTGATTCACCAAAGCGGACGCCATCTGATGGCGGTGGTCAACGATATTTTGGATCTGACTCGGATCGAAACCGGGCAAGTCGAGCTGATGCTAACTGCTGTGGATATCCCAACGGTATGCGATCGCGCCTACGAGCAAGCCCGACAGGTGTATGCAATGCAAAATAACTCAGACTCCGAACAAACCGATAGCGAGGCGATAGAACCTCGCTTTACTCTAGAAATCGAACCGGGTTTAAACGGCTTTGTCGCCGATGAGTTGCGCCTGCGCCAGATGTTGGTTCACCTGTTGTCCAATGCCTTAAAATTTACAGACCCCACAGGCGAGATCGGTTTGCGGGTGAGTCGTTGGGAAGGCTTTTTTGCTTTTTGCGTCTGGGATACCGGCATTGGCATCCCAGAAGAGAAGCAGCACTTAATCTTTCAAAAATTTCAGCAACTGGAAAGCCCCCTCACCCGTCAGTTCCAGGGTACCGGCTTGGGGCTGGTTTTAACCCAGCGCTTGGCGCACCTGCACGGTGGCGATGTCAGCTTTATTTCTTCTGAAGGCGCTGGCAGTCAGTTTACTCTGCTTTTACCTCCTTGCCCGCCAGGGGGAGCTCAAGAGCAGCGTAGCACAGGCGTCTCGCCTGTGAGAGCAGAGGAGAATGGGAGAACAACCACGCAATTTGCCATGACCGATACCAGATCGAGATTGGTGTTAATTGTGGAGGGAAGCTCGCGGTTTATCGAAGATTTGACTCAAAAGCTGACGAGTTTGGGGTATAGAGTCGCGATCGCTCGCTCTGGCACCGAAGCGTTGGCAAAGGCGAGGGCGTTACAGCCTCTGGCGATATTGCTCAATCCGGTGCTGCCGCTGCTGTCGGGGTGGGATCTGCTAACCCTACTAAAATCCGATCCTCAAACTTGTCACATTCCGGCGATCGTGACGGCAACAATGGTAGAAAAAAAACATGCTTTGAGCAACCGAGCCGATGATTTTTTAAGCCTGCCGGTAGAATTGGAGGCGCTGCGAAACTGCTTGGAGCAATTGACAACAGTCCCGACGGCAGAAAATCAACCGCAACTTCCCGCCACCAAGCTGACGATTTTATACCTAACCCGGAGCGATGGCACCGGCGCCGGGGACACCCATCTGAGTCAGGTTTTGCATCGCCATCATTACCGAGTCCTAGAAGCAGATGACCTAGAGCAAGCGGAACTTTTAGCGAGAATTTGGCAACCCCGCGTTGTTTTGCTCGAGCGAGAAATTGCCGATCCTTTAAACTACCTACAACGGCTAAGTCAGCACCAAGCTTTAGCAATTCTGCCCTTGGTGACGCTGGATCGATCGCTCGCTCTGGCGGCGAATCAAGTCAAGGGTTTGTCGGTCTTTCCTTGTTTGGAACCCCCCGGTTCCCCAAGCGAAACTTCTGCCGTATTGCAGGCAATTCAAGTCGCCGCCGGAATGAGTTGGAAGCCGAATATTTTAGTCGTCAATATCTCGATGCTGCCTGACTTAAACTGCTCTGTTGCTCCCGCACCATCCCTTGTCCCTGCTGCGGATGCACCCAATAACCAGGGTAAAAAGCGGATGGAGTGGCTGCAAGCCCTGATTCAGTACCTACAAACCGCTGGGTTTAAAGCAGCGATCCCTCGCACTTGGGATGAAGTTTTGCGACAAATTCAACACCGCAGCGTTGACTTACTGCTGATCGAGTTGGAACAGTCAGCCCCCCATCCAGCAGCGATCAAGGTTTTCCATGCTTTGAGACAGTTTAACTCCAGACCTCCAACCTTGGTGCTGGTTCGACGAGCGAAGGGATTGGATTATACTTCAGAATGCGAGGATTGTCAATACATAAAACAAAGTGAAGCGACGCCAGAGTTTCTGACTCCGGCGCTAGTGGAACTGGTACAGGAGGTGGCGACGCAAATAATACCTGCTGCGGTGTCGATGAAAGAATTGTTAGAGCAAATTCGCCAAGGATTGGGGACTGGGGATTAGTTCTGGTATAGTATACTTCGCAAGTTGATCAACTGACACAAAAGGTAATTCCCAGAGAAAACTGGCAATTAGCAATTAGCAATTAGCAATTAGCACTGCATGGGAGAAAAGAGTATTTTAGAACTGGCAAAGCTGGGCAATAGCAATGCGATCGCCGAAGTGATGAATCAATTGCTACAACCTTTGGGCAGCAGTTGTACGGTCAAAGCGATCGGCGATCGCTTGTACGTTTTTGTCGAATCATTACAAGTACCCGATCAAAAAGCTGTCGTGACCACAATCCGTCAAGCGATGATGACTTGGCAGGTTGAGTCGATCAAAAGTGTTAAAATTTACGCGCGTCAGTTAGAAGATCAAGTTGCAGCTTGGACTCAAGAATTTAACTTGGAACAAAAATCTGAAACCCCATTGCCCACGGTTTCTTACTCTAATTTTAATTCCAATGGTAATTCCCACGACTCTGTTCAAAATGAATTATCATCTCAGGGAAACAATGGTTCAGCACCTAAAATAGCGCCCAAAAAACCTAAAAAATCTTCATCTCATATCTGGCGCAATTTAGAAAGAACTTTACTGGTATTTATTACCTTTATGGTAACAACGATACTTTGGGACAGATGGGGATTTTTCAAACCTCTAAATTACCCCTCAGAATTGAGCAGTCTTTTAAACTCCTGGTTAAGCCTGGTTAACCAGCGCACTGCGACTATTTCAGGAGGAGCATGGGTAACCAAAGAAGCAGGAAACTCAGATATTCTCAGAGGGTTGGAAATCGCCTTATGCAAAGCCAGCATTAAACCAGAAATTAAGCGCGTCAGGGATAATAAATGGCGTGAAAGTATATATAAAAATAAAACGCCCATCGGTTACTGGCACTTAAATATCGAAGCCATGAACGCAAAAGTTTCTTCCCATACAGGTTGTTTTCAAGTCGTTAGAACGGGAATAGAGGGAAAGTATACAATTCCTAATGTTCCTTTTGGCTCTTACTTTCTCTATGCACCTTATGAAACTTCAGTTGCCAAAGCTTATTGGATGGTTCCTGTGGAGATAGAAAGTACAAAACCGCTCCAGATCGATCTGGATAATTCAAATATGATGGAACTCTACAACCGAGAATAAAGATTTAATAACTAAATATAAATTTTATAACTTTGGCTACCAGTTTAAACGGAAGTTGCAGAACGCCATACTTAGTAGCCGTAAAATTGTCCCCTGCCTCTGGCTGAAATAGCTAAAATAGACTTAGCTGAGTTCAAGACTAGCTAGATATGCCAAACTCTCTACTAGGAACTGTTTTAGGTGTCTTGATTGTATTGGTGATTTCGGGTTTAAAACTAGACCGGGAATATCAGCGCGGCGTCATTTTTCGCCTGGGTCGGATCAAAGGCGTAATGGGACCTGGTTTGTACTGGACGATACCCGTAATTGACCAAAAAACCCAAATCGATATCCGCACCAAAACCGTCAACATCGAACCCCAAGAAACCGTTACCGCTGATAGCGTCACGATCAAAGTCAACGCAGTTCTTTACTACCGCATTCTCGATCCATCCAAAGCGATCAATAAAGTCGAAAATTACCAATTGGCTGTCTATCAAACCGCTTTAACAAGTTTACGCAATGTCGTCGGTCAAAACATCTTGGATGACGTGCTGCAAAACCGGGATAAAATTAATACCAAAGTCCAAGAAATCGTAGATGAAATTACTGAACCTTGGGGGATTATCATCGAAAGGGTGGAAATGAAAGATGTAGAAATTCCAACCAGTATGCAACGCGCAATGGCAAAAGAAGCCGAAGCCATTCGGGAAAAACGCGCCCGTTTAATTAAAGCCGCTGCGGAACAAGAAGCCTCGATTAAATTAGCCGAAGCCTCGCAAAAAATTGTCGAAAATCCAGCCGCATTAGAACTAAGACGCCTGCAAATGCTGACGGAAATTGGCGCGGAAAATAACACCACCACGCTGATTATGATGCCTTCTGATTTTATCAGTTTAGCCAAGACTTGGACAGAGGCGCTGGAAAATGGCAGCAAGCGGAATGTCTATAATTCACAAGTGCAGCCACTTCAACCAGAAAACAATCCTAAAGAATAAATAACCACGCGGGTTCAGAAACCGGGTTTCTGCCTAAGTGTTGAATTTCTTGACGTTTTGTAGCAAAATGATTCAAGAACCTAGCAGCTAAAAATAACATTTCCAATGAGCAGTGCAGTTTTTGACATCGCTGTCAAGACCATAGGCGGCGAGGATAAGCAACTATCCGAGTATGGGGGGAAAGTACTCTTGATCGTCAACGTGGCTTCTGAATGCGGCTACACGCCCCAATACGCTGGACTAGAAAAGTTAAACCAAAAGTATCAAGATGCAGGGTTGCGAATTCTAGCGTTTCCCTGCAACGACTACGGCGCACAAGAACCGGGAAGCAATGCAGAAATTCAACAGTTTTGCACTCGTAAATACGGTGTCAGTTTTGAACTGTTTGATAAGGTTCATGCCAGGGGTCCCCAGCAGCACCCGCTTTATGCAACGCTGACCAAAGCAACTGAGTCAAAAGGCGAGGTGTCCTGGAACTTTGAGAAATTTTTGATTAGCAAACAAGGCGAAATTGTAGCTCATTTTAAGAGCAGCGTGTCTCCAGATTCCCCGGAGTTAATTGCTGCAATTGAGCGCGAGTTAGCAAAGTAAGTCTGTACCACGAGGTAGTAGCACGGCACGCTCAATCTTCAACTTTAAACCGAGGTATATGTATTGCCGTGCCCCGACATCAATGAATCTGGAATCAATCAATACGAGGTAGGGGCACGGCACGCTCAATCTTAAATCTTAAACCGATCTATCTGTATTGCCGTGCCCCTACATTACCTGTACCCATCGCCCCGACATCAATGAATCTGGAATCAATCAATACAGGGTAGGGGCACGGCACGCTCAATCTTCAACTTTAAACCGAGGTATATGTATTGCCGTGCCCCGACATCAATGAATCTGGAATCAAT